>JBGUUL010000054.1:0-21944 GCA_045133515.1 Ruminococcus sp.
TCTTTCGAGCTGTTCCCTCAAGCGGAACGTGTCTTATTATACGACCTTTTACCCCAATTGTCAATACTTTTTTTGAAATTTTTTTAAAAAATTTTTAAGCACCATAAAAAGCCATATATATTGTGGTTCTGTCCTATTTTTAACATATATAATGTATATACATAATATATAACAGGAGCTAACTTTACAGAGTTTTTTATATATTGTTTATTTGCACAACAAAAATATTTCTCACTTGTTAAAAATTGCTAAAGATTTTTTTATACTTATATATATAGTGATTTTTTAATTTTTTTGTGATATAATAATATTACTAAATTATAAGGGAGGAAAGTCCCAATGGGCAAGACAAAACATATTATTACAGTTGCTCGTCAATTTGGCAGTGGTGGCAGAGATATAGCACAATCACTTGCTAATGAGCTTGGTATTAAATTTTACGACAAAGAGCTTATTTCCGAGGCTGCAAAGGAAAGCGGAATGAGTCCTGAGGTTTTTGAAAATATTGATGAAAAGGCTACCAACAGCCTTTTGTATTCTCTATCAATGGGTTTATACAACTTTGGCAACGGCTTTTCTGCAGTTGGCGACCTACCTGTTAACGACAAGCTATACATAATTCAGCACAAGATGATTAAAAAACTTGCAGAGGAAGGTCCTTGTGTAATCTTAGGCAGATGCGCTGACTATGTTCTCAGAGATTATCCAAATGTAATTAACATCTTTATCAACGCTGATATAGAATATAGAAAAGAAAGAGCTATTAAATATCACAATGTTGACAAAAGACGAGCTGAACAGATTGTAAACAAGACTGACAAAAACCGTGCAAATTATTATAGCTTCTATTCAGGACAAAAGTGGGGTCAAGCACAAAACTATGACCTGTGCATAAATAGTGGTAAGATGAGCCAAGAGGATGCTGTAAGTCTGATTAAGACTTATGTTGAGCTGTTAGGAAAATAATAGTCATAAAATGAATTCTCCTGAATAGAATAATTATATGTTCTAAAAAGGAGGTTCACATATGACAGCCATATACAAGGCAGTTGACCTTGGAGATATTGATGACTTTATCTTTCAGGATACTATTTGGTATGAAAGCCAGAGATAAATAACTCCTATGATTAACCAAAATAATTATTAACAAGGATGAGCTTATTGAGAATTTAAGCTCATCCTTTTTTTGCCCCTGAACGAAACGAGGGCAGGGATAGTATTATATGAAAATTGAGCCCATATTATTCATTATTACTGATTACTGAAAGTGGGTCAACATAGCTACCATTCACCCTTACTGCAATATGAAGATGGACTCCGTCCTTATTCTCGCAAGGAATTGTACCAACATTACTTAGCACATCGCCTTTGACAACAGTATCATTTACATTGACCTTAATATTATCAAGTCCACTATAATAAATCATAAATGAGCCACAATCCTGAATTATCACCTTGCCCATTCTTTCATCGTTATAAATATCCCCAACTACACCGTCAGCCATAGCTTGTACGGTGGTTTTCTTTTTACAGGCAAAGTCAAGGCCTAAATGACTGCGATAATCCCCCATTGTTTTACTATAAACTGCCTCCTCTGAATAGGCTTTTGTAACAGTTCCTCCCTCAATAGGATAAATTAGCGAACCGGGAACTTGTAGCATAGCCTCAACTGCTGACAGAGTTGTTGTTTCCTCACTAATGCTTGTAGCCTCTGTTGTAGGGTCTGTTGTTACCTCAGTTGTTGGCTCTGTGGTAATTTCCTGTGTGGTGGTTTCTGCCACTGTTGTTTCCTCAACCGTCACACCTGTAACTTCATTATTGGCCTGTGTTGCAGTAACCGTTAGCAACTCCCTTTGCTTGTCCTTATAATCGGAATATGAGGCATAGGTTGACCACACTGCAAGACCAACAGCAGTAATGCACACTGCCAAAGAAATGTAAAAGCTAATTTTGTTTTTCATCTTTTGTTTTTTATTGTGATTACTTTTGTATTTATTATATTCATCCATAAAAAACACCTCCGTCACTATTATTGACGAAGGTGGAAAATTTATGCAGGTGTTTTAATATAGAGTGAAAAAGTAAAATCCTCACTCTTATGAGTGAGGATTTGTTGGATAGTTAAATGAACTAATTTGACAAGCTGAGAGTTTTAATTAGTCTATAGTATCCCTATTTTTTAACTCTTCTATCTGTTTCTCTAACTTTTCTATCCTTTTATATAGCATTTGCATCACTTCTAAAATAACAAATACAAATACTGACAAAATAAGTGAAGCACCAATTTCTATAAGAATTATATCATTACTTTCAAACAGTTTCCATCCACCTACAAAAACAATGGAATATATAACAATAAAACAACCGATAAATGAACATATCCATCGTAAAAAAATAAGTGTTTTTTCTTTCATTTAGTTTTCCTCAACAAATTCTAATATATCTTTCTGTAAATCAACTGTAAAAAGAAATCACTTTTTCATATTTTTCTTTGCGGTGTTGATTGAGGCAATCAAAATCTTTTTAACCTCAATACAGTATTCTTTTATTTCATTGTTTGCATAATATCCGCCGTCAATTAAAAGTTCAATCCAATATTCGGTTTCATAGCACTCTTTCAATGCTATTTGTAATTTTGATACAAAGTCAGCTTTGCTATGAGCATAAAATGCTTCTCTGACATTTGCACCAATACTTGTACCCGAACGTAAAAATTGGTTAATCAAAACGCCTTCACATTTTGTCGCTCTAAGTTCTTTACAAACTTTTAAAACTTCTAATGCAAAATTTTTTGACTTGTTAATTAAAGCGCTATCTTTCATAAACTTTCCACCTCACACAACAAAATTATATCAGTAAGAAGTAATTTTCGCAACACTTCTTCATTATTCACTCTTACTTCTTACCTGAAAATTCCGTACACGAAGAAGTATTTAAGTTAGTGAAAAGTGAATAGTTAATAGTGAATAAGTAAAAAAATTCCGCACACTTGCGTGTACGGAATTTCTTTGGAGGCGTCACCCAGATTTGAACTGGGGAATCAGAGTTTTGCAGACTCGTGCCTTACCACTTGGCTATGACGCCATATGCAAAAAGCACTTTTCAGTGCTTTTTGATTTGGAGCGGATGACGGGGCTCGAACCCGCTACCTCCACCTTGGCAAGGTGGCGCTCTACCAGATGAGCTACATCCGCATATTGGTGCCTCCGGACGGAATCGAACCATCGACACGGGGATTTTCAGTCCCCTGCTCTACCGACTGAGCTACAGAGGCAATTTTTGGCGACCCGGATCGGGCTCGAACCGACGACCTCTAGCGTGACAGGCTAGCGTTCTAACCAACTGAACTACCGGGCCAAAAATTGGTGGGAACAACAGGGCTCGAACCTGTGACCCTCTGCTTGTAAGGCAGATGCTCTCCCAGCTGAGCTATGCTCCCACATTGTCGCTGGTCATCAGCGACGATATTTATAATACACTATGAAAGCTAAAATGTCAATACCTTTTTTTAAATTTTTTAAAAAAGTTTATTTCTCTTTTATTAGCCTTTCAATATCCTCTGTAGTGAAAATATATTCCTTATTACAGAAGTGGCATCCTGCCTTAACTTCTCCATTTTCATCTGGTAGATTTCTCAGCTCTGATTCAGGCATACCAACAAAGATGTTTTCAATCTTATCTCTGCTACAGCCACAGTAGTAGCCAACCTCATATTCGTCAAGAACATCAACCTCATATCCCTTTAGGAACTTTTCAGCCATTTGAAGTGGGGTAAGACCGTCAGCTAACATTCTTGTAACGCTTGGAACAGACTTTAGATTTTCCTCAATCCTATCAATGTCACTTTCAAAAGCACCTGGGAGCATCTGCAAAAGGACACCACCTGAGGCAAGAACCATACCACTTTTATCCACAAGGACACCCAAGGCACAAACTGTTGGAATCTGTTCACTTGTGGCATAATAGTTTGCAATATCCTCGGCAACCTCACCACTTACAAGGGGAATTTTGCCGATATAAGGCTCTCCTGCGCCTTCGTCACGCATAACATTAAGTATTCCCTTACCAACTGCCTTGCCAACATTTATATGTCCATTATCATAATATTCGGTTTTGCAATTAGGGTTACTAACATATCCCTTAACATAGCCCTTACTATTGGCAACTGCTGTAACAATGCCAAGGTCACCGTCACCTGCAAGTTGAACATTTATAGTAGCCTTACTGTTTTTAAGCATTGCCCCCATAATTGATGTTGCAGAAAGAAGTCTGCCAAGGGCTGCTGTGGCTACAGGAGTGGTATTATGTAGCTTTTGGGCAGTAAAAACAGTTTCTGTTGAATCTATAGCTGCCACCATAACTGCACCATCGTGGGTTATACATCTTGTGATTTTATCCATACAAATTTTCCTTTATTACAATTTCTTTGCTATTACAATTATTCTTTCTTCATCTTCCTCTGGAGGAGCATCACTTAAGTCGCCATAGACAGCCTCAAGGGAAAATCCGTTTTTCTCAAGCATATTCTTAATAGTGTCAAGAGGATATGCCTTTTCTTGAAAATACTCGCTATATCTATGGTAGCTATCCTCATCCTTAACGAAAAAGTCCAAATCAATATCCACCACATTGTCCTCAAGAATAGTGTTCTGCCAAACGCAGAAAACCTTGTCAGTTTCAAACACATAGGCATTGTCAGAGAGAACCTCATTATGCTTGTAGGGTGTGTTAAGGTCAAAAAGGAAGTAGCCACCCTTATTCATAAAGAGGGAAACCCTCTCAAAAACCTTATTAAGCACCTTTTCATCGGTAATATGATTAAGGCTATCCAAAGTGCAGACACAGGTGTCGATTGTACCGTAGAGGTCCAGCTTTTCCATTGGCTGACAGAGGAAAAGTATCTGCAAATCCTTTGCAAATGCCTTTTGGAAGGCAACGGACAGCATTTCCTCACTACCGTCAATGCCGTAAACATCAACGCCCTTTTCCTTTAGGCTTATTGTAAGGGTGCCTGTACCACAGGCAAGGTCAAGGGTAAGCCCCATTGGGTGATTATGTT
Source organism: Ruminococcus sp. (assembly GCA_045133515.1). Lineage (GTDB taxonomy): Bacteria > Bacillota > Clostridia > Oscillospirales > Acutalibacteraceae > Ruminococcoides. The sequence continues at coordinate 5,060 of JBGUUL010000054.1, forward strand.
TCTTTTCAAGAATATTGATGATATAATCTGCCCGTTTTTCGTATTCCACATTGTCCGTCAGACTATCGTAAAAATCTGCAAATCTTTCGTAGGAGGACATTATTCTTCTTCCTTTTTGTCAATGCGACTGAACACCATTTCATAACCGTCACAGCCATAGATAAGACTTCTGTTAACACGGCTAATTGTGGCTGTTGATGCACCTGTTTTTGTGACGATATCGCTGTAAACCTTTTTTTCGGTAAGCATTTTAGCCACCACAAGTCTTTGTGACATTGACTTTAGCTCTGGAACGGTGCATAGGTCCTCAAAAAATTTGTAACATTCCTCTTCATTTTTAAGACTGAGAATTGCCTTAAAAAGCAAATCTGTTGAGTCGTTCTTTAATTTATCATTCATAAGTAAATTCTCCTTTACTTCTTCAACATTAGATTTTAACACACTAAAATGGGAAAGTAAAGAAGAATTGCCAAAATATTTTATTTTTCACATATCTTTTTTAATTTGGGTCAAGGCACCCTTTTCTATTCTTGAAACTTGAGCCTGACTTATGCCTATTTCCTGGGCAACCTCCATTTGCGTTTTGCCTTTTAAAAATCTTAGGGAGAGGATTTTCTTCTCCCTATCGCTTAGCTTTTTTATGGACTCCTTAAAGGATATTTCCTCCAGCCAGTTGCTGTCGGAATTGTTGTTGCTTAGCATATCCATAACATAGATTGTATCGTCACCATCAGAGAAAACAGGCTCATAAAGGGAAACAGGCTCAACAATAGCCTCAAGGGCAAGTACCACATTTTCCTTTGGAACATTCATCTCCTTGGCAATTTCCTCCACAGTTGGCTCTCTGTTATTTTCGTTAAGGAGCTTTTCCTTTATCTGCATAGCGTGGTAGGCAGTATCTCTCATAGAACGGCTAACCCTTAATGCGTTGTTGTCACGCAAATAACGGCGAATTTCTCCGATTATCATTGGAACGCCATAGGTGGAAAATCGCACATTAAGGCTACTGTCAAAGTTGTCTATTGCCTTTATTAGTCCGATAACCCCAACTTGAAACAAGTCATCAAGATTTTCTCCTCTGTTTGTAAAGCGTTGAATTACGGAAAGAACAAGTCGAAGATTGCCGTTTATCATTTTTTCCCTGGCAGATTTTCTCTCTTTTTCACTTCCATTACTCATAATTTCCAGCAGTCTGCGTTTTTCCTTTTCCGACAGCACCTTTAGTTTGCTTGTGTTTACACCACAAATTTCAACCTTACTATACTGCAAAAAATCACCCCTGACAATTACTACTAAAAGTATTGCCAGAGGTGATGCTTTTATACTATGAATTTGTGCTGTTTACCTTTGTTTCCTTACTGTCATTGTCAAAATCAACTGACCAATCCCCCTTTGATTTTACAACAATGAAGTAGCTTTTGTTTTTATCAAGAGTTGCAGTAACTGTGCCTTCAAAATCATCAATTTCATCACAAAGGACGCCAATCTGCTTTCCGTTCTGGTCAAAGAGGAAAACTGTAAAGTCATCCTGGCCCTTATTTTTCAGCTTAACATCCTTTTTAAGGTTTGTACCCTTAAACATTGGGGATACACAATCTCCAGAGCCTGTAATATTGTCAGTACCGTTGTATTCAATAGCCTTGATTTTGATTTTCCAATCACCTGTTGCTGCAATTCTCAAGGTTGCATTGTCAATACCGTCACTTTTGCCCTTTGCATAGACAATAGTTCCGCTGTATTCTCCATTTGTATCCACATAAATATATTCTCGTCCGTCACCGTCAGAGCCAACTACTCTGAAAATTCCGTCACCCTTATGCTCTGTTGTAATGGCATAGACACCCTCGGAAACAGAAATTCCTGTAATGTCCTTGTTGCCACTACCCTTATAATTCAAGTCCTTTTGAGCAACTGTCAAGGTGCAATAGTCGTACTTATTGTTGGTAGTAACTCCATAGATTTTACATTTTCCTGCTTTCTTGCCAGTTACCTTGCCATTTTCATCAACTGTAGCAATCTTCTCGTTAGAGGACTCCCATTTAACATCCTTGTAGGCTGAGGAATCAGGCAACACCTTTGCAGTAAGCTCCAATGTTTCTCCTGTACCTACAGAGGCACTGTTCATACTTAGGCGAACTCCTGTGGGCTTAATCTTAACAGTAAGCTCACACTTTGACTTTACTCCGTTTGATGCAGAGGCTGTGATTGTACATTCACCCACAGACTTTGCAAAAACCTTTCCGTTGTCAACGGTGGCAACCTCGTTGTCGCTACTCTCCCAATAAATTGCCTTATCTGTAACATTACTTGGCACTACAGTATATTCAAGCTTTTCGGTAGAGCCAACCATCATTGTAAACTTCTTCTTATTTATAGTTAGCTTTTTTGTAGGGATATTTTGAACCTTAACCTTGCAGGTATCGGACACACCGTTGCTTGTAAAGGCAGTAATGGTGGTTTCTCCCTCTCCAACAGCTGAAATAACACCGGACTTAACTGTTGCAACCTTTGAATCTTCACTTTCCCAATATACCATTGGTTCTGCTGCGTCCTTTGGTGATACGGTGGCAGAAAGGTTGAAGGTATCCTTTAACTGCATATTTACTTCTTTATCCGATATTGTAACCTTGGTAACTTCTTCCTTGCCACAGCCTGTTAGGAAAAGTCCCATAAGTAAAATTAACACTACTGATAATGATAACGCTCTTTTCATTTTATCACTCCTACCTTAATATTACCCTATTTCACCACTTTTTGCAATAATAAATACTTACAAAAAAAGGTAAAAAGGACTGTAAAAACAGTCCTTTTTCTTATAATAGCAGGTTATTTTCTTTTTCAGAATTATCTTCCAAGGTTTGAACAGCAGAGAGCTTTTTCTGAATTTGCCTTGTGCGAACACCAATGAGCTTGTCAAGCTCCTGATTTGCTTGAGTGATTTTCTGTTGAGTTTTGTCAAGGACTACGCCAAAGGTGTCAAACTCCTTTTTCACATCTCCAAGGACTTTCCAAACCTCTGCACTTCTTTTTTGAACGGCAAGGGTTCTAAAGCCCATTTGCAAGGAATTCAGAAGTGCAGCCATTGTTGAAGGTCCTGCCACATTAACCTTGTAATCCCTCTGTAGCACCTCAACTAAGCCACGGTTTACCACCTCGGCATATAAGCCCTCAAAAGGAAGAAACATAATTGCAAACTCTGTTGTTTCTGGTGGGGAAATATACTTATCCCTAATATCCTTTGCCTCCTGCTTTATCCTTGTAACAAGTGCCTTTGAGGCAATATTTATCTGCTCTTTGTTGCCACTTTCCATAGCATCCACAAGGCTCTGGTATGTATCCCCTGGGAATTTACTGTCAATGGGCAAATACACAAAGCTGTTATTGTCGGAAGGTAGCTTTATGGCAAACTCCACCACATTTCTACTGCCCTTCTTTGTGGCAACATTCTCCTCATACTGTTCAGGGGCAAGAATTTCCTTTAGAATTGCTGAAAGCTGAATTTCACCAAGTATGCCCCTTGTCTTTACATTTGAAAGAACCTTTTTAAGGTCACCAACACCTACAGCAAGGCTCTGCATTTCTCCAAGCCCCTTATACACCTGTTCAAGTCGCTGATTAACAAGCTGAAAGGACCTGCTAAGCTTATCGTCAAGGCTTTTCTGCAATTTTTCGTCAACAGTTTCTCTCACCTTTTCAAGCTGTCTGTTGTTGTCCTCCTGCAAATATGTAAGGTGTTTTTCCACAACACTTCTTATATTTTCAAGGCTTTGGCTATTTTCAAGGGAAAAGGTTTTCAGCCTTTCCTCCATTTGCATCAGCTTTTCGTTCTGACTAACAGCCATATTCTGCTGATTTTGGTTTACCATATCCGACATAACCTTTATACTATTTATAGTGGTGTTGTTCATATCCTGTCTAAGGCTGTCAATTTCACCCTTTAAATTATTATCATTTTTCTTTTTCAGAAGAATAACAAGAACTACACCCTCAACTATCAGCAGGGCTGTTATTATTACAAGCCATAAATTATCCATAAGCATCTCCTATATACTATTTATAATATGTTTTTATAAAGTGTTTTCTTTTATAATAGCATATAGGAGATTGAATTTCAACTTCCTGTACAATAAATGGTACTTACCTTAACCAAAGGCACTTACTACTGTTTTATCGGCATTAACAGGACTGTATAAAAAGGTATCCATATGCTTTCCCTCGTAAATATATTCCGGCTGAGTAGGGTTATAATCATACTTAAAAGTATCAATAATAATCAGCTTGATTTTCATTCGCTCTGGGATAATGCTTTTAATGAAAACAGATGCCTGTTCCCCTACCTTGATGCCCTCCTTACTTTCTGCAAGTCCTGCAAGGTTAGGGCAAAGCTCCACAAATGCACCGTAGCTTTCAACACTTCTGATAATACCTGCAACAGTTTCTCCTGGAGAGAATCTCTCTGCGTTTTCCTCCCAAGTGCCAAGTAGCTCCTTATGGGAAAGGCTGATTCGTCCGTTATCAAGACTTTTCACCACAGCTTTTATGTTCATTCCTACGGTGAACCTCTCCCTGGGATGCTCAATTCTTGAAACGGAAATTGCATCAATGGGTATGAGAGCCACAATACCACAGCCAATGTCCACAAATGCACCGAAGTTTTCAAGGTGAGTTACCTTGGCGTCAATAATATCCCCAGGTCTTAAAGTGCTTATGTAATCCCTTTGGCACATTAGCTGAGCCTTTTCCCTTGAAAGAAGGGCAACATTGTTCCCTTTGTTATCCTTTGCAAAGCCTGTTACCACAAAGCAGACAGGTCGGTTCACCCTTGAAATTACGGCAATATCCCTGACCTTGCCGTCCCTTATGCCGATAGCACCCTCCTCCCTGTTGATAATACCCTTCATAAAGCCTAAATCCACAATAAGGTTATGGTTCTTGTCGCACACAGTTGCCCTTGCCTCAAGTATTTTGTTGTCCCTCATAGCATCTCCAAGGGATTTAAGACTTGAAAGTGCCTCCAAATTTTCATATGTATCTATTCTGCGTCCTTCAGGTAGATAATCTGTCATTTTATTTCCTCCGATTATTTTGTTACACATATAATTATGCTTTGGGGAACAAAAATATGACTGACACCAACTTCTGAATATGAAAATAATATGAAAATTCCCACTAAACCTTGAATTATTTTGGATTTTAATATACAATAAAAATGCTATGTAATTTTAACAGAAAGAGGTATTATTAAATGAAAAGAATTTCAAGCATTTTTCTTGTGGCTGTAATGTGCATTATGATGACAATTTCAGCTACACTTTCAGCATCAGCAACATTTAATCAAGAGGCTGTTCCAAAAGAGGGTGACACAGTTGCAATCATCCACACAAACTATGGCGATATTGCAATGAACTTCTTTGAAAAGTATGCTCCAAAGGGTGTTGAAAACTTCCAGACACTTGCTAAGGACGGCAAGTACGACAACACAATTTTTCACAGAGTTATTGACGGCTTTATGATTCAAGGTGGCGACTATACCAACTTTGACGGCACAGGTGGAGAATCCTGCTGGGGTACTGAATTTGAAAATGAATGTGTAGATGAGCTTTCAAACATTCGTGGTTCAGTTTCCTACGCAAATGCAGGTCCTGATACAAACAGCAGTCAGTTCTTCATTAACTCTGTTGACAACAGCGCAAGTCTTGACAATGGCTACACAGTATTTGGACAGGTATTTTCCGGTATGGATGTTGTTGACACAATTTCCAAGTGTGAAAAACAGCTTAGCAGTTCAGGTGAACAAAGCTCCCCTGTAAACGAAGTTAAGGTTGAAAGTGTTGAAATCACTGAATACCAAAAGAATATGGAAAGCTCACTTGCAAAGGCAACTGACCCATATGAGGGTGTTGAGGGTACAACAGCAGTAGAAAACACAACAGCTAACGAAAATACTTCTACAGAAAAAACAGATGAGGAATCCTTCAACTTTATTCCAATCATTTTTATTCCAATCATTATTTTTGTAGGTGTACTTGTTGTGATTTTTGCCTGCTTTGCAATTCCATATGCTATTAGCGACAGAAAGAAGAAAAAGGAAAAGGCTGAAAGAATTGCTGCCCAAAAGGCAAATCCTGACTACAAGAAGAAAAAATCCAAGAAAAAGAGATAATTCAAGGTATAGCTATGACAGGTAAACCTATAATCGCAATAATGTATGACTTTGACAAAACTCTTTGTACAAAGGATATGCAGGACTATGCCTTTATTCCCTCTCTCAATATGACTCCAAAGGAATTTTGGAGCAGAACCAACGAGGTTGGCTCAAGCCTACATATGGACTCTGTTCTTGCCTATATGTACACAATGCTACTTGAGAGTAAGGAAAGGAACATCCCTTTAACAAGAGAAAGTCTTGTGGAAAAGGGAAATGTTATTGACTTTTTCCCAGGAGTTAAGGAATGGTTCTCACGGCTCAATGCCTTTGCAGAGGAAAACAATGTGGTGCTGGAGCATTATGTTATTTCCTCCGGACTTAAAGAAATAATCGAGGGTACAGTTATCAGCAAGGAGTTTAAGGAAATATACGGATGTGAGTTTGTATATGATGAAAACGGACAGGCTGTATTCCCAAAAACTGCTGTAAACTACACCAACAAAACCCAGTTTGTCTATAGAATAAACAAGGGTGTTCTTGATATTGCCAACGACTACGACCTTAACAAATCTATGCCTGATGACAGCAAACGCATACCATTCTGCAATATGATTTATATTGGTGACGGACTTTCTGATGTACCTTGTATGAAAATGATGAAGTCCTATGGTGGTGTTTCCATAGCAGTTTATCAAGGCGATGTTACAGTAAAGGTTAACGACCTACTTGTAAATGACAGGGTTGACTACATATATCCTGCTGATTATCGAGAAAACAGTGGCCTTGACAAAACTGTTAAGAATATAATCAGAAAAATGGCAGTCTGCGAAATACTGTATCAAGAAAATTCAAAACAGAAAAAGGGACATTTTTCATAAATAATTCTATCAAAGAGGGAGAAGTAAAAACTTCTCCCTCTCTTGTATATTATGTTCATAAATCGTTAATTTTTCTTAGATATATTGCACATAACTTTTGGGCAAACTTTAGGTAATCTCACATATACTTTTTTCAGGAGTTATATGTTATAATTAGTATAATAACAGAAAGTGTGTTATTAAAAAATTTTAAAAAAGAAAGGACGAAAAAGAAATGAAAAAACTTAATAAGTTTCTCAGCGTGATTCTTACTGTTGCTATGCTTTGCAGTGTGTTCACTGTAACAGGCTCAGCAATGGCAGTTTCTACTGATAAGGCTGAAAGCGTTGGTGCTTCTACTGATGCTGTGGCTTCTTCAGCAGGTACAACAGGATTCAGCTGGGATAACGCATCGGTTTATTTTCTTTTGACCGACCGTTTTTACAACGGTAACACAAGTAACGACCACTCTTACAACAGAGGACTAAACCAGAGTGGTCAGGTTGTACACGGCAACTCTACTGCTGGTGAATTCCAGGGTGGTGACTTTGCCGGTATTACTAAGAAGATTGAAGAGGGCTACTTTGATGACCTTGGTGTAAACGCACTTTGGATTTCTGCTCCTTACGAGCAGATTCATGGCTACTGCAACGGTGGCGCAGGTAAGTCAGGCTCCTTCCCTCACTATTCTTACCACGGTTACTATGCTCTTGACTTCTCTCAGACAGATGCTAACTTTGGTACAGAAAAAGAATTTGAAACAATGGTAGATACAGCTCATAAGCACGGTATCCGTATTGTTCTTGATGTTGTTATGAACCATGTTGGTTACAACAACTACCAGGATATGGTTGAATACGGCTACGGTACACTTAAGTCAGGCTGGGAAACATCTTACTACAATGCAAAGATGACAGATATCACCTACCATAACTACATTGACTACAATTCAGATGCTACTGCTTGGGGCAAATGGTTTGGCTCTGACTGGCTAAGAGCTGGTCTTGCTGGTTACACAAAGGGCAGTGGTGACTTGGAAGGCGAAGTTGGCTTCCTCCCAGACCTAAAGGAAAATGTAAATGCAACTGTTGACATTCCTCCTATCCTCAAGACAAAATGGGGTAAGGAAGGCACACTTGCTCAAAAGCAGGCTGAACTCAACAGCTACTTCAGCACAGGTAAGCAAAAGACAGTTAGAAATTACCTTGTTTACTGGCTATCACAGTGGGTTGAAAAGTACGGTGTTGACGGCTTCCGTTGTGATACTGCAAAGCACGTTTCACTTGACTCTTGGAAGGCTCTAAAGACACAGTGCTCTGAATCCCTTAAGAAGTGGCGTCAGAACAACCCAAATAAGGACGGTGCTGACTGGACAGATGACTTCTGGATGACAGGTGAGTGCTTCCCTCACTTCCTAAGCTATGACTCATATTATACTCAGGGTGGCTTTGATTCAATGATTAACTTCTCATTCAATCAGTCACTGAGCTTTGGTTCAGAGGTTTCAGGTGTTCCTGCTGCAGGTTCAATCAACAGCACATATCAGAGCTATGCAAACCAGATTAACTCAAACGATAAGTTCAATGTTCTAACATACCTTTCATCTCACGATACTGCACTTTGCAGAACTAATATGATTTATCAGGGCTCTGCATTCCAGCTACTCCCTGGTGCAATTCAGATTTTCTACGGTGATGAAACTAACCGTCCACTTGTTGGTGGTTCAGTTAATGTTAAGGACCACAATGTTCGTTCATTTATGAACTGGGATAGCATTGACCAGACTCTACTTAAGCACTGGCAGAAGGTTGGTCAGTTCAGAAACAACCATATTTCAGTTGGTGCTGGTTCACACAAAACACTTTCTGCTACAAGTGGTGCAGCATTCCAGAGAGTTTACAACAAGAACGGCGTAAGCGACAAGGTAATGGCTGTTATCGGCGCAAGCAACAACACAAATGTTACTGTTACAGTTGACACAGCTACTTTCCCAGATGGTACACAGATTAAGAATGTTTATGACGGTACAACAGCTACAGTTAGTGGTGGTAAGGTAAGCTTTAACTCCGGTGCAAACGGTACTATCCTTATGGAAACTGGTGCAGAGGCAAAGACATTTACAGTAACAAACACACTTACTGATGTAACTTCAAACAATAGTGCTACAACTGCAAAGCAGGGCACAAGCTACAAGGCTAACCTAACTGCAAAGACAGGCTACACACTTGGCACAGTTAAGGTTACAATGGATGGCGCAGATGTAACATCATCTGTATATTCAAACGGCGCAATCAACATTTCTAATGTTACAGGTGACATTGTAGTTACTGCTACAGCAACACCACAGACATTTGCTGTTACAAAGACACTTGTTAAGACAACACTTTCTAACACAGCTTCTACAGTAACATACGGCACAAGCTTTAAGTCAGATGTTGTTGCTCTTGCAGGTTACGAGCTAAGCTCCGTAACAGTTATTATGGGTACTGACAATATCACAGCAAATGCATATGGAAACGGCAAAATTAACATTCCAAGCGTTACAGGTGATATTACAATTTCAGCAGTTGCAAGGGCAATTCCAACTACTGCTACAACAGTAACAACTGCAACAACAGCTACTACAGCTACAACAGCAACTACTGCAACAACTGCTACAACTGCTACAACACCATCAACTCCTATTACAGTTGTTCCAGAGGTAACAGTTCCAGCAGGTCAGAGCTACAAGTACGGTGATGCAAACCTTGACGGCCAAATCTCTATCAGAGATGCTGTTTCTATCCAGAAGTATGTTGTTAAGACAGCTGCTTATTCAGCACAGCAGAAACTTGCAGCTGATGTAAACGGTGACGGTCAGATTACAGTTCGTGATGCTGTTGCAATTCAGAAGTACCTTGTTCAGTACACTTCATCATATCCAATTGGTGATGTAGTTCCTGACTCAACAACTCCTGAAGAAACAACACCTACAACAAAGCCTGTACCTTCTACAACAAATACAACTAAGCATGTTCTAAAGACATTTGGTGTAACCAATGCTCTAACATTTGTAACAAGCGATAACAGTGTTGAAACAGTTAAGGAAGGCTCAATCTACAAGGCAAATCTTAAGCCAAATGCAGGCTACAAGATTACAACTGTGCAGGTTATCAACGGTGACGATGTTGAAACAGCTAAGGCTAATGCTGACGGTTCATATTCAATCGACATAATAGTTAATGGTGATGTTATCATCACAGCTATCGCTGTTAAGGATGTTCAGCCAACAACAGCTACAACAGCTACAACAGCTACAACTGCAACTGAAACAACAGCAACAACTGCAACTACAGCTACAACAGCTACAACTACTCCAATTACAGACGGTAAGAAGTTTACTCTCGTAGATGGCACACCACAGAAGTGGTTAGCTGATGCAAGTGCTTTATTTGTAGTAGTTGATAACTCAACAGGTGCAAAGTACAATATGGAGGGTGGCAACGGTACTTGGACAGTAACAGTTCCAAACTCTGTAACAAGCATTACAATCCAGAGAAACAACCCAGAAAACGAAAGCGAAACTTGGAACTCCTGGTCAACAACTATTGCAGGTGACACATACACAGCAACAAGCTCAGGTGTAGGTTCTTGGAACGGTGGTTCTCCTTCCGACCCAACAAAACCATCAACACCATCAGGTGGTTCTACAGTTCAGTTTACTGACAACCAGAACTGGGGTAAGGTAAATGCTTACTTCTTCTCAGAAGGTATTGGTACAATCGGCAACGCAGAATGGCCAGGCGTGGAAATGAGAAACATTGGCGATAACGGTATGGGTAATCAGCAGTTTGAAATCGAAATTCCAGATGGAGCAGAATATGTAATATTCAACAACGGTTCCGACCAGACTTGCGATACACCACTTGGACACACAGGCTACTATACAACAGGCGAAAGAGTGGATGGTAAGCTTGTGGCAACAGGCTGGGACTAATCCCTACCAATAACTTTTAGTTATAATTCACAAAACCTCTACAGTGAAAACTGTAGAGGTTTTCTTTTATGTATTTATTGTTAAAAGATTGATATATCATTTGACTTTTAGCAGTTTTTATCATATAATTAGATTTGGTTATGTGTGTAGATTAGCCATAATGGAAAGATAAAGAATTTATATATTCAAAAAGGTCTGGTGATTAAGATTTTAACTATAATTAAAGAACACAGACATTTTGGAAAGCAAATTTTTAAGCTGTCCAAAACAGAATTAGTAAAACAGTACAAGGGTGCTGCCATTGGTCCCTTTTGGGCATTGATTAAACCATCCTTCACCCTATTCGTATATTGGTTTGCATTTACAGTTGGCATTAAAAATATGGGCATTGTGGATATTTCACTTGCAAATGGCTCAGTAATGCATTTTGACAGATTTATTTTTATGCTAACAGGATTTGTTCCTTGGTGGTTTGTTTCAGAAAGTATAACCCAGGGGGCAAAGTCAATTAGAGCTAACAGGCAATTTGTTACTAAGGTCAAGTTCCCTGTTTCCACAATACTTACATACACCTCTCTATCGAGAGTATATATCCACTTTTTGCTTTGTGGAATAATGATGCTTATACTTGGAATTTATGATGTTTGCTTTGGCACACAGTTTATTTCACTTTATGCCCTGCAATTCTTCATTTTGTGTCCAATAATGTTTTTCTTCTTCCTTGCTCTATCCTGGAGCACAGCACCAATGTGCGCCTTTAGTAAGGACCTTGAATCAATGATTACATCAATTATGTCAGGTATTTTCTGGCTGACAGGTGTTATTTACAGTTCATATGACCTACCTCCTACAAATATGCAGACTCTGCTTGAATTTGTTATGCTGATAAATCCAATTAACTTCTTCGTTAATTCATATCGCAAGGCATTTCTCTATCACGAGCCATTCTGGACAAGCCATGTTTCTGACCCAACAGGCCTTGGCCTTAACTGGGAAATTATTATTTTCGCACTTGAATTCTTGTTCGTATTTTACCTTGGTGTACGCAAATACAACAGTCTGCGAAAGACACTTCCTGATGTTCTGTAAGGAGTAGTAAAATGAGCGACAAAACTATTATTTCCTTTAAAAATGTTAGTAAGGAATATATACTTTATAAAAGTGACCGTGCAAGGCTTAAGGCGCTGTTTATCAAGCCAAAACACCCAAAAATTCACCACGCACTTAATGACGTTAGCTTTACAATTAAGCAGGGTGAGTCCGTTGGTATTCTCGGTGACAACGGTGCTGGCAAAAGCACCTTGCTAAAAATGATTACAGGCGTTACCTTCCCTACCACCGGTGAAGTTGAGGTTCAGGGAAAGGTTGCTGCTCTGCTGGAGCTAACTGCCGGTTTCTCAATGGAAATGACAGGTAGAGAGAACATCTACCTCAAGGGTTATATCCTCGGTCTTGAGGATGACTACATTAAGCAAATTGAAGAAAAGATTATTGACTTTGCTCAGCTGGGTGACTATATTGACCAGCCTGTCAGAACCTACAGTTCAGGTATGAAAATGCGACTTGGCTTTGCTATCAATGTTAACATTGAGCCAGACATCCTTGTAGTTGACGAGGCACTTGCCGTTGGCGACAATGCATTTAAGAGAAAATGTAAGGCTAAAATCAAGGAGATTATCTCACAGGGCGTTACCGTCCTTTATGTTAGCCACTCTACCCCATCGGTACAGGAAATCTGCGACAGAGCCATTTACCTTAGAAAGGGTAAGCTGATGTATGATGGCCCTACTGCTGAAACTGTTAAGGTTTATGAGGCTCAAAAGGCTAAGGATGCAGAGGCAAAGAAAAAAGCCAGAGAGCAGAAAAAGGCTGCAAAATTAGCAGCTGAAAAGAAAGAAATGGAAAGCTGATAAAAATGAAAGCACTTTTTATTGACGGAGAATACTTCTTTTACCCACAGGGTGTTACTTCCTTTGATGAGTTAAAGCCCTTTATCAATGAGAACTACTACAGCTTTGTAGATTTTGTGAAAATCTCATCTGGCAGAACTGTGCCACCATTCTTTGTAGATGAATATTGCAGTGACGCCTACCTAAACCTTGCTCAGATAAATATTATTGAGGAAGTAGAGGTTGAGATTATGTCAAAAGCCGACTATAAAACAAGCCTCAACAATGCAATCCACGAGGTTTGCCGTAATTGTGGTAGCTTTAATCAGGATAAGATGTACTGCGAATGTGGTGAAATTCAAGAAAACTTGTGCTTAAATGGAAAATGTGAAGTATTTTCTCTTGCAGAGGACGAATTTTAGTGGTATAATAGAGAGGATGTTGATGATGTTTCATCACATCCTCTTTTGTGGATTAGGATGTTTTCCCCACCTCGGTTGCTCCACCGTGTAAAAATAGGAGCAAAACTTAATAAGCAGGTATGGCGGAATTGGCAGACGCGTATGGTTCAGGTAACGCCACTTCTGTGTAAAATCAGTTTGTAACAGATTATCTGTTATGATATATGCGGAGTATGCCGAACAGTAAGATTTTTCTGAAAGTAAGCACCGCCTCGGTAGCTCTCACCGTGTAAAAATTGAGGGCAAAAACTTAATAAGCACCTGTGGCGGAACTGGCAGACGCGTATGGTTCAGGTCCATATCTTTTCACGAAGGTGCAGGTTCAAGTCCTGTCAGGTGCACCACTAAAGCTCGATTTTATCGGGCTTTTTTCATTTTTCTGCAATAAAAAAGTTGGCAGACGCATAATCTAACTTTACAAATCTATTGTCTATTTGTTACAATATTTATTCATTTGATTTAGTGATACTTACCGAATCAAATTTTGTAATGATTACGCGTCTGCCTTCTTATTTTCTTATATTTTGAAGTATAAGATTATTAATCTTGCCTTTTTCACTATATATTTCAAAATGTTTAGTAAAATCAGCTTTAAGATTAATCTGTATTCTCAGTTTTTTATTTTGTTCGTATATTTTAATTTCATCAAGCAGCAGTCTTAAGTTTGCGTTACTGATTGCACCGTCTTTGACAATTTCTTCTATCAAATCAACTGTTTTCTTCAGTTCTGATTTTCGTTTTTTAATTGTATTGTTATAGTCTTTTATAGAGTCTATCTGAGCTGTTAATCTTTGAATATCTTTTTCACAAGTTTCAAGCATTTCCGTATACACATCAGCGTGTTCCCTATCTCTTATTCGCTCCAGCAAAATTTCTTTTTGATCACTCTTTCTCTGCTCAAGAGTTTCTGTTAAGGTTTTAAGCTTGTTGCTCACTGTATTCTTTTGTTTAATCCAGCTTTTTACATCAGATTCTATTGACTCATAATTAGCCTTTGCTTGGTCTTTAATGTTAAGCACTTCTTTGTAAATCAGATCATCTAACTCCGTTTCATTTATTCTATGAGGTGAGCAATTTTCTTTTCCGTATCTGTGATAACCGTTGCATACATATTCAATTCTTTCGGGATAATTACGCCAATTTCTTGTTTTACACACGAAACTTGAACCGCAATCACCACATTTAATAAGACCTGCATATCTATGGCAAGGCTTATTACTTCCTGCTCTAACATTTCTTTTAACTTTGTCATTAATTAAAAATTGTACCTGATCCCATTTATCTTTACCGATAATGGCAGGTACAATGTTTTCATGACGATATTGTTCTTCGTTAGGAAGATTTTTTCTTATGTGATTGATTTTATTATTGTAAGTCTTGTGATTTACAACAGTACCTATATAAAATTCATTTTGCAATATTCTTTTAACTCCTGTATTATCCCATAGATATCTTCTTCCTATTTCAGGCTTATTGTATCCAAGATTCTTTCCAAAGAGTTTTTTCTGATAATATGCCGGAGATTTAACTCCTTCTTCATTTAAAATTTTTGCTATTGAATTGAAGCCATATCCACTAAGGTACATATCAAAAATTCTTCTAACAATTTCCGCGTGCTCTTCAACCACAACTATTTCATTTGTATTCTTATCTTTGAAGTAACCCATTGGTGGAGTTAGCACCATTCCGTCTTTCAATTTTTGATTCATACCTGCTCTGACTTTCTTTGAAATGTCACGAGCATACATATCATTAAATAAACCCTTAAAGCCAATAATCAAATCGTCAGACTCATTACCTGTATCAAGATTTTCAGTAACTGACAACACATTTATATCATTTTCTCGAAGATAATCAATGAACATTGCAGTTTGTGTTTTGTGCCTTCCTAATCGTGACATATCCTTTACGAGAATTGTTTCAAAACTTTTCTTCTCTACCTCTTCATAAATTTTGTTTATACCCTCACGATTAAAATGCATACCTGAAACATTATCGTCATATGACTCACCCACAATTTCGTGATTATTAGCCTTTGCATATTCGACCAATATATTTCGTTGATTATTAAGTGAATTCAGCTCTGCATCTTCATCACGAGAAAGTCGATAGTATAACCAAACTTTCATATATAAACACCCTCCTTTGATTTATTTGTTTAGCAGTCTTGTGGTCACACCATTTCGGTGCAACCACAACATATCACAAAGCTTTTATAATATCCAGCGATTACGCTGATAATTTATCATTTATTTTTTCTTCATTTGGGAGCAAATGATTTTCTGAAATATAGTCTTTGATTACACTCTTCAGAAATATATTGAACTGTTCATCCGTTCCTGTGTAGTTGTAAAATACCGATTCGATTATTACAGGTTCTTTCTTTCTGCCCATAGTTCTCCTTTCTCCGGCTACATATTTATAGTCGGTTCATCATTAATTTCTTCATCAAAATCCTTGTCAGTATTTTCTAGCAAATCATAGTCATCATCCTTTACATTTGAATTTGAGATTACCTCTGCAATCAAGCCTGCTGTTAAACCAAACAGCATACCAATGTCACTTCCGTTTTGCTCAGCTTCAATTTTCTTTCTGCGTTCTTCTTCGTCTCCGGAAGTACCATCTGTCACCCGAGAAAGTGACTGAGCAAGAGAGTTGACGCCACTGATGATATGATTGATATTGTTATCCATTTTAAAGCTGTCAGCAACTTTGATTTCTTGACAGTTGCCGCTATTGCTGACTCCAGTTCGTGACCTTTCTTTAAGGTGTTGTTCAAAAATTCTTCTTGAATCTTCCCAGCCTGTTTGAATGATTCCTCCATCTGAGTTTGAGCCTTCTGAATTTCTTTTAGAATGGACTGATTCGTCTGTACCATCTGTGCTGATATTTCTTGTAGTTGCTTCTGACAATCCTTGGAAATTGTTTCCATATACTCCTTGTTGATTTCTAAGACTCTCTCCAGATATTTCACCATTTGGTCGTCCGTTGAAATTTTGGAAATCAGATTGTATAGCTGTGGCTGAAAGGTTATCGCATTCCTCAATAGATTGAGTTCTTCCTCTCTGACCTGTGACGGTACTGAAATTACTTTTGTCTCTCCTGATAGAAGTTCCAACGCTGTCATTGCACTGCTGTTCTTCTGCTTCAGATTTTCTAAAATATTTTGATTGCCTGTAATTGAGTTCATATTCTAAATTTTCCTTTCTGTATTTATCATCATGTAGTTTTATATCTCTGCATTTCATTCCATTTGGACATTGAAATGTAATATATTTTCTTTCGTCTGTCCAAGTTACTGAGTAACCCATTGCAGACATTGAGTTTATAAATTCATCCTTGTTACCACTGTAATCCATGGCTTTGTCTATATCATTCATCAGCTTGAATTTCCAACTATGACCTTTGACAGCGGTTCGGTATTCTCTGGTTGAAATTTTCGTTCCATCCTTTTCATATGGTTCAAGCGTAGAAAGATTATGTTTTCTGCAAATCTCATCACTCAACTTTCGAAGTGTCTTCAGCGTGCTTGGATTTTGTCGAAGTTTCAATCC
>JBGUUL010000055.1:0-2069 GCA_045133515.1 Ruminococcus sp.
TTTGTTCCAAACTCATTGATGTGTTGTTTATCAAAACTACTTAATACATAATTAGAACCTGTTATTGCTCCTGCACCATTCATTAAGGATTCAATCATCTGATATGTTACTCCGGAATAATCTCCCCTGGAGCCATATTCGTAATTATCCAATGCCACAACGTATAATGCTGCAATTACATATGGATCATCACAATTTTTAATTACATACTGAACCTGTTCATTTGTTGTTGGCCATGGGTTAAAACTTACGTATTTTCGTAATAACTGAATTGGGAAATTCTGTGTCTCATTTGTTTCTGAATCTACTTGTGCAAAAGTTCCTTCATATGGCTCCTCTTCCACTGTCCATGTTACCTCATCCCCTACAACTTGTGATGGAGTCGGTGTTGGTGTACTTGTTGCTGTTGGTGCACTTGTTGCTATTGGTGCACTTGTTGCTGTTGGTGCACTTGTTGCTGTTGGTGCACTTGTTGCTGTTGGTGCACTTGTTGCTGTTGGTGCATTTGTTGCTGTTGGTGCATTTGTTGCTGTTGGTGCACTTGTTGCTGTTGGTGCATTTGTTGCTGTTGGTGCACTTGTTGCTGTTGGTGCATTTGTTGCTGTTGGTGCATTTGTTGCTGTTGGTACACTTATTGCTGTTGGTGCACTTGTTGCTGTTGGTGCACTTGTTGCTGTTGGTTTTTTCTTTGCTTTTACTGTTACTTTGATTTTTTTAGAAAGTTTTTTGTTCTTCTTGTTTTTTGCTACAGTTGTAACAGTAATGGTAGCTTTTCCTTTTTTTCTTGCTGTAATAGTAATTGGAGTAACTCCTTTTTTTGATACCTTTCCAACTTTTACCTTAACAATAGATGAGGAGCTGGTTTTTACTTTTATAGTTTTTTTTGCGTTTCCTTTAACTTTTACTGTTACATTAATTTTAGTATTTTTCCCTTCTTCTAATGTAACACTTTTCTTTGCAACCTTTAATCCTGTCACATACTTTTTGGCCGCTGCCTCTACTGGTATATTACTTGTCAGTAACAACTCTGCCACAATAACCAAACTCAATATAAGCGCCCATGTTCTTTTCATAATCTTACTCATTTTATTTTACCTCCTTTTAACAAATTTACTACTTTTTTTTGCTCACTCATTCGCAATCCTCCCTTTAAATTTTTGATGCTTGTTTTTGGTTAAGCAACTTCTTAAATTATACATTTTGTTTTCCTTTTTTTCCCCACACATATCACATAACCAAGTGTAGTTTTCTTTCTTTTCTGCAAAAACAGGGTGGGATAGGGGGTAGGTCGATGGTAGTATAGAGGGTAGGATGATGGTGCATAAGGGTAGGATGATGGTGCATAGGGATAGGCTCGGACATGTAGTGCTATTTTCTTAACCAGTTTGTGTGCCTCCTTCAGAGAGAACTTTATAGGAAAGCGAAAAAATTTTGCTATAAATAAAAAACGAGTAGGATATTTCCCACTCGTTTTGCAAACAACGTAACCTCTTGGCACTTCTTCCTTTGTCCAATTTCATATATTCTATTACTTATAACTACATTCTATTTTGTTTTTTCAGTTCCGAGGCAATCTCCACCAGCTTTTTCCTGGAAGAAACCCCCAATTTGCTATATATATTCTTATTATGATATTTCAGGGTATTCTCCGTAATATTCAACTCTTTTATAATCTCTTTGGTCGTTTTCCCCTCTAAATAATAATCATATATTGTATTCTCTGTTGGTGTTAATCTATGTACATTTAATAAAAAATGTTCCTGTTGCTCTGTAAGAACTAACTCTTCTTGTTTTAATTCCAATGAATCCTCTTGATTTTGCATATCTTTTTGTTCTAAAACACTTTCGCTTTGAGGCTTCACTTCTGTATTTTCTAAACCAGTTAATATGGTCTTATCTTTTTCTGCTATATGTTCTACCTTATTATCTTTTAATATCATCTTATTAGATATAGACAAAATTTTTCTGTGTTCCTGAATAACCAGAGCAAGACATAGCATAAAAAACTCACTTATAATATAGGATACGGATAAAATCTCAAAATCAATCTTTACAAACTGTTCAAGTAA
>JBGUUL010000056.1:0-2216 GCA_045133515.1 Ruminococcus sp.
TGTGCTGTGTGTAATATGGCACTCTACACCTAGCTTTTCAAAAATAGCCTTAGCTGTACGAGAAGAAGAACCATTTGAGCAGTCAAATGCTACCTTTAAGCCCTGTGGTTTTTCTGGTACAGTGGAAACAACATGGTCAACATACTCGTTTACAGCATCATTTGCTACTGTTACCTTACCTAGCTTATCCATATCTGCAACCTTATATGGCTTTACATTGTCAAGAACGATTGCTTCGATTTCTTCTTCCAAACTATCTGGTAGCTTAAAGCCTGTGACACTGAATATTTTAATTCCGTTAAATTCAAATGGGTTATGTGATGCTGAAATCATAATACCAGCATCTGCATTATACTTCTTTACAAGTAACGCAACAGCAGGAGTAGGAACAACACCTAATGTTATAACATCTGCACCAACTGAGCATAAGCCTGCAATAATAGCACCCTCTAGCATATCTGAGCTTAAACGTGTATCCTTACCAATTACAAAAACTGGCTTTTTATCACTCTGCTCTGTAAGCACCATTGCAGCTGCTCTACCTATATTCATAGCAAGCTCACATGTAAGCTCTGTATTAGCTACACCTCTTGCACCGTCTGTTCCAAATAGTCTTCCCATAATAAAACCTCCAAATTTTATTGTTAATTTATTTTAAAAAATACTTTTGCTATTTTATATAGTCAATATCACATAATCACATCTGTAATGCTGTTATCCAAAAACAAATTGCACTAATCAAAGCTATTGGTGTCATAACAAGCTTTTCTTTTTTGCTTTTTGAGAAAAGGTTCATAACCGTATTAATTGAAAGATATACAGCCATTACTATACAAATAATTTTAGTTATCTTTTCAGAAAACCACAGTGGTATAATTCCACCAGACTGTAAAACAACTACCGTAAAAAACAATTGGACTATAAGCTGAGATACAGATATCACAATCCTGATTTTTTTCGGAACATTATCAAGTAGCTCTCCTCCCATTGTGAACTCACCTAATGGTACTCCACATATTAGAAGGAAGCTCATTACTATTACAACTAAAAATGAAACTGCACCAATTATCGCTAACATAAAACAATTCCTCTAAACTCTCTAAATTAACGACTGCATACCATTATCGGCTGACGGATAATTATAGCCTAAATGTCTGCAGGCAAGCTCTGTAACACATCTACCCCTTGGTGTACGGTTTAAAAAGCCTATCTGCATAAGATATGGCTCATATACATCTTCAATGGTTACAGCCTCTTCTCCTATTGTAGCAGCCAGAGTTTCAACTCCTACAGGACCACCCTTATAGAATTTTATCATAGCCTCTATCATTCTTCTATCGTTAGAGTCTAATCCCAGTTCGTCTATCTCCATTCGTTCAAGTGCTAATTGTGATACCTCGCAGTTGATTACACCGTTGCTCATAACCTGTGCAAAATCACGCACACGCTTTAAAAGTCTGTTGGCTATTCGTGGTGTACCTCTTGAACGTGAGGCTATCTCTAAAGCACCGTCTTCATCTATTGGCATATTCAAAATACCGGAACTACGGGTTACAATTTTACCAAGCTCCTCAGGTGTGTAAAGCTCAAGCCTTAATACAACACCAAATCTGTCACGCAATGGTGCAGAAATTTGACCAGCTCGGGTAGTTGCACCAACCAAGGTAAACTTTGGCAGTGGTAAATGGTATGAAGCTGCCATTTGTCCTTTACCTGTAATAATATCTATTGTGAAATCCTCCATTGCTGAATAAAGAATTTCCTCTACCTGTCTGTTTAGGCGATGTATTTCATCTATAAATAGAACATCACCATCGTTAAGGTTTGTAAGTAACGCAGCTAAATCACCAGGCTTTTCTATTGCAGGACCTGAGGTTATACGCAAGCTTACTCCCATTTCGTTTGCTATAATACCAGCAAGGGTTGTTTTACCTAATCCTGGTGGACCATATAACAATACGTGGTCTAGCGTTTCGTGTCTTTGTATAGCTGCCTGTATATAAATCGCAAGATTTTCCTTTACCTTTTCCTGCCCTATATATTCATCTAAATTTTTTGGTCTTAGAGGATTTTCAGAATCTCCAAATTCATCGGGTAACTCCTCTGGGTCTACAATACTGTTTTCAAAATCTATTTCATCAAAATCCATCTGTTACCCTCCTATCTTCTTCCTATTTCTTTAAGCACAGCACTAATCAGCTGTTCAACAGGGAGTG
>JBGUUL010000057.1:0-74376 GCA_045133515.1 Ruminococcus sp.
AACTTATACAGGGTTTAACACCCTGTATTTTTTTGCACAAAAACCCCCACTCACCAAGGTGAATGGGGGAATTGTTATAACAGATTAAATATTAGCCAGTAATAAAATTACTTTCTAACAGTTACCTTGCAATTAGCATACTTTCTTGAACCGTCAGCAGCTGGGAACTTGATTGTAGCAGAACCTCTCTTCTTAGCTACAACCTTTACAGTCTTGCCTGAAGCAATCTTAGAGGAGTAAACTCTAACAACGCTCTTGTTTGAGTTAGAAACTAAGATGTACTTGTTGTATGCGTTTGAAGGAGATACTGTAGCCTTAATTGTTGTATAAGCACCCTTCTTTGCAAGAGATGCAGAATACTTGTTAAGAGCAACCTTTGTTACCTTCTGAGCAGCAACAGATACCTTACACTGAGCATACTTTCTTGAGCCGTCAACAGCTGTAGCCTTAACATAAGCTGTACCAGGTCTTACACCCTTAACAACGCCTCTGCTTGTTACTGTAGCAACCTTGCTGTTTGTTGTTGTCCACTTAACTGTCTTGTTTGTTGCGTTTGATGGAGCAACAGAAGCTCTTAGTGTGTATGTCTTGCCGTTGAAGATCTTAATAGCTGTCTTGCTTAGGCTAACCTTTGTTACCTTCTGAGGAGCAACTGTTACCTTACACTGACCATACTTCTTAGAACCGTCAGTAGCTGTAGCTCTTACATAAGCTGTACCAACCTTAACGCCCTTAACAACACCCTTGCTTGAAACTGCAGCAACCTTGCTGTTTGTTGATGTCCACTTAACTGTCTTTACAGCTGCGTTTGATGGAGCAACTGTAGCCTTAAGTGTAGTTGTCTTACCAACAATAACAGTTGTAGCTGTCTTGCTGAGCTTAACTGATGATACAGGAACAGGAAGAACTGTTACTGCAGCTGTTGTTGAGTAAGAATCTTCGCCCTGTGTAACTGTAACTGTGATGTTAGCTGTACCTTCTTCAACTGCTGTAACTACGCCGTTTTCATCAACTGTAGCAACTGCAAGATTTGAAGATGTCCATGTTAATGTTGACTCTACTGATGGGTCAGCATTCTTAATTGTAGCCTTAAGAGTAGTTGTCTTACCCTTAACAACTTCTACAGAGTTCTTATCAAGTGCTACCTGGATACCCTTGATCTCATAGTAGTCGCTCTTGTCTTCTGTAATATTTGTGTTTGTATCAACTGTACCATCCTTGTGGAGGTAGAACCATTCGCCACCGTATTCTGTAGCACCTGAATAGTCGTTTACAGTCTTCTTTTCTGGGTCGATAACATATACCATGTTGTCGAATGTTTCTACGCCAGTTGGATATGTTTCGCTTTCGCCTGCGTCATAGTATTCAGCGCCGATATTACCTGTCTGGTAGTTCTTGCCCCAGTTTGGAGATGGCTGTTCGCCTTCTGCTGGCTTTGCACCACCGTCAATACCATTGCCGAAGATGATTGTTGGAACATCTGTTGGAACATCAATGTACCAAATATCTCTGCCTTCAACATAAGCTGGTCTTAGCATCTTTGAATGCTGCCAGTCACCGCACTTGTCTGTGCCGTCCCACCAGTAAGCAACAGGTGTTGCATTGCTGAATGTGTACCAATCTGCTGGCATTTCAAAGAAGAATCTCTTTGTTTCAACGCCTTCTGCTGGTGTGTAGTAACCGCCAAGGCTTGTAACAGCAGATGTTTCGCCCTTGTCGTTTGTTGTTTCTGTTGGCTTTTCTGTTGTTGGTTCAACAGCTGGAGTAACGTCAACGCCGTTTACATAAGCCTTAACCATAAGGTCCTTTGTAAGAACGAGCTTAACTGTTGAGTTAGCCTCTGTTACAGGAACTTCTGCGTTGCCACCGCCAGGAGCGATAACACCTGCATAGTCATATGCTGGTTCCCAAGCGCCGTTTGTTGTAACCTTGAACTGATATGTACCTACGTTGTCACCTTCAAATTCAGGAGCTTCCTTAGGATTAACGCCTGTGAATGTGATTTCGTAAGAACCATCTTCCATCTTTGTCATCTTGTTTTCTGGAGCGTCTTGTTTCCAAGCGATACCGTTACAAAGGCCAGCCTGACCTGCAACATAGTGCTCTGTTTCAAGAGGAACTACCTTTTCAGGAGCAGTTGTGCCGTTAACAAGAACTGTTACATAACCAGCATCCTGTGTAACTACAGAACCATCTTCAAGAGTCTTTTCTCTTGTGCCTGTGAGTGTGAGGATGATGTCAACTGTTGCACCGTCTGAAGGAACGGAGAATTCAACATTACCATTCTCTGTTGTAGCATCTGGGCCAAATGAGTTAACCCAAGAGTGGTTTTCAGCAACCTTAACTGTGTAAAGGTCTGCCTTTGCAACGTTCTCATAAGTCTTCTTATAAGTACCGTCTTCCTGAAGTGTCATGTCATCAGCTACAGCGTCTTCTGAATCAGGAGCCCACTTGTTAGAAAGGAAGGCTGAATCGCCAGTAACTGTGTAAGTTTTTGCAGTCGCATCGTCAGCAGAAACTACGGAAAGGCCAGCAAATACTGAACAAGCCATAAGAACTGCTAAGAATAGACTAACAATCTTTTTTGTTTTCATTTCTGAAAAACCTCCTTTAAAATTTTCGCATATTAAATACGTTATCTATATTATAACTTTTTTATCCTATTTTCTCAATTAGCATTATTACTAAAGAAAATTCTTATCTTTGGTAATTTTATCTAAAATTATTTTGACAAACGATTTTTAAGGGTTTTTCTTAATATACACTAAATCTTTTGTTAACAATTTGTTAATTATTTTGAGTTTCTCTTATGTTTCTCTATGTTCCTTAGTGCAATTTGTCCATCAAGCTTTATTCTCTCCTGTAGCGCTGAAAGGGAGCTGAACCTTTCCTCTTTTCTGTGAAAGTACAAAAGCCTTATGTCAATACCTTGTCCATAAAGGTCGCCACCCTCATACTCAGGCATCCAGGTTTCAGCAAGTGGGCTATAGGAACCCACAGTTGGTTTTACGCCGATATTTGTCACTCCACAGTACTCTTTGCCACTAACTGTCACTATACTTGTATAGACCCCAAAAAGTGGAACTGCCAAATTTTCCGGAAGCTTTTGATTTATAGTTGGTGTTCCCAGAGTTCTGCCCAGGTGGTTGCCCTCCTCAACAAGGGAGGAAAATCCAAAGCTATGTCCCAACAGGGTATTTGCCTTTTCAATTTCCCCATTTGCAATAAGGCCTCTGATTCTTGTACTGCTGACGGTTTCCCCCTCATAAATTACAGGTGGGATTTCCTCTGCGCTTATGCCAAACTGTGCTGAAATTTCCTTTAAGTCTTTGCTGTCACCAACACCACCCTTGCCAAAGTGGTAGTTAAAGCCACAGAACACCTTTTTTGCCTGTAGCTTTTTTAGCAGAATTTCCTCCACAAATGCCCTTGGTGGCATATCCTTAACATTGAGAAAGTCATCAAGGACAACTGCTTTGACACCCATATCCTTTAAAAGAGCTGTGCGTTCAGCATTTGTGGTAAGAACCTCACAGCTTTTGCCAAAGAGCCTTCCAGGGTTTTCCTCAAAGGTATAGACCACAGGGAGAAGATTATTTTTGTTTGCATAGTCCACCGTTGCCCTAATTACGCTTTGATGCCCCAAATGTATTCCGTCAAAAAAGCCAAGGGCAAGGGCAGTATTTCCATTTATATCAAAATTTTGTTCTTTCATAAAAAGCTCTCAAATATACTGTATTAGATTTTGCCACTATCCAGCAGGTACTTTGCCTTTAGGATTGCAGTCTGTGTTTTTCCGTCTGGAATTTGGTTATTCAGCACCATTTCCACAACCTTGTCAAAGTCCATAATCTCAACATTGATGAACTCGTCACTATCAAGGTTCTGCTGACAGAAGTTGTCCTCAACTCGGCACATATACATATGCACAACCTCATCAGAATAGGCGCAAAGACCTATGTAGCTACCAAGGGTTATGTAGCTGTAGCCTGTTGCTCCTGTTTCCTCAAGCAACTCTCTTTTGCAATTTTCAAGGGGAGTTTCTCCCTTTTCAAGCTTGCCGGCAGGAATTTCAAGCATAACCTCTTTGGTGGGGTAACGGAACTGCTTTACCATAAGCACCTTATTATCCTTTGTAATTGGCACAACGCAAACTGCACCTGGGTGCTTGTTGTATTCCCTTACTGATTTTGTACCGTCAGGTAGCTCAACCTCATCACGGTAAATATCCAGCAACACGCCTTTGTACACCTGCTGAGATGATAGTGTTTTTTCTGTGAGTTTCATAGTAATCTCTCTTTCTATATATAATATAAAAATAGGTGGTATTATGTTTAATGTTTTTCCAACTGAAAATGCAAGACAAAAATTTTCAGAAAAACTGCAAGGCACATTTCCCTTTCTCAAAAGGGAGGTAATGGGCACAACTGCAAAGAACAGGCCGATTGACTGCTACACCCTTGGCAACCCAAGGAGCAGAATAATTATGGTTGGTGGTGTTCACGGTAGTGAATACTTGACAATAAACCTGCTACTGCAATTCCTTTATGACCTATGCCTTAGCTACAGTCTAAGCACCTGTGTTGCAGGAATGAAGATGAAACGGTTCCTCCACCGTAGGGGTGTTTCCATTGTGCCTGTGCTGAACCCTGACGGAACGGAAATTAGTCTTAGAAAATCCATAAAATGGCAGGCAAATGCCTGTGGGGTTGACATTAACCACAACTTCCCTGCAAAGTGGGAGATAATACACAAAAGGGAAAGGGCGATGGGCATTACTGCACCCTGCTCCACAAGGTACGGTGGCAAAACCCCTGCCAACCAAAGGGAAACCATTGCCATAATGAACTACTGCATTAAAAATAATTTCCAGAGGTGCTACGCTTTCCATAGTCAGGGCAGGGAGCTTTACTACAGCTTTGGGGAGCATACTCCAAAGGAAAGCCCTACTATGGCAAGGCTACTGTCAAAAACCTCGGGATATACAATTTCTGCCCCGACTGAAATTGCAGACGGAGCAGGACTTAAGGACTGGTTTATAGAAAAATTCCAAAAACCTGCCTTTACATTTGAAATTGGAAAAGGGGAGAACCCCTTGCCTTTAACAGACTTTAAGAGGGAATACGGCATTTTGCAGAAAACCCTCTGTATGTGCCTTATAATCTAATTTTAGTCAAGGTTTGGTGTGTTGATTTTATTATCGTCACCAAAGTAAATATTATACCAAAGCAGGAACACATAAACTGTCCAAACCTGTCTTGAATTGTCAGCCTTGCCATTAAAGTGGTCATCAAGCCAAGAAACAAGAATATCTGTGTTAAAGAACTTTTCAGCTGTTTCTGACTTAAACATAGTCTTGACAACATTGTAGTACTTCTCGTCCTTTAACCAAACTCTTGTTGGAACAGGGAAGCCCAGCTTTCTCTTTTGAGCAGTTTTCTCCGGCATTCTTCTACGGGCTGCCTTACGCATTGCGTACTTTGTGTTTTCTCCGTTAACTCTTAGCTTTGTTGGGATTGTCCTTGCAACATTGAACACTTCCTTATCAAGGAAAGGAACACGAAGCTCAAGAGAATTTGCCATTGACATTCTGTCGGCCTTTAGGAGAATATCCCCTGTCATCCACAGGTTTATATCAAGGTACTGCATCTTTGTAATATCGTCATAGTCCTTAACTCTGTCGTAGTAAGGCTTACAGTAGTTTTGTGGGTCTGTGGCGATTTCCGGATTTTTCAGCAGGGACTGCTTTTGCTTTTTGTCATACATAAATGCGTTGCCGATAAAGCGTTCTTCAAGTCGCTTACCACCACGCATAAGGTAGGCTCTGCCCTTGATTTTAGGGAACTTTTCAGCCAACTTTCCGATTGCCCTACGGATAGGGAATGGCACGATTGAATATGGCTTTAGGGAACGAGGAACATTGTAGCAGGTGTAGCCACCGAACAGCTCGTCTGCTCCCTCACCAGAAAGAACAACCTTAACATACTTACTTGCAAGGTTTGACACAAAATAAAGGGCAATACAGCTTGGGTCAGCAAGTGGCTGGTCCATATAGTACTGAACCTTTGGTACGGTACTCCAAAATTCCTCACTGCCAATGAGCTTTGTGTGGTGTTCAACACCAATTTCCTTTGAAAGCTCCTGTGCCCAGCTAATTTCATTATACTTTTCGCCAAAATCAAAGCCAACTGTAAAGGTTTTTTGGTCGGCAAAGTAGGTTGAAACATAGGAGGAATCAACACCACTTGAAAGGAAGCAACCAACCTCAACATCGGCAATTTTGTGTGCCTTAATTGAGTCCTCAAACACCTCTGCAATTTTGTCAACAGCCTGTTCCTCTGTCATATTCTTATCAGGCTCAAAGGTTGGCTCAAAGTACCTTGTGGTTTTTACCTCGCCGTTTTTAAATTCCATATAATGTCCTGGAAGCAGGCAATAAACACCCTTGAAGAAGGTTTCTGGTGGGCAAACATACTGGAATGAAAGGTAGGAGTCCAGAGCCCTTTCGTTAAATTCCTTTTTAAAATCAGGGTGCTGTAGAATTGACTTTATTTCTGAACCATAGACAAGGTTTCCGTCAATAATGGTGTAGTGCATTGGCTTGATGCCGAAGAAGTCCCTTGCAATAAAGAGGGAACCGTCAACTGTATTATAAATTGCAAAGCCAAACATACCACGGAGCTTTGGCAACATATCTGCGCCCCACTGCTCATAGCCGTGAATAAGAACCTCGGAATCGGTGTCTGTATAGAACTTATGACCACACTGTATAAGCTCTTTTCTCAAATCTTGGTAGTTATAAATCTCGCCATTAAAGGTGATTACAAGGGTTTTATCCTCGTTATAAATTGGCTGTGTGCCACCCTCAAGGTCAATAATAGAAAGACGGCGAAAGCCCATTGAGATGTAGTCATCCTGGAAAAGGCCGTCAGAGTCAGGACCACGGTGGGTAATAACCTCTGTCATTTTTTTAATGGTGTTATCTCTGTCAACAATCTGACCTGTAAAGCCACAAATACCACACATAGTAAAAACCTCGCTTTATAATTTTAGTCAAAGCAATTTGCATATACACCTATACTACCATAAACTCACCATAATCGCAAGGAAAAAGAGAGGGAAATATAAAAATTTTAAGAAGGAAGCTCCTATTGCCACCTTAGACTGTTATATGCAGGAAGCAAAATTTTTCATATCTTGCCGTAATATATATCTTATAAAAATCCTTCTTTAATTTTGAAATATCTGGTATTCCGATTATGTTAAAAACATTACTTCCGATATACTCGCTAATACAACTGTTTGAATATGACAAATCGTTAGGCTTTTTGGATGCATTTGGTGGGAATTTCAGCATATATTGTTTTCCGTCATACATAACTGCAATTTTCTTTCCGTTTGCTCCATTGTACGCCTTTGATAGTATTCTTTTGCAATTTGTAAAATCAATATTATTCATAATTTACCTCTCAAATACTTATCTCGCAAATATTCTGCGTGCTCGTGGGTAATAGCATTATAGTCAATTTCTGCCGAGTTGATACTACCATAAAGCTCACCCCACAGACAATCCATAAGTGTTGATTTATTTTTTAGTCCGTCCTTAAAAGCATCTAAATCCTTTTGGAGATATGCAGGCAAACCGTATTCAAAAGCTCTTTCTTTTTCTCTTTGGGCTATTTCCCCCTCAATTATAAATTCCATAGGCACATTGAGAGCCTTTGCAAGTTTGTAAACAGTGGCAGAAGAACTCCTCAAAATATCGGTTTTTCTGCTACATATATCATTGAGGGTAGTGTGTGGAAGACCACTTTCCTTTGAGAGCTTGTATTTGCTCATTCCACTATTTTCTATGATTTCCACTATTGTCATATATATCACCATTTATATTACATCGGTATGCCGACATAGTGTCAAGACATAAAACAAAAAACTACCCACCTTAGGGGTGGGTAGTGAGTGAATAGCTATTCACAAATGACAGTATTCTTCTTATTGTTGCTAAGCTCATCTTATCAATATCACTATTTTTCAAAAAGGAATTTGTATTACCTGCATTTAAATTTAACTCTGTATAAATACGGTAGTTGCTGATTTGTTTCTCTTTCTGAACCAATAAAATTTTGCTGTGCATTATTCTTTTTATTTTATCGTCATTGTGACTGCCCTTTGAAGCATACAAATAATTGTCATAAATAGTTTTGTATTGACTTAAATCAGGATTATCCAACATATCAGGCAGATTACTCTCTGTAATATTTCTTAAATTTTGGCATCCTTTTTTCACACACAAGTGATAATTTTCCAATCTTTTTCTCAGTTTTTCATCAACGCACAAGGTCAAATACATACACAAGACATCATTAAGCCTTGGGTTTTCCTCTGCCAATTTTGCATATTTATAGAGGGAGGTTGTATTTTCACCAGACAAAAATTTTAGTTGAGACATTAAATATCCTTTTAACTTTAAAGGTCTCATTTTTTATATTTCTCCTTGTATTCAGAGTAGTTTCTTCTAAGATTATTCACATCATAGTCATTTAGCATACCATAGCAAACATCTTCTATAAGCAAGTCAAGCACTTCCCAATTAACATCGTTATATACAAGTGGATTTGATATATCATCAATATCCTTATCTCGCATTGAATTAAGCTTTGACACTACTAAATCTTCTAAAGACGCTGTATAAAAATTTATTTTCTTAGAGCCTATTTCAAGCTTTTGCACCCTCTCTCTGTAATTATCGGGAAAGCTCAGCACATATGCCCTTACATTCATATTGATATTATATGCCTCTAAAAGAGGTATTATTTCTTTACTTGCATCTATTGAATCAATATCATGGGTTGAACGGTATATTTTATTCATCAAAACTAAGGCTCCACCACCAACAATCACACAACTATATATATCCTCTGTTGTATCAATCAGAGCCATATCCCTATCTAATTGAAGTAGCCTATTGATAATTTCTTCTCTATTATAATCCATATTAACCTCAAATATTATTTTTTCAATAATAGTATTATTATAATTATATTATATTTATAATTATGCGTTTTGTCAACAGCTATTTCAAACAAAAAACTACCCACCTTAAGGGTGGGTAGGAAGTATTTGTTAGTAGTAGAGTTTTACATTGCCGAAGCCGACTTCACGTTCGCCCCAACCACTAAAATCTGAAGCTCTTATTTCAAATTTATATGTATCTCTAATATCTACTGAGTATGCTTTTGGCAGTGAATACTGCTTTCTTGATATAGTCTTTACTGTTTGGTCGTCACAGATAAAGGAAATATCTCTATCTCCATCACTTCCATCTATACCACCGAAATAGAATGTCATTTTAGAATATTTTCCATTAAGGTTATATATTGCAAATGTGCCGGACCAATCATCCACCTTTATAGAATGATAATATTTTCTTCCTGCCATAGTAACGGAATCTGAGCCCTTATATTGTTCATATCCATATGACGCATATGGCTTAATTACATCAGTAAGATATACATATGAGGTCATTGTGATTTTTCTAACAGGTGAGAAATAACCATAGTATCTTTTGCCCTTATATGTCTTATATGGTCTTACCTTAAAGTAGTATGAGCTACCCACTCTAAGTCCTGTTTTTCTAAAGTATCTTGCAGTTGTAGTTTTGCATTTTACAAATTTGCCCCTATTGGTTTTCATATAAACCTCATAGGCTTTTGCACCAGAGGACCTGCCCCAGCTTACTCTTACTGTAGATTTTGACTCTCTTGTAAGATAGGCGTTAACCCTTGGTGGTTTGCTGATTCTTGCAGCTGACGCATCTGTTGTTGGCAGTGCTACACAGGTTAGTGTGCATACAAGTGACAGCAGAATACAACTGATTTTGCTAATAACTGTTTTTTTAATATTTACCCCTCCATATTTTATTTGGATATATATAGTATATAACATTTTGGGTTTATATGTCAATATACCAATTCGGTTTAACATATAATATTTTTGTTATTTTGTCAAAGGATTTGGTAACTATGTATAAAAGAATTAGGGAGCTTAGAGAGGACAATGATTTGCTACAGCGACAGTTAGCTGAATATCTGAATTGCAGTCAGGTGGCATACTCACGATACGAGCTTGGCACAAGGGATATTCCTACAGAGGTGCTTATCGCTCTTGCTGATTTCTACAACACAAGCACCGACTATCTTTTGGGGCGCACCACCCAGAAAAAGCCCTACAATAATTGACTATATTCTACAGAAAAACTTTTTATAATTCCGTCAGTGAAAATTACCATATATTAAATATGATAGAATAATACTGAATATTGATTAAACCATAAATATTCTTTTGGAGGTCAATCAAATGTCAGATGTTAAAAGAATTTTTGTAGAAAAAAGAGATGGCTTCAATGTTGAGGCCAAGCAGATTTTGTGGGATTTACGCCACAACCTTGGTGTTCGTTCCCTAAAGGATTTGCGTTTTGCCAACAGATATGATGTTGCCGGTCTTTCTGATGATGAATTCAGCAGGGCAAAGGTGACAGTATTTTCTGAACCTAATCAGGATATAGTTTATGACGAGGAATTCCCTGTTGCAGAGGGCTGGAAGGTCTTTGCTATGGAATATCTCCCTGGTCAATATGACCAAAGGGCAGACTCTGCGTCACAGTGCGTTCAGCTACTGACAGCAGGTGAGCGTCCACAGGTTATTTCAGCAAAGGTTGTTGCCCTGTTTGGGGATATTACTGATGAGGATGTTGAAAAAATCAAGGGCTATATGATTAACCCTGTTGAAAGCCGTGTGGCTTCCCTTGACAAGCCGGAGAGCCTTGACATTCCCGTTGAAGTGCCAGAAAATGTTGCAAGAATTACAGGTTTCATCAGCTGGAATGATGATGAAATGGCAAAGTACTACAGCTCAATGGGTTTTGCAATGACTCTTGCTGACCTAAAGTGGTGTAGGGATTACTTCCGTGACACAGAGCACAGGGACCCATCAGTTACAGAATTAAGAGTTATTGACACCTACTGGTCCGACCATTGTCGTCACACAACCTTCCTTACAAGACTTGAAAAGATTGAGGTTGAAAAGAAGGCTCTTTCAAAATGTATTGAGGACGCACTTTCAGCTTACTATGAGGCAAGGGACGAGGTTTACGGCAAGGACACAAATAGAGATGTCAGCCTTATGGATATGGCTCTTATGGGTATGAAGCTACTTAAAAAGCGTGGCCTTATTCCTGACCTTGACGAGAGTGAAGAAATCAACGCTTGTTCCATAAATGTACCTGTTACCATTGACGGTGTAACAGAAAACTGGCTACTACAGTTTAAGAACGAAACTCATAACCACCCAACAGAGATTGAACCTTTTGGTGGTGCTGCAACCTGTCTTGGTGGTGCAATTCGTGACCCACTTAGTGGCCGTTCCTATGTATATCAGGCTATGCGTGTTACAGGTTCTGGCGACCCAACAGTTGCATTTAAGGACACAATGCAGGGCAAGCTCCCTTCAAGAAAAATCACAACAGGGGCAGCACAGGGCTACTCCTCCTATGGTAACCAAATTGGTCTTGCCACAGGTCAGGTTGTGGAGCTTTACGACAAGGGTTATGTTGCAAAGAGAATGGAAATCGGTGCTGTTGTCGGTGCATCTCCAAAGGAAAATGTTGTGAGAGAAGTTCCTGCTCCAGATGATGTTATTGTTCTCCTCGGTGGCAGAACTGGTCGTGACGGTTGTGGTGGCGCAACAGGTTCTTCAAAAGCACACACAGAGGAATCAATCGAAACCTGTGGTGCAGAGGTTCAGAAGGGTAACCCACCAACAGAGAGAAAAATCCAGAGATTATTCAGAAACCCTGTTGTTTCTAAAATGATTAAGAGATGTAACGACTTTGGTGCAGGTGGCGTTTGCGTTGCCATTGGTGAACTTGCAGACGGTCTTACAATTTCTCTTGACAAGGTAACTAAGAAATATGAAGGTCTTGACGGAACAGAGCTTGCAATCTCCGAATCACAGGAGAGAATGGCTGTTGTTCTTGACAAGAATGATGTTGATAAATTTATAAATGAAGCTCTAAAGGAAAACTTAGAGGCTACTGCTGTTGCTGTTGTAACAGAAAGTCCACGACTTGTTATGACCTGGCGTGGCGACACCATTGTTGATGTTAGCAGAGAATTCCTTAATACAAATGGTGTTACACAGACAGCAAGTGCAAAAATTACTGTTCCTGAAAAGGAAGATTGCTACAGAGAGAATGTTCCAGAGGTTCTAAAGGATATGAGCATTAAAGATGCTTTCAAGAAGAACCTTGGCAGACTTGAAGTATGCTCACAGATTGGTCTTGCAGAAAGATTTGACGCATCTATCGGCTCTGCTACAGTTATTATGCCATTTGGTGGTAAGACACAGCTTACTCCACAGGAGGCTATGGCTGCCAAAATCCCAGTTCTAAAGGGAGAAACTGACGATGCCTCTGCAATGTCCTTTGGTTACATTCCTGGCAACTCAAGATGGAGTCCATTCCACGGCTCTGCATATGCAGTTGTTGAAAGCACATCAAAGCTACTTGCCATTGGTGCTAACCCACTAACAGCAAGACTTACATTCCAGGAATACTTTGAAAGATTACACGACAAGCCAACTCGTTGGGGCAAGCCTGCTGCTGCTCTCCTTGGTGCTATGGAGGCACAGATGAAGCTCGGACTACCATCAATCGGTGGTAAGGACTCAATGTCTGGCTCATTTGAAGATTTAGATGTTCCACCAACACTTGTTTCCTTTGCTGTTG
Organism: Ruminococcus sp.; assembly: GCA_045133515.1. GTDB lineage: Bacteria > Bacillota > Clostridia > Oscillospirales > Acutalibacteraceae > Ruminococcoides. The sequence continues at coordinate 12,785 of JBGUUL010000057.1, forward strand.
CTATGACAAAGGCAAGCAAGACAGTTTCTGCTGAATTTAAGAAGGCAGGCTCTAAGGTTATTTATGTTCCTGTTCCAGAAAACAGAGAAACTCTAATGCCTGACTGGGACAAGCTAAAGGAAATGTACAAGGCAGTTTATGCCCTCTTTGAAAATGGTCAGGTGCTTTCTGCATCTGTTGTTAAGGAAGGTGGCTGTGCCGGTTCTGTTGCAAAGGCTTGTTTTGGTAATATGCTTGGCTTTGAGTTCACACCTGACTACAGCTACACTTCTAAAGAGCTGTTTGCTCCACTTGCAGGTTCACTTATTCTTGAGCTTAAGGATGGTGCTGACCTTCAGGAAGATGTACTCCACTACAGCCTTGGTACAACAAATGACAGTGGCGTTATTACTGTAAACGGCGAGAGCCTAAGCCTTCAGGAGCTTATTGATGAGTGGACTGCTCCACTTGAAAAGGTGTTCCCAACACAGGCAGAAGTTCCAGAGATTAAGGTTGACGCTCCACTTTACACAGAGAGGAACACTTCCTCACCTGTTATTAAGGTGGCAAAGCCAAAGGTATTCATCCCTTGTTTCCCAGGTACAAACTGCGAAATTGACACAATGAGAGCATTTGAAAAGGCTGGTGCAGAGGTTGAAACTCTGATTGTTAAAAACCTTAAGCCTTCTGACATTGAAGAAACCATTGAGGCTATGGAAAAGGCCATTAAGAGTAGCCAGATTTTGATGTTCCCAGGTGGATTTAGTGGTGGTGACGAGCCAGACGGTTCTGGTAAGTTTATTGCTACAACCTTTAGAAACCCTGTTATCAGCCAGGCTGTTACTGAGCTACTGAATAACAGAGATGGTCTTGCACTTGGTATTTGTAACGGTTTCCAGGCTCTTATTAAGCTTGGCCTTGTTCCAAATGGTGAGATTGTTGAAATCAAGGAGAACGCTCCTACACTTACCTTCAACACCATTGGCAGACACATCAGCCATATGGCTTACACAAGAATTACAAGCACAAAGTCACCTTGGTTCTCTGGTGTTAATGCAGGAGATGTTTTTGCAGTTCCTGTTTCTCACGGTGAAGGCAGATTCGTTGCTGATGATGAAACTGTTAAAAAGCTTATTGCCAACGGACAGGTTGCAACACAGTATGTTGACCTTAGTGGTAAGCCAAGCCAGGATATTAAGTACAACCTTAACGGTTCAGTTTGTGCTATTGAGGGTATAACTTCCCCAGACGGACGAGTTCTTGGTAAAATGGGACACAGCGAAAGAAAGGGCGACAACCTCTACGCAAATGTTCCTTTTGAAAAGGATATGAAGATATTTGAGTCTGGTGTTAAGTACTTTAAGTAATAAATAAATAGGTATAAATTTAGTAAGCAACAGAATTTCTGTTGCTTACTTTTTTCTGCAATTATGAACATTTTGTTTAGCTGTTTACCCTATATACACACTTACTAAACATTTTGTTTACATTTTGTGCAGTACTGACAAAACAATTGCAAAAAGTTTGGCTATTGTCAAATTTCTTTATTCTAATTAAAAATTATTATCCTCTTATATTTTACTATACTTGTAAATAAGGATGCTTAATTATGAAAAATAACAAAACAAAGCACTTAAAAATTCTTCTTTCTCTGCTATTAGTTGCTTGTATTTCTGCTACAAGTATTTTAACTTTTTCAGCAGTAGAAACAAACACCTATGAAGCAGATGGCTTCACCTACACTTTATTAGATGACGGCACAGCAGAAATTACAGGCTGTAATGATGTAACTGCTGACTTTACCATTCCTTCCACATTGGATGGCAAAAATGTCACATCAATAGCACCAAGGTCTTTTGAAAGCAATAAGGTAATCGAAAACCTTGTTATTTCAGAGGGCATAAAAAACATTGGTGACTACTCTTTTTGGCAATCCGAAAAGATTTCTGCAATTTCACTTCCAGACACCTTGGAAACAATGGGTAGCAATGCTTTTTCTCACCTTAAATCACTTACAGAAATTACAATTCCAAAAAATGTTAAGGAAATTTCTGATAGCTGTTTCCAAAGCTGTGATAATGTAAAAACTCTAACCTTTGAGGGAGATATAATTACCTCTATTGGCGATATGGCTTTTACATCTTTAGCTATTGCTGACCTTGAATTACCAAGTACCGTTACAAGCATTGGTTCCAACAGCTTTGCACATTGTGTAAATTTAAAATCTGTGGATATTCCAAGTAATGTAAAGACCATTGAAAGTGGTGCATTTTATAACTGTAACACAATGACAAGTGTTACCTTGCCAGAAGGACTTAAAACTGTTGAGATGGGTGCTTTCCAAAACTGCCTTAGCCTAAAGGAAGTTACAGTACCAAAATCAGTAGAAGAAATTGGAAAGATGGCATTCGGCTGGTGGTGGAACAGCGAGGACTGGAGAGATTACCATGTTGAAGGCTTTGTTCTAAAAGGATATGACGGCACAGTGGCACAGTCCTACTGCAAGGAATACGATGTTAAATATGAGAGCTTAGGCGAGGCTGAAATCTTCAAAATTTCTATGACTACTGAACAAAAGGCCGACAAGAGCATTGTTTGCACAGTTACTCCTAAGTATGCAACAGGTGAAGTTAAATACACTTTCATTGTTGACGGAAAAACAGCCAATACAAATGGTAATGTATTTACCTACACACCAACTGAATCTGGGGACCACATTATTACTTGCCAGGCTACTGACGAAACAAACAAAACTGTTTCAGCTGACTATTCTTTCTATCTGAACGAGGACTTACTCATTGATGAACCTCCTGTACCAGATAGCTACACAGTTTATTTTGACAACACAGACAAGAACTTTACAACTCCATATGCTTACTACTGGCCAAAGGATGGTTCAGGTCCAATAGCTTGGCCTGGTACAGAAATGACTCTTGTTGATGGAAACATCTATAGCGTTTCTGTTCCTTCTGAAAATAATATGATTATCTTTAGCGACAAGGGTTCTTCTCAGACAGGAAATCTGGATATTCCAGGTAACAACTACATTTACGATGGCAAAGATTGGGCTATCTACAACCCTGTTGTAACAGAACCAACTACAGGAACTACTATAGAATCCACTACAGAATCAACAACTACATCTGCAACAGAATCTACTACAGAATCCACAACACCATCAACACCAGGCAAGGAAAAGAACTATACCTATGGCGACCTTACTAAGGGTATGGCAGAGCCTGCTGATTTAGGGGACAATTCCTTTGACAAGGACAAGTTAGCAGAGGATATTTCTGATATTGAAGGATATACAGTAGTTGTTTATAAGTACGGAACAGGCTACTCACTCTCAATTTTCTACAATGGAGAGCTTATGATGTGCTATGATGAATACCCTTATCCGGATTGGGCATCTATCCAAGGTCAGATAATGAATTGGATTGACAGTGGATTTACAGCTAAGTATTTGAAGAACGAAAAGCTAACTCCTACTTCTCAAGTACCAACTACATCAACAACAGAAACAACTGCAACAACTCCAACATCTGCAACCACACCAACATATGAAATCGGTGATGTAGATATGAGTGGTACTGTTGATATTGGTGACGCACTTTTAGTTATGAAGTATTCCACTAAGTTAGCTACACTTACAGATGAACAGCTGTCTTTAGCAGATACAAACTTTGACGGCACTGTTAATGTTAAGGACGCTACTGCTATTCAAAAGCATATTGCAGGTATCATCTTAATTACTAAACCACAGTAAACTCCTTAAAAGTATAATAAATACAAAATCCGAACCTTATCATAAAGATAGGGTTCGGATTTTTTTACTAATAATGACCTTTGCAAGAAGCTATAATAATAGCATCATTCTCAACCTTATACACCAATCGGTCACAATCGTTTATTCTTCTGCTCCACCAACCTGACAAATCATTTTTCAAAGGTTCAGGTTTACCTATGCCCTCATAGGCGTTTCTCTGAGCATCCTTTATAAGTTCGTTTATCTTTTTTAGCGTTTTCTTATCCTGCTTTTGCCAATAGCAATAGTCAGACCAAGCAGTTTCTTCCCATAACAGCCTCATAACTAATCCTCAATAAGGCTGTGTTCCTGCAAAGTTGCTTCGCCAGATTCAATTCTTGCAATCACTTCTTTTAAATGTGCTATATTCTTTTCGGAATAAAATGGGTCAGAGGAAACCTCAAAGGGTATTCTATGCTCCTTTGTAACTTTGGTTGCAAAAATTGTAAATGCCGTTGTCATAGTAAGACCCATTTCCCTACATTCCTGCTCCATTTTTCTTTTTAGTTCTTCATCCATACGGAAATTCACCATAGCCTGTGCCATAATATCAACTCCTTGTAATACCATTATACATATTTGTAAAGCAAAAGTCAATAATTTGCTTTACAATATTATATGCAAAAACTTAATAGATATACAAAAAGCACCCCAAAGGATGCTTTTCTTAGAAATTAAAATATATAAATGGATTATATGCGCCTTTCACGATGTAACCAACGGAGAGGACAAGCAAGAGGAAAAGTCCCAGAGCACTTACCACCACTATTACCGGGTTGTCACCGTCAACCTTCTGGCTAATTCTTTTGAAAATCGGTGTGCTGACAAGTCCTGCAACTACAAAGTACACAAGGTTATTCACAAGGTAATACAGGGTGGTATCGTTAACCAGCTCACCACCACCAAACATTGTGACAATATAGCTTGTGGCATCACTCATACTATCTGCCCTAAACAGCACCCAACCCATAACAACAAAGAACAGGGTGTAGATGTGGCGAAGCACCTTCATTTTGTTCATATCGGACTTTGCAATACCTGTCAGCTTTTCTATAGTCAGCAGAACAAAATACAACAGTCCCCAACAGATGAAGGTCCAGTCTGCACCGTGCCAAATACCTGTAAGGCTCCACACTACAAAAAGGTTAAAAACAAGACGAGCCTTGCTTTTTACCCTTGAGCCACCAAGAGGGAAATACACATAGTCCCTAAACCAAGTGCCAAGGGACATATGCCATCTTCTCCAAAATTCTGTAATAGACTTACTTATATATGGGTAGTCAAAGTTTTCAAGGAAGTCAAAGCCGAACATCTTGCCAAGGCCAATAGCCATATCGCTGTAGCCACTAAAATCAAAGAAAATCTGGAAGGTATAGGCAATAGCACCAACCCAGGACATTAGCACTGTAAGCTCATCATTTGGCAAATTAAAGGAATAGTCAGCCACAACCCCCATTGTGTTGGCAAGGAGAACCTTTTTTGCAAGACCCATAATGAACCTTACCACACCTGTTGAGAAGTTGGAGAAGGTTTCCTTCCTGTGCTTAATCTGATATGCAACAGTTTCGTACCTAACAATAGGACCTGCAATAAGCTGAGGGAAAAAGCTGATGTAAAGACCAACATTCAGAGGGTTCTTCTGAGCCTCTCCCTTTTCTCTATATACATCAATAACATAGCTCATAGCCTGGAATGTGAAAAAGCTAATGCCAATGGGCAGGGCAATATCAGGCACACTTAGGTTAAGTCCTGCTATGGAATTTATATTTTTAATTGTAAACATAAGGTACTTGAAAACATAGAGGATACCAAGGTTAAAAACAACGGTAAGGGCAATTACCACCCTTGATTTTACCTTGCTACTGCGCACCTTATCAACAACAAGACCAAAAATGTAGTTCATTAGAATTGAAGCTATCATAATGACAACATATTTTGGCTCACCCCAGCCATAGAACAAAAGACTGGCTAAAAGAAGAAGAACATTCTTGCCTGTTGTAAACTTGAAGAAAACCGTATAGTACAGTAGCAGAACTACAGGCAAAAATTGAAATAAAAATATATCACTTGCAAATAACATATATCACTCTCTACAATACTTTTTTTGTCCGTCCTCGTAGGCATTGTTGCCAAAACAGTCAATGGCAACTATACAAGGGAAGTCCTCAACTGTATATCTTCTGACTGCCTCTGTGCCAAGGTCCTCATAGCAGAGGATTTCCTCGCTTTTAATGGACTTTGCAATAAGGGCAGCAGCCCCACCAACACAGGCAAAATAGACACAGTTGTTCCTTACAATGGCATCAACAACCTCTTTGCTCCTTGCACCCTTGCCAATCATTCCCTTTAATCCCAGGTCAAGAAGAGTTGGAGCGTACTTATCCATTCTGTAGCTTGAGGTAGGACCTGCAGGGCCAACTGCAAAGCCTGGCTTTGCAGGAGCAGGACCAACATAGTAGATAAGCTCACCCTTAATATCAACAGGCAGGGGCTTATTCTCCATAACAAGCTCATAAAGTCTTTTGTGGGCAGCATCTCTGCCTGTAAGGATTGTTCCACTTAGCAGAACGCTGTCACCAGCCTTTAGTCCTTTTATATCTTCATCAGTAAGTGGTAATGTAAGTTTTTTCATCATTTTCCACCCTTTGCCATATTCTCAAAATTTTCCTGCTTAACATTGGTGTAGCCGTTTAGGTAGAAGTCGCCGTCACCAAAGCTCTGTTCACCTGGGTAATAGCAATAAACCCTGTCACCAATATAGTAGATGTTAACAAAGTTGCTATCCTTTGCTTTACCCTCATCTGTATAGTTGAGGATTTCAAGCAAATAAGCTTTCGTTGCCTTTGAAGTGTCCTCCTTTGGCTTTTCCTTGGTGCTTTTTACCTCGGCATAAAGCTGGCTAAGGTCACCCATTGCCTGAGAGGAAGCACCCTTTAGTGTTACAAGGTTTTTGCCCTTTTCTCCGTTTACACCACTTTCATACACCTTAATTCTGTCAAGTGCGTTGGTGTTAAGCTTTGGCTTTACTCTTGAACATCCACAGCCTGTTACAAATGCACAGGTGAAAAGTGTTGCCAATATCATAAGAATTGCAGTTAGTTTTTTCATCCTTATTACTCCTTGTTTTCTATTTTGTATGCAAAGGTAAGATACCTTGTTTCTTCACCAATTTGGACGGAAAAATCTATTGTTTTGTAGTTCTCATCCTTTATTTGATATTTTCTATTCTGATAAATCACATCAAAGTAGTAGCAATCATCGTTAATAACAACCAAATTTTCATTAAAGGTCATATAGTCAGAGCTTGGCTTGAACTTGATTTTATCCCCAAAGTAGCAATAATTGCCGTCTTTCCTAATCATTTTACAAACATTGACGGTTTTGCCGTTAAAGTACAAAAACAGGGCAGTGTCGTCAGTTTCAGCAGTGCAAATAGACTGCTGTAGCTTAATTTCATCGTAGTAGTTCTGCAAACTCAGCTCAGGGGTTCTTTGGAATGTGTTTGAATACACATCAGTGCCGATTTTTAAAGTTCCAGGGGTAACTATCATCATCACCACAGCCACAAGAATAATTGCCACAGTAATACCTGCGATACGAATTTTCCTTTTCATAAGCCACCTAAATCACAGCTGATGCGTGTCTTGCTGCGTGGCAACAAATGTTGACAGCCACAGGCATACCTGCAATATGGGTTGGATAAGTTTCGATATTCACACCAATGGCTGTTGTACTGCCACCAAGACCGGCAGGGCCAAAGCCCATTTTGTTGATTTCCTCCAGTAGCTCATCCTCAAGGTCGCTGTAACGCTTGTCCTCATTGTGAGTGTCAATGCTCCTAAGAGTTGCCTTTTTGGCAAGAATTGCTGACTTTTCAAATGTGCCACCAATGCCAACTCCCACCACCATAGGAGGACAGGGGTTAGGGCCTGCCTTTCTTACAGTATCAAGGATAAACTCCTTAACACCCTCAATGCCCTTGCTTGGAGTAAGCATAGCTATTCTTGACATATTCTCACTGCCAAAGCCCTTGCCACCTGCAAGAATTTCAATTTTATCTCCAGGGACAATTTCCGTATGTATAATGCAAGGTGTGTTGTCCTTGGTGTTTATTCTGTCAAACACAGGGTCGGACACCACACTTTTGCGAAGATAACCCTGGCTATAGGCCTCTCTTACACCCTGTGTAACGGCATCGTTAAAAGAACCATCCTCAACAACAACCTTGTCACCATAACGAACAAAGAGGACTGCCATTCCTGTATCCTGACAGAGAGGCACCTGCTCCTGTCTTGCAATATCGTCATTTTCAATAATCTGACTTAGGATATTTTTTGCTGTTTCGCTTTCTTCACTTTCCCTTGCAGAGCAAAGGGCAGAATAAATATCCTTGCCAATAAAATAGTTGCAGTCAAGAAAAAGCTTCTTAACTGTTTCTCTTATTTCATCTGCTTTAATTTTTCTAATTTCCATAAAATCACCTACAAAGTCTATTATAACTTTATTTTTCAGATTTTTCAATATATCCTTGTAAAAGGTTTTGTTTTTGTGTAAAATATTTTTAGTAGATTTTTTAGAAATTTTAGTTACTGAACACAGAGCCTTCACATTTAGGCTTTATGCTATACTCAGGAGGGATAATATGAGTAGAATCCTAATTGTTGATGATGAATTCAGAATAAGAGAAATCATAAAGAAGTATGCAACCTTTGAGGGGCATACTGTTGCAGAGGCAGAGGACGGAATGTCTGCTATTGAAATTTGCAGGAAGGAAAGCTTTGACCTTATTGTAATGGATGTTATGATGCCGGAGCTTGACGGCTTTTCAGCCTGTAAGGAAATCAGAAAAAGCAGTACCACCCCTATAATTATGCTTTCTGCAAGAGGAGAGGAGTACGACAAAATCCACGGCTTTGAGCTTGGCATTGACGACTATGTGGTAAAGCCATTTTCTCCAAAGGAGCTTATGATGAGGATAAACGCTGTACTAAAGCGTTCAGGTGGCACACCAGCAGTTGCACAGGATGTTTTCACCTATGAGGGATTAGAGGTTAACTTTACTGCAAGAACTGTTACAGTCAACGGCACAAGGGTTGAAATGACACCAAAGGAATATGAGCTTTTCTTCTATATGGTAAAGAACAAGGGCATCGCCCTTACAAGAGAAAAGCTGATTAGCGAGGTTTGGGGCTACGACTTCTTTGGTGACGACAGGACCCTTGACACCCACATTAAGCTACTTAGAAAAAGTCTTGGGGACTACAGCAGGTGCATTGTGACACTTAGAGGGGTAGGGTACAGGTTTGACACGGTTTAAAAGGAATTTTGGCAACAAGCCTGTTCACTTCAAGCTACTGATGTGGTTTATGGCTTTCTCCCTTATTATGCTAATACTGCTGTGGATTTTCCAGACCATATTCTTCTCCAACTTCTACAAAAGAATAAGGATAAATCAGGTGGAAAGCTGTACCTCCTCTATTGAGGACAACATTACCGACAAAGGGGTTACCACCCTTATTGACAACATCAGCGACCAAAATGATGTGGAGGTTTATGTTTTTAACACTACATCCTCCCTTATTGAGCCACTGTACTCCACCGACAACAGCTATATGAAAAGGGTGTTTTCCTTTGACGAAAGCACCAACAGTCAAGATGACAAAAAAGATGAGGAAAATGATACAGATGACACCGACACCACAAGAAAAAGCGTCTATTTCTTTGACAACAGCAAGCTTATTGAGGGTACAAATCCAAGCACCTACTACGAAAACGCAAAGAACAATGAGGGCAAAGACCTACAGTACATTGAAAAGGACAACGAAAAGCTGAAATTTTTTGAGAATATAAGAGGTGACAGGCCACCAACTGACAAGCTGAATACCGACAGGCTGATTTACACCAAGGTTTTTTCTGACAAAAACGAGAATGAATATATGGTAATTCTCACAAGCAGAATTACCCCTGTGGGAAGTATTGTCAGCACCATTCGTTATCAGCTAATCGGCATTTCAATTATTCTTCTGTTTATCGGTATGATTATGGCTATACTTGCCTCCAGAAAAATCAGCAAGCCAATTAAGGACACCACAGAAAACGCCAAAAAGCTGGCTGACAAAAACTACGATATTACCTTTGACAGTTCAGGCTATCTTGAAGTGACTGAGCTGAACAAAACTCTGAATTACGCTGCCCACGAGCTGAAAAAGGTTGATGATTTACAGCACGAGCTTATAGCAAATATCAGCCACGACCTACGGACACCTCTTACAATGATTACAGGCTATGGCGAGGTTATGCGTGACCTACCTGGGGAAAACACTCCAGAAAACATACAGATAATTATTGACGAGGCAAACCGTCTTAATATGCTTGTTACTGACCTGTTGGATATTTCAAAGCTACAGGCAGGGGCAACCACCATTACTCCAGAGGTTTTCTCCATTACCAATCTGATAAAAGAGAGCTTCCAGAGGTACAACAAGCTAAAGGAACAGGAGGGCTACAGCCTTAGCTTTGATTATAGCGAGGATATACTTGTAAATGCTGATGTTAGCAAGATAGGTCAGGTTTTCTACAACCTTGTGAACAATGCAATCAACTATTCCAGAAAGGACAAGAGGATTGAGGTTCGCCAAATTAGAAAAACAGACAAGGACGGCAATGACAAGGTGGTAATTGAAATCGAGGACCACGGAGAGGGCATTGACAAGGAGCATCTTGAGAATATTTGGGACAGATACTACAAGGTGGATAAGGAGCATAAGTCCTCTGTTGTTGGCACAGGCTTGGGACTTTCCATTGTAAAGAATATTCTGGACAAGCACAACGCCCACTACGGTGTAAGGAGCAAACCAAAAATGGGTAGCACCTTCTGGTTTGAGCTTGATGTTTACAAAGAGGAAGAAGAGAAAGAAAAAGAACCCCAAAAGAAACTTAGGAAATTTGGGAAGTAAATAAAATAATTTTTAGAAATCCTCCTACTATGCAATTATTGCATTGTAGGGGGAAAATTTTTTGCTACAATATATTATGTTAATTGCAACTAACACACTAACTAACATACAGACTAACATACCAATTAGCAATCTTAATTTACCGAATTTTAAAAATAAGGAGGAATATTGTGGCAGAAGTTTCAACATTTATAAAGCTTGACAGAAACATACTAAACTGGGGTTGGTACACCGACCTTACCACAAAAGCTGTTTTTCTACATATGCTATTAAAGGCTAATATTCAAGACAAAATGTGGCTTGGAAAGCCTGTTAAAAGGGGACAGCTTGTTACCAGCACCAATCATCTTTCTGCAGAGCTAAGCCTAAGTGTCCAATCTGTAAGGACAGCACTTAGTCACCTTAGGGACACAGGAGAAATCACCACAAAAGCCACTACAAAGTTCACCATTGTTACCATTGTGAACTTTGAGAAATATCAAGCCATAAACGCTTACACCAACGAAAATTCCACAAACAAATCACTTGCCAATGAACACACAAAACAGCCAACAGCTAACACTCAGCTAACAAACAACCAACAAGCAAGTAACAAACAACTAACAACAACTAAAGAAATAAAGAATAAAAAGAATGAAAAGAATGAAAAGAATCATAAGAAGGGAAGAAGTAGTAAGGGGCTGTCTGTCCCCTCAATGACGGAAGTAATTGATTTTTGTAAAATAAAGAAATACACATTCGACTCAAGGAAGTTTTACCTGTATTATCAATCAATGGGTTGGATGATTAAGGGTCAACCAATTATGGATTGGAAGGCACTTGCTGAAAAATGGCAGACAACAGAGAAAGACCCAGGAGTTAACAGGTCCTATGATATTGATTTTGAGGAAAGTTACTCCCCTTTTGATGATGATGAGTCCTTTAACAGACTTATGAATCAATAAAAAAGGCAGAGGTTCACCCTCTGCCTTTTGGATTATTCCGGATAGTTATAGTATTTGTTTTCTCCCTTTTTTAGGGCTGTGGTATTAAAGCCGGTTATTTTGTCAAAGGTGCGTTTTTCCTCCTTTGGTGGCTTATACCTTTTGATAGCCTCCTCGTCCCCTAACTCGGCAGCCTTTTTCATATAGATATTTGCCTTGAATTTGTTTTTGGTAAAGCCCCTTTTACCCTTTTTGTAGTAGCTTGAAATCAACTTGTAAAAGGCGACTAAATCCCTTGTTAAATCCTCTTTGCCAAGACGGGATGCTCTACGGAGGTAGCTATTGACCTGCTTATAATTGCTGTAGTCAATGCCCTGTCTGGCAATATCCTTTGCCCTGTTGTAGTAGTCCTTGGCAATATCGAGAATTAGCTGAGAGTCAAGGCTCTGCGCCTTGTCCAGATTCTCATTGGCCTTTGCAGGGTCACGAATGTAGCCGTTTGAACCGTTCTTATAGTTGAAATATGCATTGATGTACCCCATAATCAGGTTATGCTTTGCCACCTCACAGCCATAGTCCATAGCCTTTTTAAAGTAGTCCTCGGCAAGTGCCAAATTCACCTTGGTATTTTTTCCGTCACGATACATAAGTCCGTACTGATTGTACAGCAGGGCAAGGTTCTGCCTTGCGTTTTCGTTGCCAAGGCTCACAGCTTTTTGGAAGTAGTCCTCAGCCTTGTCAAAGTCAAGGGTTCTGTCATTTTCACCATTGTAAAAATCCACACCCAACTGATTATACACCACGGAAAGGTTGCGCTTTGCGTCACTATTGCCAAGGTCGGCACTTCTTTTCAGTAGCTTTTCAGCCTCCAAAATGTCGTCATCCTCACCTCGGCTATAGAGCCTTGCCCCCTCATTATTAAGGACAACAGACAGTTTTTCCATAGCCTGTTTATTGCCAAGGCTTGAGGATTTTTCAAGACACTCCACATCCCCTGTATTCTCATAGTCCTTTAAATACACCTTACCAAGGTCAGCCTTTGCCTCTTTATAGCCATAACGGGCAGACTTTTCCAATAGCTCCCTACTGTTTTTCTCCTTGCTAAGATAGTAGTAGCATTTACCAAGGTAGCCATCAGCCTTTAGAGTCAGCTTTTGAGCCTTTAGCAGCCAAGGCTCACTTTCACTGTACTTGCCATTTTCAAGGAGGGCAACCCCTCTGTCAAGGTAGAGTTGGGAGAGGGTATTCTTTACATCCTCACCTATAGCAAGGGCTTTTTCAAGGAGTTCAGCCTTTTTTTCAAAGTCACTACTGCTCCACATCTCACCACAGTTTTTGTAAATTACACCTTGAGCGTCCTTTTCAAAGGTGTCAATAATATTTAGACAGGCCTTGTAATTTTCAAGGGATTTAGCCTTATCCTGTTTCTCATAGAAGTTCCCAAGGAACAGCATTGCATCTCCGTTACCAAGGTCTGCTGACTCCTTGAGGCAGTCAAGACCCTTTTCTACATTCTCTGTAGTGCCTTGACCCTTAACCAGCATAACACCCTTGCTGAAAAGTCCCTGTGGGTTCTTTGTTTTTGCCACAGCAGAGAAAACCTCAAACGCACCTGCAAAGTCCTTTGCCCTATATCTTTCTTCACCCTCATTAAGGGCAGTGGTGCTGTCGATTATACCCAAAGCTATTCTGTCTAAATTAGTCAGAGGGTAGGCACAGTTTGGACAGGTGTTTGCCCTGTCGGAAAAATCTTTACCACACTCGGGACATTTGATTAAAGCCATTTTTCCACCTCGTTTTCATAACCAAATCTTGTAAAATATACAACTATTATACAACTTTGTATTTTGTTTGTAAACAGATACAGCAAAAAACAACCCCCAAAATGGGGGTTGCCTTTGTATAAGAAGATGTGAAATTATTTATTAACAGTTACCTTAATCTTAGCATACTTTCTTGAGCCGTCCTTAGCTGTTGCCTGGATATAAGCTGTACCTCTCTTCTTAGCTGTTACCTTAATGGTTGCGCCAGAATTAACGGTTGACTTACTAACAACTGCTACTGACTTATTAGTTGACTTAATTGTCATTGACTTGTTATTTGCGTTAGTTGGATATGCAACTACCTTAACAGTTGTAGATGCACCCTTCTTAGCAAGTGAGATTGACTTCTTGCTGAAGCTAATCTTTGTAACAGGCTGTTTAACTGTTACCTTAATCTTAGCAGTCTTCTTAGAGCCGTCCTTAGCAGTTGCCTGGATATAAGCTGTACCCTTATTCTTAGCTGTTACCTTAATGGCTGTGCCAGAATTTACGGTTGACTTATTGATAACTACTACTGACCTATTAGTTGACTTAACTGTTAACTGTCTGTTGTTTGCGTTAGCTGGATATGCTACAGCCTTAACTGTTGTGGAAGCGCCCTTATTAAGTGTAATTGAGCTCTTGTTGAAGGCAACCTTTGTTACAAGCTGTCTAACTGTTACCTTAACAGTCTTCTTAAGTGCTGTGTTATCCTTAGAAGTTACTGTGATGTATGCAGTACCCTTGCCAACAGCCTTGATTGTGCCGTTAGAATATACTAATGCAACCTTCTTGTTAGATGTTGTGTAAGAAACGCCCTTATAAGCATTGTCAATAGATGCAGGACCTACTGTAGCCTTAATTGTTGTTGATCTGCCGTTGTAGAGAGCTACACTTGTCTTGTTAACAGAAAGTGTCTTTGCAACAGGCTTAACATAAACGATGCACTTAACAACAAGACCTGTGTTGGAAACAGCCTTAACTACTGTCTGACCAGCATACTTTGCTGTGAATGTTGCTGTTTCTGTGCAGTATGAGTAGCCTTCCTCATCATAGAGGATACCAGATGTTGAACTTGACTGACCACAAACACCAACTCTTGAGTTTGTTACAGACCAAGTGATTGTCTTTTCTGTTGTGTAACCAGGATATAGTGTTGCAACAAGGTTAACCTTTTCGCCTTCAGTTACTGTGATAGACTTGTGGTTAAGTGTCAGCTTGTTAACTTCAATAACATCATCAGGTTTTGTTGTTGGAATTGTTTCAGATGTTGGCTTTGGAGCTGTTGTAGCTGTAGTTGCTGTAGTTGCTGTAGTAGCTGTTGTTTCTGTTGGCTTTACAGGAGTTACATCAACGCCGTTTACATAAACCTTAACCAAAAGATCCTTTGTAAGAACAACCTTAACTGTTGAGTTGTTCTCAGGAACTGTTACTGATGCGTTTGGTGCTGCAGGAGGAAGAAGTCCTTCGTAGCCATATGCAGGTTCCCAGTTACCATCAGATGTAACCTTGAACTGATATGTACCAGCTGCAATACCTGTGAATGTCTTTTCGTAAGAACCGTCAGCGTTCTTTGTCATAGCATTTTCAGCAGCTGCCTGATTCCAAGCTACACCACAAAGTCCTGCTTCACCTGCTACATAATGGTCAGCCTTTGGAGCTGGAGCTGTTGTAGCAGTTGTTGCTGTTGTTGCAGTAGTTGCTGTTGTAGCTGTTGTTGCTGTAGTAGCTGTAGTAGCTGTAGTTGCTGTAGTTGCTGTTGTTGCTGTTGTTGCAGTTGTAGCAGTTGTAGCAGTAGTTGCTGTTGGACCTGTTAGGTTTGTCTGTTCCATTCTCCAAACGAATGGGTTTACAGTTTCGCCTAAAATTACATAGTCAGTGTCATCCATAGCCATAAGCTCAAACATAGAAGCCTTTGCTGTGTAAGTACCTGGCTTTGTAATGTGGAATGTTAAAGAAACAAACTTCTTTTCTGTTGTATAGTCATATGGGCCTCTGAACTCAGCAAAGGAACATTCGCTTGTGCCAAGTGATACAGGAGTGATTGCATCTGCACCTTCTGCGCAGTATTCTGAACCTGCAACAGGAGCGATACCGTCCTGAGTACCCTGAGAGTTACCCCAAGTATAGCTACCCTGGAAAGCCTGTATCTTTTTGTCTGCCTGTAGGTAGTAAGCAACAGCAATCTTGTCGCCAACATTTACCTTAACACCGTTAAGTGTTGTTTCTGATGGAGTTGTAGCTGTTGTTGCTGTAGTAGCTGTAGTAGCTGTTGTTGGCTGTGTGCCACCAGAGATAGAATCCTCTGTTGTGAAAGGAATTTTTACATCGCCCTTTTCAACATAGCAAACATCACCAACACCGTCAACACGGATAAACTTGTGGTTGATGAACCACTGACCTTCCTTAACAACCTTGAACTGTACAGAAAGGATTTTTGAAAGGGAAGTGAGGTCATATGGGTTGCCCTCTTCTGCAAGAGCATTCCAGCTTACTATATCTCTACCGTCTGATGTATTGTGTGTGTTAGAATACTTAGATGCAGTAATCTTGTCGCCAAAAGTTACTCTTGTACCCTGAACTTCAAGACCTTCGTTTGAGTATTCAATTTCACCCTGTAATGTTTCGATAAGCTTATCGAACTGTGCATTTACTGTAAATGTAATGATGTCACCAACCTGACATTCCTCACCGTTAACTGTTGTCTTTTTAGCAGGAGGAGGTGTAACACCACCGTTTAAAGATGTTTTTGTGTCTGTTGTGCAAGGGTTAACCATATCAAAGTCCTTGATGTATGGCTTACCAGCAGGCTTTGTTAAATCAAGACCTGTAACAATTTCAAAAGCATTTGTAATTGTATATACACCTGTATTAGTTACCTTTAGGATAACTTCAACAGCTGTTTTCTCTGTTAAGAAGTCATAACCCTCTGAGCCGTCAGTTGCAGAGTAATAAACCTTACCTGCGTCTGTTGTACCGTTGATAGCCCAAGAACCGTTGCTGTGGTTTGGATGCTTTGCAGAAACAAACTCTAAGCCTTCCTTGCTGTATGTGATTTCGCCCTGCATATTTTCGATAAATTCAGGTACCTGAAGGAGAACTTCAAACTTAACTTCATCGCCAACATTGTATTCCTGTCCGTTAACGATTGCTACTGAAGGAGGGTCAACCTCATCACCAACAACAGTTTCGCTAACAACAATGTCGCCAACTACTTCGCCGTCAACAATGTATGGAGTACCAGCAGGCTTTGTTGTGTCAAGACCTGTTACTGTATCCATTACATTTGTAATGCTGAATGTACCAGCTGATTTTACCTTAAACTTAAATTCACAAGCTGACTTTCCTGAAAAGTCAAAGCCGTCTGCTCCGTCGCTTGCGTTGTAAAGAACTTCACCAGGATTTGTGCTGTTATAAGCCCAAGAGCCTTCGTGGTTCTTATGAGTGAATGATACAAACTCAAGGCCGTCCTTGTCGTAAGTAACTGTACCCTGTAGGTTCTCGATAAGCTCGGGAACATCCAGGTTAACTTCAAATGTGATTTCGGAACCGACTTCATATGTCTTTCCGTTAACGGTAGCTGTGGATACGGCAGAAGCTGAGCCAATAGCTGTTACCATTGTAGAAAGTAGCATAATGAGAGCCAGCGCCATTGATAATGCTTTTTTCATAGGCTTTTTTCCTTTCTTTGTTTTGTTTGCCTCATAACATAACCTCCCGGACTTCCCCGGGAGGATTTTGTACTAATTAAATTACTTTCTAACAGTTACCTTGCAATTAGCATACTTTCTTGAACCGTCAGCAGCTGTGAACTTGATTGTAGCAGAACCTCTCTTCTGAGCTACAACCTTTACACTCTGACCTGAAGCAATCTTAGATGAGTAAACTCTAACAACGCTCTTGTTTGAGTTAGAAACTGTGATGTACTTGTTGTATGCGTTTGAAGGAGATACTGTAGCCTTAATTGTTGTATAAGCATCCTTCTTTGCAAGAGATGCAGAATACTTGTTAAGAGCAACCTTTGTTACCTTCTGAGCAGAAACTGTTACTCTGCACTGAGCATACTTCTTAGAGCCGTCAACAGCTGTAGCCTTAACATAAGCTGTACCAGGTCTTACACCCTTAACAACGCCTCTGCTTGTTACTGTAGCAACTCTGCTGTTTGTTGTTGTCCACTTAACAGCCTTGTTTGATGCGCTTGATGGAGCAACTGTTGCCTTTAGTGTGTATGTCTTGCCGTTGAAAATCTTAATAGCTGTCTTGCTTAGGCTAACCTTTGAAACAAGAGTCTTAACTACAACCTTGCAGGAAGCACTCTTAGTACCAGCCTTAGCTGTGATTACAGCAGTACCGTTCTTAATAGCCTTAACAACGCCTGTGCTTGTAACTGTTGCAACTGCCTTATTTGATGTTGACCACTTTACAGTCTTGTCTGTAGCATTTGATGGAGCAACTGTTGCCTTTAGAGTTGTTGTCTTACCTGCATAGAGAGTAGCAGATGTTCTGTTAAGCTTAACAGATGTTACAGGAATAGCAGTAACTGTAACTGTGCAAGTAGCAGAAACTTCGCCAGCCTTAGCTGTGATTACTGCTGTGCCTGCCTTAACACCCTTAACAACGCCGTTTGAAACTGTTGCAACTGCATTGTCGGAAGATGTCCAAGCAACTGTCTTGTCAGAAGCAAGCTCTGGACCAACTGTAGCTGTAAGTGTTACTGTCTTACCAGCTTCAACTGTAGCAGTTGTCTTATCAAGAACAACTGAATTTACAGCAACAGGAAGAACCTCAACAGAAAGCTTTTCAACAACAGAAGCCTTGTTTTCGCCATCGTCAAAATAATCCTTGCCGTCAACACCTGTCATATATTCCATAGTGTTTTTTGCTGTCTGTGCGCCAGCCTTAGCAACCTCAAGAGTTGCTGTGTAGAAAACTTTTTCAGCCTTGTAATCATAGTGGTTTTCAATAACACTACCACTGTAATATACAACGCCATCAATCTTATCATTTACCATAACACCGTTTGAATCTGTCATAGCAAAATCAACTAACTTTAGACCTTCAGAATAAACAAGGTTACCCTGGAAATTCTCGAAAGCACCTGGTGTCTGTAATGCATATGTAACCTTTACTGTGTTACCAACAGAACAGTTTACACCGTTAACTGTTGCAGACTCTGCTGCACTTGCTGTTCCTGCTACTGTAATCATAGAAAGTGCCATAATTACTGTAAGAAGGATTGATAATGTTTTTTTCATAAATTTCACATCCTAATTTTTATTTGGTATCTTTATTATATAATATCTTAAAAGAAAAATCTATATTATTTTTCACAAAAAATGTTAACTTTTTATGTACGACTAGTATTTTTGCACTATAGAAAGGGTATTTATTTGTGTATTATTCCGAACAGATTTTTATACCCAGCACATCAAGGCTCTCTTTGTCAACGGGAGCTGGGCTTTGGCTCATAAGCTCAGAGGCATTTTGAACCTTTGGGAAAGCTGTTACATCCCTTAGACTTTCTGCTCCTGACATTAGCATTGCTATTCTGTCAAGGCCAATTCCCATACCACCGTGAGGTGGTGCGCCGTACTTATAAGCCTCAACAAGGAAGCCGAACTTAGCCTCAATTTCCTCGTCAGTTAGCTTTAGAGCCTTAAACATCTTCTGCTGTAGCTCATAGTCGGTAATACGGATTGAGCCAGAGGAAAGCTCTGTGCCATTTAGTGTAAGGTCATAAGCCTTGGCAACCACCTTGCCCTTGTCGGTATCAAGGTACTGCAAGCACTCCTCCTTTGGCATTGTAAATGGGTGGTGCATTGCAACCCACTCCCCAGTTTCCTCATCCTTTTCAAAGAATGGGAAGTCCACAATCCAAACGAACTTAAATTCATCTGGGATAATGTCAAGCTTTTTGGCAACCTTTAGACGGAGAGCACCAAGAGTTGGCAAAACAACGGAGTTTTTGTCAGCTACAAACAGCACTGTGTCACCCTGCTGTGCTCCTGTTTCCTTTATAATAGCAGAAAATTCATCATCAGTAAGGAACTTCCTAAAGCCACAAGATGGTTCTTCATCAACCCAACGGATAAAGGCAAGACCCTTTGCTCCAATGCCCTTAACATACTCTGTCAGCTTGTCAATTTCCTTTCTTGTAAGGGTATTTGCGCTGTTTTTGGCAACGATTGCCCTTACTGAACCACCGTTTGCAACTGCACCGGAGAACACTCCAAAGCCAGAGTCCTTAACAATATCTGAAAGGTCAACAATTTCCATACCAAAGCGAACATCAGGTTTGTCTGAACCATAACGGTTCATAGCGTCATTATATGTTAGCTTTTCAAATGGAGTTTCAAGGTCCTTGCCAAGAACTTCCTTAAATAGTCTTTTGAACAGACCCTCGTTGATTTCCATAATTTCATCCATATCTGTAAAGGAAAGCTCCATATCAATCTGGGTGAATTCCGGCTGTCTGTCTGCACGCAAGTCCTCGTCACGGAAGCACCTTGCAAGCTGAATATATCTGTCAAAGCCTGAAAGCATCAAAAGCTGTTTGTAAATCTGTGGGGACTGTGGCAAGGCATAAAAGCTACCGTTGTGTATTCTTGATGGCACAAGGTAGTCCCTTGCTCCCTCTGGAGTGGATTTAATGAGCATTGGTGTTTCAATCTCAATAAAACCATTTTCGTAGAAGTAGTCACGAGCCACCTTAGCAATTTTGGAACGCATAATAATGTTATCTTGAAGTGGCTTTCTCCTTAAATCAAGGTAACGATGCTTTAGACGAAGCTCCTCTGAGGTTTTTGTGTTGTCAACAATTTCAAAAGGTGGTGTCTGTGCTTTTGAAAGGACACGAAGGTCATTTACTGCCACCTCAATATCACCTGTTGGAATTTCGCTGTTTTTAGAGGAACGCTCCTGAACAACACCCTTTGCGCAAAGGACATATTCTGCCCTTGCAGAAAATGCCTTGTCAAAAATTTCCTTATCGGTTTTGTCATCAAAGGCAAGCTGTACAATGCCTGTACGGTCACGCAAATCAATGAAGATTAGCTGGCCTAAGTCCCTTTGCTTGGCAACCCAGCCACAAACTACAACTTCCTTTCCAATGTCACTTGCTCTCAAATCTCCACAGTAGTCACTTCTGCGAAGATTACCCATATATTCTGCCATAATGCCTCCTACTTTAAATCGAAATCGGCTAACTGCCTTGTTTCATAGTCAATCATAATCTCGGAAAATTCCTCTGTAAAGTTGCTGAGGGTAACTTCCTTTTTGTCCCCTGTTTCCATATTCTTAACCTCTGCCTTATCCTCTGCAAGTTCGTTATCACCAAGGACAAGGGAGAACTTTGCACCGATTTTGTCGGCAAACTTCATCTGTGGGCGAAGTCCTCTGCCAACAATGTCGCACTGAACAGCGAACCCAGACTTTCTGCCTTCCTCTGCAAGAGAAAAAGCCTTTAGCTGGGCATTGTCACCCATTGATGCGATGTAAAGGTCGGCTGTGTCTGGCTTTGGAATATCAATGCCACTTGCATCAAGGAGAAGAAGGAGTCTTTCAATACCCATAGCACAGCCAAGGGATGGTGTTTTTTGTCCACCAAGCTCCTCAACAAGGCCGTCATATCGGCCACCACCACATACAGTACCCTGTGCGCCGATGTTGTCGGACACAAACTCAAATACTGTTTTTGTGTAGTAGTCAAGACCTCTGACTATTGTTGGGTTGACGCTGTATTCCACTCCTGCTGTGTCAAGGAAGGACTTAACCTTTTCAAAATGCTCCTTGCACTCATCACAAAGGTAATCAAGGATTTTTGGTGCGTCCTTGGCAATTTCTGAACAAATAGGACTTTTGCAGTCAATAATTCTCATTGGGTTTCTGTCAAGTCTTGAAAGACAGGTTTCGCATAGCTTGTCCTTGTAATTTTCAAAATAAGCCTTGAGAGCCTTGTGGAACTCTGCCCTACAATGAGGACAGCCAATGGAGTTAATTTCAAGTCGGATATTTTCAAGTCCTAAAATATCAAAGATACCCTTTATTAGGCAAATAACCTCTGCATCTGCACAAGGGTTCTGTGTGCCGAAAACCTCAATGCCAAACTGGTGGAATTCCCTCTGCCTACCAGCCTGTGGCTTTTCATATCTATAACAGGTGGTGAGGTAATACTGCTTTGAAGGCAAACCCTCGTTTTGAACATTATGCTCAAGGAAGGCTCTAACTGCACCTGCTGTACCCTCTGGACGAAGGGTTATGCTTTCGTCACCTTTGGTAGAGAAGGTGTACATTTCCTTTTGAACAACATCAGTTGTTTCTCCCACACCTCTTGAAAAAAGTGAAGTCTTTTCAAAGACAGGAGTTCTAACCTCCTTAAAGCCGTAGCTTTCGGCCTGAGTACGCATTAAGTCCTCAAGGAACTGCCACTTGTAGCTATCCTTTGGCATAATGTCCTCTGTGCCTTTGATTTTTCTTATAATATCTGCCATTTCTCTTTTCCTTTCAATAGCTAAGTAAAGGGCAGTAAACCAACTGCCCCCTAATATATTAGTATATAAGTAAATTTACTTAACAATATTTCTCCAGTCAAGGTCGCCACGCTCTAAGCCGTGAATGAGAACCTCTGCTGTTGCAATATTGGTTGCAACAGGAATGTTGTGCATATCGCAAAGACGGAGCAAATTCATATCGTTAGTTTCCTTTGGCTTTGGGGTAAGAGCATCACGGAAGAACAGTAGCATATCAATTTCATTACAGGCAATTCTTGCTGCTATCTGCTGGTCGCCACCCTGACTGCCACCTAAGAACTGCTGAATTTCAAGTCCTGTAGCCTCTGACACAAGCTTACCTGTGGTGCTTGTGGCACAAATGTGATTTCTACTTAATATTCCACAATAGGCAATACAGAACTGTACCATAAGTTCCTTTTTTTCATCATGGGCAATAAGTGCTATGTTCATAATAATCCTCCTGTTTCCTTTTCCTTATTTCATATTCTTTGGGAAGGCAAGCTGTACTCGTTTTCCCATTATTCTGTCTGCTATTCTGTCAAAAGCCACCCTTGAGGGTGAGTTGTTTAAACTTGGCTTTCCGTTTTGGGAGAAGCTCACAAGACGAAAATCCTCTGGCACAACACCTATAAGCTGAGTTTGACACAAATCAATAACCTCATCAAGGTCGGTGTATGCCTCCATTTCCTTAAAACGCTTTTCGCTAAACTTATTTATAATGAGCCTTATTTTTTTATCCTTGCCCATTTTAAGAAGATTTTGACGGACAGTCACTGCCCCTCTTATTCCAACAGGCTCAGAGTTTGTCACAATAATCACTTCATCGGAAGAAATTACTGCTGTTTCAAAGCCACTGCCAACTCCTGCAGGGGAGTCAATGAGAATGTAGTCATAGCTACCTCTTACAGTGTCGGTAAACTGCTTCATTACCTGTGGCGAAATTTCGTCCTCAATATTTATTGGTGCAGGTAAAAGGAAAAGTCCCTTTACATTTCCATATGGGTAGATTGCGTCCCCTGTAAAGCAGTTACCTGCAATAACATCACTTGTATCATACACAAGGTTTTTGTCAAGACCAAGCATAAGGTCAGGCCCTCGCATACCACAGTCGCAGTCTATAATAAGAACCTTCTTGTTCTTCCTGCAAAGGGCAATAGCCAGGTTCACAGTTATAGTTGTTTTTCCTGTGCCTCCCTTTCCGGAGGCAATAGCAATAATCTTACTCATAGTACACCTCCATTACATTCTATCACAAAATTCTTCAATATACAAATTTTAATGTGTAGAATAAATTTTTAAAAATTTAGTTATTTTGAATAAAAAACCATAGTTAAACCCAAATTACGACACATTTATTGCAAAAAGCCTCCCAAAAGGGAGGCTCTGACTAACTAAAGTAATTTTCTGTTTTATAATCCTTGTCAAAAAAGTACTTGTCAAGGAGGGCTTTTGCCACATTGGTGGAATATCTCTTTTGTTCACCGTGTTCAATAACCACAGCTATGGCAACCTCTGGCTTATCAAAGGGAGCATAGCACATAAAAACGGTGTGGTCACTTCCTGAGTTTTCGGCAGTACCTGTTTTACCTGCCACCTCAACTCCGTAGTCCCCAAAGACCTCATAGGCTGTTCCGTCCTCTGCGTTACACACACCCCACATAGACTTTTGAACATACTGAAGGTTCTTTTTATCCACATTCAGAGTTGACATAGTTTTCTTCTCGGTTTCCTCTGTAATGTACTTTTTATCATAGGTTGTCACCTTTTCAACAAGGTGGGTTTTTAGCCTTGTGCCGTTGTTGGCGATTGTTGCCACATAGGTTGCAAGCTGTGCAGGAGTAAAGGCGTTGTCACTTTGACCAATGGCAGCCTGTACAGTATTACCTGCTGTCCAGCTTGTACTGTCACGACCTGCAAGTATGCCCTTGCTCTCGCCAATTTCAACCCCTGTTGGAAGTCCCAATCCGAACTTCTCTGCGTAGCTGTAAATTGTGTTTATGCCAAGTCGTCTGCCAAGCTCTGCAAAATAGTAGTTGCAGGAAACGTGCATAGCTGTATCCATTGTAATTTCGTTGTGATAACCCATACACTTAACTACATCTGTTGGGTAGTAGTCATAGTTTTGAGTACAGTTTATGTAGGTGTTTTTGCTCACCTTTTTTTCCTCAAGACCTGCCAAAGCTACACAGGGCTTGAAAACAGAGCCAGGGGCAAACACACCGTCAAAAGCTCTGGAATAAAGGGGAGAGGTTTCGTCATTTACAAGACTTGCGTAGTATTTGTAGCCACTGTATTTTGACAAATCATAGCTTGGATAGGTACTTGCTGAAAGTACGGAAAAGTCCTCTACATTCAGCATAACCACAGCACCGGCAACACAGTCCTCTGCCACATTGTCGTGGGCATCATTTATATTGTCCTCAAGGGCCTTGTTGGCAACATCCTGAAGCTCACTATCAAGGGTGAGCCATACCGACCGTCCAGGCTCTGCGTTTTCGGTATCCACAGTACGGATAATTGACCCCTGTGCGTTTTTCTCCACATAGGCCTTTCCTGCCTTGCCTCTTAGGGTGCTTTCATAGGCCTGTTCAATGCCGAACTTACCAATTAAATCGCTAAAGCCGTAGTCGGGGTTAGCCTCGTATTCCTCTTGATTTATATTTCCCACAATTCCGACAATGTGGGGGGCAAGGGTTGGGTTCTTGTACTGTCGTTCCACAGTTGTGGCAATTTCCACACCCTTTAAGTTTTCCCTATTTTCAGAAATAATCTGCATCATATCAGCACTTACATCCTCTGAAAACAGGTAGTCATTTATTGGACTAAAGCCTGTTCTTTCCATATTAAAACGAACGGAAATTACATTCCTCTGTAAAGCCTTGTCCTTTATATTTTCACATTCATATCTTTTAATAAGGTCATCAATGTATTGCTGAGGAAGGGTATAAACACCTGTATTCAGCATAGCCTCACTTTGGAGGTATTCAAGGCAATTTTCGTTGTCCTCCTCTGCAAAGCTATAGCTACCATTTTCATATAAAATAGGGAGCATATCAACAAAGTCCTCATTACGAGTAGCAAGAACATCAAACACCTTAATAATGGTGCTGTTCATATCCTTGTCATCTATGTAGCTGTCCTTTAGCATTACATTATATATGGTTCTGTTGGTGGCAAGGGGTTTTCCGTCAGAGGTGAGAATTTCTCCCCTTGTAATGTCTGAGGTTATGGAAAAGGATGCGTTGTTTTTTGCAACTTCCTTGTACTTGTCCCCCTCAATAACCTGCCAGAAAAACAGCCTTGCAACAATTACAGCCACAAGCACCAGAGTAATTATCAGCAGAACTGTACCTCGCCTGTTAAGGCTCATATCCCTTTCCATTTTTTCACCTCCATATTACATATAGTAAAAGTCGCTTTCGCTAAAGCCTCTGCTTAAAGCCCTGTTCACACCATAAAAAATGGGCACTGTTAAAAATGTGTAGATAATTGTTGGCAGGGTGTGGTGCAGATAATAATACCCAGCATAATCATAACCTCTTATTACATAGGAAAAGAGGAAGTAAAGGCTTAGCACCACAGGTATTGCCAAAACAGAAATAGCAACAGCTGTCAGCAGATTAGTGTTAAAAACATTCTCTGTTACATACCCTACAAGATAGCAAACTATTGTAAGGGCGATTGTGTAAAATCCAATGTGTGCAGAGTAGCCAAGGTCCATCATAACTCCCACAGCAACACCAAAAACCATAGCTGTTTCTTCCTTTTCAAAACAAGCTATGGTTAAGGCTATTGGCAAAATCAGAAGGGGTTTGCCCCCTAAAACCTCTGGAATCAGATTTGGCACACCTTGAAGTATGAAAAACAGCAGAATTTCAAGACTGTAGGCTACAAAACGGAGAACTCTGTTTCTCATTTCCATTAGTTCTCACTGCCCTTCTCATCAAGTGTAGCGTCCTTAATATCCCCCTGTCCGTTAAAGGAGGTAATAACCACCACATCGGTTACATTACGAATATCCTCGTAGGGTTCAATCACTGCATAGAGGGAAGTGTCAAACTCCCTGTATTTCAGCTCCTTTACCTGTCCAACGGAAATATTTTCAGGGTACATTCCACCAATTCCTGTGGTGGAAATCTGATGTCCTACCTTTATTTTATTGTTTTCTGCAAGCTGTGTCATTGTCACAAGACCACTATCGCTGAGCCTTGCATCCCCACAGATTACACCGGTATCCTTTGACTTAACATCCCTTGCTCCTGCGCTTAGGTCAGGGGAAAGTATGGTGGTGACAACTGCATAGGTGCGACTTAGGGAGCTTATGTAGCCAACAAGTCCGTTTTCCGTTACTACAGGGTCGTTGAGGGAAATATCCTCGTTTGTTCCCCTGTCAATGGTAAAGGAATAGAATTTGTCGTTTCCATCTCTGCGAATAACTGAAACAGGCACAAAGCTGTAATCGGGGTTTTCCTTTTTCAGTCCGTAGTACTTCCATAGTCTGGCATTTTCTGTCCTTGTATTTTCGTAGTCAGCAAGCTTTGCCCTAAGGGAGGCAACCTCACTTTTTAGTGCCTCGTTTTCAGCAAGTAATTCATCATAGGATTTTTCACTACTTAAATCCACCACAGAGGCTGACACCCTCTGCATTGGAGAGGTTATGTAGCCTGTTATGGAGGAGATTATGCTGATGTCAAAAATATTTGAAATTCCAACAAGAAGAATAAGGACAACGACCGTTGCAACCAAGGTTTTAAAGCTTTTTGAAGTGAACATATTTTTCATAGCAAAGTCTTACCTTATCTTCTTCTGTCCCTGTAATATTCCTTTGGCATTACAGTTTCAAGTCTTTTTCCTGCACCGTCTGCAACACAGTCCAGAGGCTTGTCGGCAATATGCACAGGCATACCTGTCTGCTTGCTGATGAGAAGGTCAAGACCTTTTAGTAGTGCGCCACCACCTGTTAGGGTGATTCCTCTGTCAATAATATCTGCTGAAAGCTCTGGTGGGGTGTTCTCCAAGGTGTCCAGAATACCGTCAATAATGGTGGCAAGAGGGGAGGCAAGGGCGTTGCGCACTTCCTCTGCTGTAATGGTAACATCCTTTGGAAGACCGTCAGCCACATTTCTGCCCTTAATTGTCATACTGCCCTCATTTTGATGAGGATAAGCAGAGCCAATTTCTATTTTAATTTCTTCTGCTGTTCTTTCGCCAATGGTCAGTCCGTACTTCTTCTTGATGTACTGCATAATTGCCTCGTCAAACTTGTTACCTGCAACACGAACTGAATTGTGCGCAACAATGTCACCAAGGGAAATTACAGCCACCTCTGATGTACCACCACCAATGTCAACAACCATACTTCCTGTTGGCTCTGCTACAGGAAGTCCTGCGCCAATAGCAGCAGCCATTGGTTCTTCAATAAGCTCAACATCCTTTGCACCAGCCTGTCTGGCTGCGTCCTCAACAGCTCTCCTCTCCACCTGTGTTACTCCTGAAGGAATACAGATAACTATTCTTGGACGAGAGAAAAAGTTGCTGTGAATAACCTTACGGATAAAGTGCTTTAGCATAATTGCAGTTATTTCAAAGTCGGCAATAACTCCGTCCTTTAGTGGCTTTATAGCCACTATTGAGCCTGGTGTTCTGCCAATCATTTCCTTTGCCTGTGCACCAACAGCCAGTACTCTGTCCTGTCGAATATCAACAGCCACAACTGATGGCTCACGCAGTACAATGCCCTTGCCCTTCATATACACAAGGGTGTTTGCAGTACCTAAATCTATTCCAATGTCCTTTGTAAACATAATTCTTCTACCTTTCCTAAGTAGTATAATTTATTATGTGATTGTTTTGTTACATTATTATAACCTTAAAGCATATGTTTTTCAAGCTATAGGAATGTACATATATATGTTAGAAAAGTCTGTAAATTTAGTGTAATTATTTTTTTCCTGTTGAGCCAAAGCCACCCTGACCTCGCAGAGTTTGGGAAATTTCCTCAACCTCCACAACAGGCATCATAGAAACAGGGGCAATTACCAACTGTGCAATCCTTTCCTGTGGCTTTATTGTATAATCTTTATTTGAAACATTGCATAGTCCAACGCAAACCTCACCTCTGTAGTCGCTGTCAACCACACCAACCCCATTTGAAAGGGTGATGCCGTGCTTTACACCAAGTCCACTTCTGCTGTAAATATTTGCCATATAGTTTTCTGAAGGCAATTCAATGGCAATTCCTGTAGGTATCATAACAAGGTTTTGTGGCTTTAGGGTTATTTCCTCATCAATACAAGCGTACAAGTCCATACCGGCAGAACCCCCTGTGCCACGCTTTGGTATAACTGCATTTTCTCTCAATTTCTTTATTTTTAACACTTCCATAATACTTCTCCTTCCTGCAAAATTATGTCGTTTCCTGCAAAAACTATTTTTTAAAAATTTTTGGACTAATAAAATTTTCTTCCGACAAAAATTTTCCTCATTTTTTCTTTCTAAAAAGGAAATTTAAAGTTTTTCACATAGAATTGTGAGAAAGCTGTCAATAAGTTTTCCACAATATTTATTCACTATTTAACACCACGAAAGTATAGTCCATTGGTGAATTTGGGTTTTGTTGGGGTTTTGCTATGGTTTTCACTATAGTTTTTCACTTTTTCCACATAGTTTTCCACATAGAACTTTTCCATAGTAAAATATGTGGAAAACTTTTTATTTACATCCGAAAGAATGTTCAGCTGTACCGAATTTAGGACTTCCGTACAGTTTCCGTCACAAAAAAGAGAAAATTCGTAATTTTTCCTATCCTGCATTTTCCCCTGTTTTTTGCAAGTTTTACAATCCTTTTTACCACTTTTCATTGGGCAGTTGCGTGTTAGCATAAGTGGAATATAACCGTAGCTTACCAAACCTCTTTTTATATTGCCTCCAAGGCTGTTTATCTGCTTATCCGTCAGTTCAATAGAAACTGTGCAGTCCTTAAGGCCGTAATCCTCTGCCCACATAAGAGAAAAAGTGTTGGTAAGGTTGAGGAATTCTCCACCGTGAAGTTCCATACCAAGGTTTTTGCAGAAATAAACTGCTCCAAGGTTGTTGCAAAGGCAGGACTTTACACCAAGGCTTTTAACCTCTTTCACTCTTTCTATTATGGCATTCTCTCTGCCAAACATTCCACGAGGAATTGCCACACCAATGTTGCTATGTTTTTCAATAAGGCTTTTTATGTCACTATCCTTTGTGAATAACGGCACAAACACAAGGTCATAATCCTCAAAGGCAAGACCCTCAATGTTTTTCACCTCACATCTTCTCTCTGTAATCTTCTGATAGGTTGGAGTGATGTGAAGATGAGGTTCTACAAAGCTATAGTTATAGTCCTTGTCCCTTTTTTCACTAAGGGCATCAAGGGCAGTTCTGCGAATTTTGTTAAGTGAGGAAAGTGGAACAGTTACACCCTCCTGAATATCCGTTTTTATCTCTGCAAAATAGTAGGGAGTGCCACCTGTTTTTTGTAGCTGTAGCAGGGCTTTTTCATCACTAAGAGGCACATTAAGAGCCTTTTCAGCCACTACCTCACCTTTTACAGTAACACTATTTTCTCCGTCAGTAACTGTAAACACAGGTGGCTCATTAAGGCAAAGAGTAAAGCTACCTGTAAGGCTAACCCTCTGCATTTCTTCCTTGTAGCTATTGCGTATTTTCTTAAAAAGACCCTCTGTTGCTGACACAACATTTTCTTTCCTTCTGTAACCAAACATATCCTGTCTGTTACCTGTGTAGTAGCCGTCAGTAAAGCCTGTTCTGGAAAAAACATTCTGTAGGTTGCTGTTAGTTTCTGCTGAAACATAGCCTTTTTCCCTTTTTTCATAGCAGGAAGCAACAGCAGATGCCACATACTCAGGTCGTTTCATTCTACCCTCAATTTTAGCAGAGGTAATGCCGATTTCTGCCATATCATCAAGGTGATAAATGGCAGAATTATCCTTAAGGCTCAAGGCGTAATCGCATCCAGGGACTTTGAAAGGCAATCTACAGGGCTGTGCACATCTGCCACGGTTGCCACTTCTGCCACCAAGCATAGCTGAAAAATAGCATTGACCACTAACGCACATACAAAGTGCACCGTGGACAAAAACCTCCAGCTCAATATCACAGTTGTCTGCAATATATTTAATTTCCTCCCTTGACATTTCTCGGCTGAGAACAACACGCTTAAAGCCCATTTCTTTCAGCATTTTTGCACCACTTAGGGTATGGATGCTCATTTGCGTTGAGCCGTGGAGAGGGAGTGCAGGACAGGCCTTGTGAACAAGACTTGCAAAGCCAATATCCTGAACAATGAGGGCGTCAATATTGCACTTACAGGCTTCCTTTACAGTCCTTAGGGCATCTTCAAGCTCATCATCAAAAATCAAGGTGTTCATTGTGACATAGACCTTGACGCCACGAATGTGGCAAAAAGAGGTTGCGCTTTTTAGCTCATCTACAGTAAAATTTTCTGCCTCTTTTCTTGCAGAAAAGTTTTTTAGTCCAAGGTAAACTGCATCTGCACCACTGTTTACGGCAGAAACCACCGACTCAAATGAACCTGCAGGAGCAAGAATTTCTATCTTCTTCATTACTTTTTCTCGTTGTTAAAAAGGCTCTGCTGAACTGCTCCGTCAAAAAACTGTGGTACGGAATTTTTGATTTTTCCTGTGGCAATAACCTTTTTTTCACCAACAGGCTTTGCCTTCTTTTCTGGCTCAACATTCAGCATTTTGTCAATCTTCATTTGTAGTAGGGCATTTTCTGACTTAAGCTCTGCAATCTCATTATGCAGTCTTTCTGTTTCTGCAAGGTAGTCCTTAATCTGCTCCTTAATAGTTTCCAGCTTTTCCCTCATTTTGTTTTCTTCGTCACAATAGTCAAGGGAAGCAAGAAGGGCTGCGCTGTCCTTATCCATTTTTGGGTTAACGGACATAATGGACTTTAGCTTTGTTTCAAGTCGCTCCACAACCTTTTTCATATATTCTTCATTTTCTTCTGTTTTAATGGTAAAGCGTTTTCCACCAACAAAGATAATGTGTCTGTTCATAATTTTCACCTTTCATATGATAATTTGCATAAGTGCATAGTTTCTATAATACCATTATAATCTTTTTTCTTAAAAAGAAAAAGTAATGTGTTAACATTGTAATCTTTCTTTCTTTTTTGTTACTTTAACTATTGTTGCATAATGGCGAGTTATGTAGTATAATGTATTAGTAAAATTGTGTTATAAATTGAGAGAATATTG
This sequence comes from Ruminococcus sp., assembly GCA_045133515.1. Taxonomy (GTDB): domain Bacteria; phylum Bacillota; class Clostridia; order Oscillospirales; family Acutalibacteraceae; genus Ruminococcoides. The sequence continues at coordinate 44,040 of JBGUUL010000057.1, forward strand.
GAGGCTGAAAATGGTTGTTCCATTTGATTCACGCAGTGAACATTACCGTACCCCTTTTGGTGCTGTTGAGGAAGGTACTTCCATTCATTTAACAATAAGAGTACCACGGGAATTACATTGTTCATATGCAGAGCTTTGCGTTAAGTTTGACAATGACTATAACTGGGAATACCACAAAATGTTCTGGTGTGGTATGCACAATGAGGACTACGATAAGTGGGAGTGTGATTTTACTCCAGAGGAAATTGGACTGTATTGGCACGGCTTTAGGCTAAAAACCCAGTACGGCACCAGATATATTATTCCAACAGATGTTGACACAAAGAGCTGTATTTCAGACCAGCCAGGCAGAGCTTGGCAGATTACCTGCTACAAAAAGGGGTTTGAAACTCCAAAGTGGCCTGTTGGTGGCGTTATGTATCAGATTTTTCCTGACAGATTTTACTTTAGTGGGGAAGAAAAGGAAATCAAGAGAAACGACCTTACAATAATTGACGATTGGTATGGACTTCCACAGTGGTGGCCAAACGAAAATGGAGAAATTACCAACACAGACTTCTTTAAGGGTGACTTAAAGGGCATTACAATGAAGCTACCTTACCTCAAGGATTTAGGTGTTACTTGCATTTACCTGAACCCAATTAGCAAGGCATACAGTAACCACAGATATGACACAGGTGACTACAGTGAGGTTGACCCTATGCTTGGCACAGAGGAGGACTTTAAGGAGCTTTGTAAAGAGGCTGAAAAATTGGGTATTCACATTATAAATGACGGTGTTTATTCCCACACAGGTAGCGACTCAAAGTACTTTAACAGAAGTGGTAACTACGGTGACGGTGGTGCATACAGGGACAAAAATTCACCATATTACAGCTGGTACAAATTTAATAATTGGCCTGACAGCTACAACAGCTGGTGGGGTTTTTACACTTTACCAGAGGTTCACGAGGAAGACCCTAACTTTAATGAATATATCAACGGAGAAAATGGTATTGTTAGAAAATGGATGAGGGCAGGTAACTCTGGTTGGCGACTTGATGTTGCAGATGAACTTCCTGACATCTTCCTTGAAAATCTGAGAAAGGCTGTTAAGGAAGAAAATCCAGAGGGCTTTGTTATTGGTGAAGTTTGGGAGGATGCCTCCAACAAGGAAAGCTACGGTGCAAGGAGAAAATTTCTCTTGGGTAATCAGCTTGACTCCGTTATGAACTATGTGTTTAGAAATGCAATTATTAACTTTTGCAAAGGCACTGACGCAAAGTATGTTCTGGACACAATTATGAGTGTCCTTGAAAACTATCCAAAGCCTGTTATCAGAGTGCTGATGAACCTGCTTTCCACCCACGATACAGAGAGAATTTTGACTCTTATTGCAGGTGAACCACTAAATGGCAGGGATAGAAAGTGGCAGGCAGAAACTAAAATGACACAGGAACAGAGAGAGCGTGGACTACAGATTATGAAGATTGCATCTGGTATTCAGTACACACTACCTGGTTTTCCTTGTGTTTATTATGGTGACGAGGCCGGTATGGAAGGCTACAAGGACCCATTCAACAGATGTGGTTTCCCTTGGGGCAAGGAGGAAAAGGAGCTTGTTAATTGGCACAAAAGCTTAGGCGAGCTAAGACAGACCATCTCTGCACTTTGGGACGGCGAATTTATGCCTGTTTACTGCAAGGGTAATGTGCTTTCTTACCTTAGACACGATAATGAAAGTGGCATCTACTGTGCATTCAATATGGGGGATGTGGATATTATTATGGATATTCCGGCTGTTCTTTATAACGGTAAACCAATGATGGGTACAGAGGTTGTTAAGGGCAGAGTAATTGTTCCTGCCAAAGGAACAGCATTTATTGCAATGTAATATAAATAGTATAACAAAATCCGTGTTTTAGACTTTCCTAAAACACGGATTTTTCTACTTAAATAAATCTGAATGGCTTCCCACACGATTAAGAGATAAAACTAAAATATCGTTAATTACTTCATAAATCAATAGCCAATCTGGTTCAATATGACATTCACTACACCCTTTGTAATTACCTGTTAAGTGGTGGTCACGATATTTTTGTTCTAATGGCTCACCATTTGCCAATTTTTCCACAACATCAAACAGCTTATCAATATTTTTGCCTTGTTTTTTTGCTGTTTTTAAATCCTTTTTAAATTGAGAAGTAAAGCGAATTTGGTATTTCATTCCTCTAAAGCCTTTCTCAATTCAGATATGGAGTTGTAACCCTTAGCGTTTTTATCATATGCCAAGGCTCTGCCTTCTTCAATAGCTTTTATGGTTGTTTCATTTGGAACATCTAACTTTAGTTCAAAAGGAATTCCATTTTCACGAATTGCCTGTCTTAAAAAAATATTAACAGCAGTAGTCATATTTAACCCCAAAGCCTCAAAAATCTTTTCAGCCTGTTTTTTAACTTCCTTATCTGTACGAATATTCAAATTTGTTGACTCCATAATAGCACCTCCATTTATATTATATACATATTGTATCATATTATGCACACACCGTCAACATAATACACGAAAAATATAATAAAAATCACCGTAGTTTGAAAGTCATATCATTGACCTCATTTTACTACGGTGTTTTTCTTACTATTTTTTATCCAAGAACTACAGCTGTGCCGTCATCCTCAACATAGCCCTGAAAGGCTGAATTTCCGTCATAGCTTACGAAGATATGTGTTGTTCCTTCTTCAAGTCCTGTATCTTCAAGGAGAGTTACATTCACTGCATAGTATGGCATACTTCTAATATATACCATTGAAGAAATGTACATATTGTTTTCTCCACCCTGCAAACCGAACCTTTCCGTTGCAACATTGATAGCCTGAGCTTCAGTTATTTTTTCTCCGTCCTCAGACACATCCTTACCTACATAATCCTTTGTGGTATATTCAGTTTTCTCATTTTCAGTTTCAGCTACAGTTTCAACCTCTGTTTCAGTCTGTATATCCTCAACATAGGTTTCTTCCTGTGTTTCCTCTGGTACAAAATCAGTAGTTTCTTCAACAGACATTTCTACTGTAGTAGTTGTTTCGTTATTCTTTTCCTCATTACAACCAACCATAAGAAGTAGGGTTGCCATAAGGAGTACTGCAAATACCTTTTTCATAACAAACCTCTATTTATGTTCTCCAAATTCTACCTTGCCGTCCTTGTAAAGACGGTAGTCTGTATAGCTTACATTTTCAAGATAATCCTCTGTTGTTGGTAGGGAAATCATCTTAACAACCATTTCCTCATTATCCTTAGTACCCTCTGTTCCAATAACCTTGTAAATTACATTATCAAAGTAACAGTTGCCACTAATGGACTTTTCATACATTTCCTTAACATAGTCAAAGTTTTCAACAGTATAATCGGCACAGGCAATGGACATAGCAGTGCCAATTTCTTCAACCTCTTTTGCAGAGCTACTCCAAATTAACTCTGTTGTAGCTGTGGTGGCAGAAATAATCTTGCCACTTTCGTCATCAACAGCAAGGATGATTTGTGCCTTTGCAAGGGAACAACTGTAGCTTGTATATTTTGTCTTGCCGTCCTTTTGGGACTTTTCACCGATAATCCGGAAGTCGCCACTTTCAAGGTCAGTTGGGTTGTTGTCCTTGTCAAGAACTGCACCTTTACCTGTTTTTGCTTCATATATGGAGTTAAACCTGTCGGTAAATTCCTCAATATCAAGGTCATATGCAAGTCCTGTTTCGTTGCCATTGTTAACAATTTTTGCACCTGTTGGCACTTCAAAGCCCTTATCACAACCTGCAAAGGCTGTGATAAGTACTATACAAACACAAATATATAAAAATCTTTTCATATTATTCCTCGTTATTATCTACAGTAGTATTTTCAGAATTTTCTGTGTCAGTAGCATTTGCATTTTCAATTTCACTTTCGTGTGGTGCTGTGGCGATTGTAATAACCTTGTCATCCTCACCAGGCTTCATAAGTGTAACACCCTTGCTTGGACGGTTGCAAATTCTTACAGATTCGCCATTTATACGAATGACAATACCTGACTGTGAAATTAGAATAATATCATCATCAAGGCTAACAGACTGTACTGTAGCAACCTTGCCGTACTTCTCTGTGTGGTAGTTGGTAAGGCCCTTACCACCTCTTGACTGAACTCTATAGTCGGTAGCCTTTGAAATTCGTCCAAAGCCTGTTTCAGAAACTGTAAGTATCATATCATCATCATCGGCAACACACATACCCACAATTTCATCACCGTCAGACAGATTCATAGCCTTAACGCCACGAGCCTGTCTGCCCATAGCTCTTACATCGTTTTCATTAAAACGAATTGCCATACCATTTCTTGTGGCAACAAGAACATCGTCCTTGCCCTCTGTCATTTTTACCCAAGCAAGCTCATCGCCCTCAAGAAGTTCAAGGGCAATAAGTCCACCCTTACGGTTGGTTTTGTAGGCTGAAAGATGAATTCTCTTGATAATACCCTTCTTTGTTACCATAATCAGGTACTTATCATCATCCATACTGTCAACCTTAATCATTGATGTAACCTTTTCATCCTGTTCAATAGGAAGAATGTTGGCTATCATCATACCCTTACTTTGGCGAGAACCCTCTGGAATTTCAAAGCATTTCAGTTTGTGAACCTTACCTTTGTCAGTGAAGAACAGAATTAAATCGTGGGAATTTACCACGAACATTTCCTTTGCAACATCTTCTTCCTTGGTTTTCATACCTGCAACGCCACGACCACCACGATTCTGAATTTTGTAGGTGTCAGCTGGAATTCTCTTGATGTAACCAAACTGTGTAAGGGTGATAACGCAGTCCTCCTGTGGAATAAGGTCCTCAATGTCAACCTCACCGGAAACAGCACAAATTTCTGTTCTTCTTGCATCGGAATATTTGTTGCGAACTGCAACAGTTTCTTCCTTAACAATGGAAAGCTGTTTTTCTCTGCTACCAAGAATTTCGTTCATTTCTGCAATCTTTTCCTGTAGAGATTTAATTTCATTTTCAATCTTTTCTCTTTCAAGGTTTGTCAGCTGACCAAGACGCATCTGAACAATGGCCTGTGCCTGAACATCGTCAAGACCGAATCTTTCACAGAGATTTACCTTTGCAGTGCTTTGGTCCTTTGACTCACGGATAATCTTAATAACCTCATCAATATTATCCTGTGCAATCTTCAGACCTTCTAAAATATGGCATCTTTCCTGTGCTTTTTTAAGGTCAAACTGTGTTCTTCTAACAATAACATCAACCTGGAAGTCAATGTAATGCTGGAGCATTTCTTTAAGAGTTAGTACCTTTGGCTCACCGTTAACAATGGCAAGGTTAATAACACCAAAGGTTGTTTGTAGCTGTGTATTTTTAAAGAGGAGGTTCAAAACAACTTGAGGGGATGCCTCTCTCTTAATATCAATTTCAATATGCATACCATTTCTGTCGGAATGGTCCTCAATATTTGAAATACCCTCAATCTTCTTTTCCCTTACCATATCGGCAATACTTTCAATGAGCCTTGCCTTGTTTACCTGATAAGGTAGCTCTGTAACTATGATTTTAAATCTGCCGTTTTTCTGCTCCTCAATTTCAGTTTTGGCACGGAGGATAATTTTTCCTCTACCTGTGGCATAAGCAGCACGAATACCACTTCTGCCCATAATCATACCACCTGTTGGGAAGTCAGGACCAGGCAAACATTCCATAAGCTCTGCAACCTCTGCATCTGGTTTGTCAATAAGTAGGCACATAGCATCAACAACCTCACCAAGATTATGAGGTGGAATGTTGGTAGCCATACCAACAGCAATACCAGATGAACCATTTACAAGAAGGTTAGGAAATTTTGTAGGAAGTACAGTTGGTTCTTCAAGTCTGTCATCGTAGTTAGGCATAAAGTCAACAGTATTCTTCTCAATATCTGTTAGCATTTCTGTTGAAATTTTGCTCATTCTTGCCTCAGTATATCTGTAGGCAGCAGGTGGGTCACCGTCAACTGAACCAAAGTTACCGTGACCGTCAACAAGCATATATCTCATTGAGAAGGTCTGTGCAAGACGAACAAGAGCATCATAAACAGATGCGTCACCGTGAGGGTGATATGAACCCAGCACTGCACCAACAGTATCGGCGCACTTGTGGTAAGGCTTGTTTGGTTCAAGACCTTTTTCGTGCATTGTGTAGAGTATTCTTCTGTGAACAGGCTTTAATCCGTCACGAACATCAGGTAATGCACGGGATACAATAACTGACATTGAGTAGTCAAGGAATGACTTTCTCATTTCCCTGTCTATATCAACATTTATGATTTTTGCCTGTGGCATAATATAGTCCTTGTTATCATTATTATCAGCCATTTTTATCCCTCCTTATATATCAAGATTTTCAACAAATCTTGCGTTATTTTCAATAAATTCCTTACGAGGCTCAACCTTTTCACCCATAAGCATTGAGAAAGTTTCATCAGCAAGTTCAGCGTCAGAAAGTTCAACCCTAAGCATAGTTCTTGTTTCAGGGTTCATTGTGGTTTCCCATAGCTGTTCAGGGTCCATTTCACCAAGACCTTTGTATCGCTGAATTTCGGTTTTACCCTCAAGACCTGCAAGCATTGCATCTCTTTCCTGGTCGGAATAAGCATACTTGTGCTTTTTGCCCTTTGTAATTCTATACAGTGGTGGTTGAGCAATATATACGTGACCTTCTTCAATTAAAGGCCTCATAAATCTAAAGAAGAATGTAAGTAAAAGTGTTCTAATATGTGAACCGTCAACATCGGCATCGGCCATAATTATAACCTTGTCATAACGGAGCTTTGAAATGTCAAAATTGTCCTTTATTCCTGTTCCAAGGGCAACAATAACAGGTGTCAGCTTGTCGTTGCCGTAAACCTTGTCCTCACGAACCTTTTCAACATTCAGCATTTTACCCCAAAGTGGGAGAATAGCCTGTATTCTTCTATCTCTGCCTTCCTTGGCAGAGCCACCTGCAGAGTCACCCTCTACGATGTAAATTTCAGTTTCGGAGCTATCCTTACTCTGGCAGTCTGAAAGCTTACCTGGTAGCCTTGCACCGTCAAGAGCTGATTTTCTTCTAACATTTTCCCTTGCCTTTTGTGCTGCAATTCTTGCAGAGTAGGACATAAGGGCCTTGTCAAAAATAATCTTACCGATATTTGGATTTTCTTCAAGATATTCTGACAGCTTGTCCTTTATCAGCTTATAAACTAACTTTCTAACCTCGGTATTACCAAGCTTAGCCTTGGTCTGACCTTCAAATTCAGCCTCAGTTAGCTTAACGGAAATAATGGCAAAAAGTCCTTCTTCGTAGTCGCTGTACTTTAGGTCATCGTCCTTTTCCTTTAGCTTGTTAAAACGCCTACCATATTCATTCAGCACCTTTGTAAGGGAACGACGAAAGCCCTCCTCGTGAGTACCACCGTCAATGGTGTGAATATTGTTGGCAAATGAACGAATATCAGAGGAAATTGCATCTGTATATTGCATTGCAATTTCAACAGACATTGTCTGTTCCTTATTCTCTGTTTCAAAATAGATTATATCATCATGGAGAGGGTTAATTTCCTTAGTCTTACTTTTCTTTTCTCTTATAAAGTTAACAAAGGACTTTACACCACCCTCATAGCAGTATTCATTGACAATGATATTATTTTCATCACGCATATCCTTAAGTTCAATTTTAACACCTGCGTTAAGGAAAGCCTGCTCACGAAGTCTTTTCTCCAGAATTTCATACTTATAAACAGTGGTGTCTGTAAACATAACAGGGTCTGGCTTGAAGATAACCTCAGTACCCCTTACATTGTCCTGACCTATAATTTCAAGGTCATTCATAATTTTTCCTCGTTCATAACGCTGGAAGTAAACATTCTCGCCGTCACAAACTCTAACCTCAAGGTATTCAGAAAGGGCATTAACAACAGATGCACCAACACCGTGTAAGCCACCAGAAACCTTGTAGCCACCACCACCGAACTTACCACCTGCGTGTAGTACAGTGAAAACAACAGTAACAGCAGGAAGTCCCATTTTTGAGTTGACACCAACAGGAATACCACGACCGTTGTCCTTTACCTTAATAATATCACCAGGGAGGATTGAAACCTCAATTTTTGTACAGTAACCTGCAAGAGCCTCGTCAATTGAGTTATCCACAATTTCATATACAAGGTGGTGCAGGCCCTGTTCACCTGTTGAGCCAATGTACATACCTGGTCTTTTTCTTACAGCCTCAAGACCTTCAAGAACCTGTATTTCATCAGCACCATACTGATTTTCTACTTTAGTTATATCCTTATTATCCAATGTAATTTCCTCCATCAGAACTTCTTATACTTTACAAACAAATATCTTAACAAATATCCAATTATCATAACCACCACTGTAGAAATCAGAAGTGGCACAACATCTCTTACCTTAAAAACACCAAGGAGAAAGATGTTCATTATTACTGCAAAAAGGAAGGTGATTGCCATAAGCAGGGCAAAGCCTGTTTTCTTCTTCACCACAAATTTCTTTTTACAGTTGTGGCAAACAATTATTTCACTATCCTTTTGACTATTTATTTCCTTCCTGTCATATATTGCCTGACAGTGAGGGCAAACAGCTTTTTTAAACATTATTCATCACTCAAGCCCTCAAGAAAATCCCTGTTATTTTCACTGTTACTGCTAATGTCGTTATTCTTAAAGGAAAATGAAGTTGTTCTCTCCTTTAAAAGATTACGACTTATAGTTTCAGTTTCCACCTTACCGTACTTCTGCTCATCATAGGCTTTGGTACGCATTTCTTCTTCCTCGGTAATAATCTTCCTTTTTGCCTTAATTTGATTGAAAACATCCTTATTTATAAAAGGACTGTTTTCTTCAAGGTCACTATCTGTAATAGGGGAGAGAATATCAGGTTTTTTCAGCTTTTGCTGTAGGTTCACTGCCTCTCTGTACTTTTTAAGTGGTCTTAGTGTCACAAAAAATGGTACAAAAATATAGAACAGAAGAAAAGGAATCATTACTAATATGAAAGAAAAGATATTTTTCTCTGCAATATACATCATAACAAGTACCATAATAATAATGGCAATCATTAGTGTAAAGATAAAGGGTAGCCATATCTTTTTGTTGATATAAACATTACTCTCCTTTTTACAGCGACTGCAAAGGTATTCACCCTTTTTCTTATGCTGTTGAGCTGTCAAGTAGGACAGCCTTCTTCCACAATAGGGACATTTTGCCAATTTCATATAATTTCTCCTTTCAGAGGTTACCTCTTCTTTTCATAAGAGTCTGACTGCTAATCTGACTTATATATACCTTTATTTCTCCCTTTTCCTTACACACAACATAGCTCTTTGGCAACTCCATTGAAACATTGATTACCCTTTTACATTTTGTTGCATTACTAAGGTAATCCTTTGTGTGCTTGGAAATTGTAGAGGTATCCATATCGAATATACCTACAATATCACTTGTTTTAACTACGGTATTTTCACCCAGATGCAGATACATAACTACTCCTCTTTTACACTTCCATTATCAACCACAAAAACCTTGCCCTTTTCAAGCTGTTTTTTGCTCTGTCTTTCGCAACAGGTAATGAAAACCTGATAATTGTTTATCTTGTTTAGCAAAAAATCCTGACGCCTGTTGTCAAGCTCCGACAATACATCATCAAGGAGGAGAACAGGCTCTTCCTCTCTTATTTCACTTAAAATACTTGCTTCTGATAGCTTAAGGGAAAGCACAGCACTTCTCTGCTGACCTTGACTGCCAAAGTTCTTTGCCTTCATTCCGTTTATCAGAATGTTAAGGTCATCTCTATGTGGTCCAACAGTTGTATAGCCAAGGTACAAATCATCCTTTAGCTTTTCCTTTAGTCCAAGGAGGAACTTTTCTTTTATGTCATCAAGATTTTCACTATCAAAATTATTGACAGTTGAAATGTAGTCTATATCAAGAACTTCCCTGTTATCTGAAATGCCACTATGAAAAACAGAGGCAGATTTTTTCAGCTTTTCGGCATACTTTACCCTTTGCTGAATAATATATGCACCAAAGCTACACAGGGTTTCGTCCCATATTTCAAGGGTTTTTAGTAACTCACTATGTTTTTTTATATCCTTTAAGAGAGCATTTCTCTGATTCAGAATTTGGTTGTACTTAGAAAAGTTGATTGCATACCTTAGCTTTTGCTGACACAAGGCTCCGTCAAGGAATTTTCGCCTTACTCCCGGCCCTGCCTTAACAAGGGAGAGATGCTCCGGTGAAAACACCACGCAGGAGAATTTTTCTATGAGCTCTGCACCACTTTTCTTTTTTACACCGTTAATAAAAACCTCTTTTTTATTTCCTGTATATCTGATTTCAGCATTTTGAACCCTGTCCTGACTGAAAAACTCCATTTTGATTTTGGCAAATTTTTCATTAAATTTAATCAGTTCCTTTTCAGTTGAGCCTCTAAAGGAATGACCTCCACAGAAAAGCCATATAAGCTCCAGCAGATTAGTTTTCCCCTGGGCGTTTTCTCCAAAAATCACATTTGTTTTTTCATCAACAAAAATTTTGTTTGTTTCAAGGTTTCTAAAATTCTGAAATTCAAGAGAATTTACCTTCAATATTCTCTTACCTCTAAGGTAACACCGTCAAAGCTCACAATATCACCCTGACGAATTTTCTTGCCACGCATAGTACAAACCTCTCCGTTTACCTCTACATAGCCGTCTTGAATAAGGATTTTTGCCTGTCCACCTGTTTCTGTAAGTCCGGCAAACTTCAATAAATCCTGTAGCTTAATAAATTCTGTTTCAATATAAAATAATTCTTTTTCCATAGCACTATCTCTTAAGAAATTCTCATTGGCACAACAAGGTAGATAAAATCGTCACTCTTTACAGGCTTAATAACCATTGGAGAAAGACTACCGTTTAGAATAATTTTGATTTCATCAGTTTCGCAATTCTTAATAGCCTCAAGTAAATATCTGTTGTTAAAGCCGATTTCTACATCACTACCAGAAATTGTTGTGCTTATACTGTCGTTTGCCTTACCCATTGATGTGTTACACACAAAGGTAATTTCATCATTACTAAAGTTACATCTTACAGGGGAAGGAAATTTGTCAGTTGCAAGAAGGCTCATTCTGTCAACAGCCTGGGAGATTTCCCTTGTATTTACAACCACCTGTGTTTCTGTTCCCTTTGGAATAGTTGAATTGTAGTCAATGAATGAACCCTCAATTAGTCTTGAAATTACATAGAAAGAGCCAACCTTAAATAATGCGTGGCGCTGACCAATAATAATTTCAACATCTTCCTCCTCATCAGTAATGAGCTTTAGCACCTCACTCTGGGTTTTCTTTGGAATTACAAACTCATTTTCGCTGTCAGAGTCAATGTTCTCTCGTCTAATAGCCATTCTGTAGCCGTCAATGCCAACTATTGTAAGAACCTTGTCCTTAATTTCAAATAGAGAGCCTGTATAAATTGGCTTTGAATTTTTTTCTGATACTGCATATATAGTCTGTCTTATCATATCTCTGAGGATACTGCTTTTTATTACAAATCTGTCAGTTTCTTCAATTCTTGGTAAATCAGGATATTCAGCAGCAGAAAGTCCAACAATCTGATAAGAGGCATTACCACTTGTAATGTAGGTTACCATTCTTTCGTCTGTTTCCACAGTAATAATTTCCTGTGGGAGCTTTCTTATAATGTCACCAAAAAGCTTTGCAGAAAGTACAATACTGCCTTCCTCTAAAATCGTAGCCTCAATATCTGTGGTAATTCCAATTTCAAGGTCATAGCCTGAAATATTCAACTTATCTCCCTTTACCTTAATGAGAATACCCTCAAGGGCAGGAATTGAAGCTTTTGTAGCAACTGCTCTTTGCACATTCATAATTGCGTTGCTTAAATCTGTTCTTGAACAATTAAATTTCATAATCTATCCTTTTCCTCATTTACAAGTGAAATGATATGTTAATTAAAGTAGTAGTAGTAGGGAATGTGGAAAAATAGTAAAACGCCTTTTCTTCCCACAGTAATCACAAAAGAAATTCCACAGAGATTATGTTGAAAAAAATAAATTATGTTAGTAAAAATACGAATAATCTATTATTTTATAAGTTGTGAACATTTGTGATGTGAATGTGTGTGAATATGTGGAAAACTTTATAGTAAAACTTTTTTGTTTTTTTACCTATCCCTAATATTTTTTATTATGTCTTCAATGGTTTCTTTAATGTCGTTATTAGTTTTCATTTGCTCGGTAATATTCTGAATTGTATAAACAACTGTTGTGTAGTGTCTGTTGCCAAATTCCTTGCCGATTTCCACCATTGAAAGATTGGTTAAATTCCTTACTATATATATAGCAATATGTCTTGCCAGACTAATGTCAGCTCGTCTGCTTTTTGAAAGTCGTATTTCATCAGCACTAAAGCCAAAGTTCCTGCCAACTTCCTCGCAGATTTTTTCAAGAGTAACTTCAGGTGGTGTGTCGTTATTGAGAATATCGCTGATTCCCTCCTTAACAACATGGAGAGATGGTTTTTCTCCAGAGAGAAGAACCTTTGCCTTTAGCTTTTTAACAACACCCTCAAGCTGACGAATATTTGTTTTAAGGTTCTTTGCTATGTACTCGCAAACATCTTCGCTAAGGTCAATTCCCAGAACCTCAGATTTTCTCTTTATAATAGCAATTCTTGTTTCAAAGTCAGGTGGCTGAACATCAGCAATAAGTCCTGACTCAAATCTGGAACGGAGTCTTTCCTCAAGGGTTTTAATCTCCCTTGGAGGACGGTCAGATGTAAGTACAATTTGCTTATTAGCCTCATAAAGTGAATTAAAGGTGTGGAAGAATTCCTCCTGAGTACTTTCCTTACCACCAATGAACTGAACGTCATCCACCAAAAGAACATCAGCACTTCTGTATTTGTTACGGAAGGCAACTGTTGTGTTCTTTTTAATAGCCTCAATCATTTCGTTGGTGAAGTCGTCACCCTTAACATACACAATTTTTTTATCCTTGAAATTTTCCTTAATTTCATTACTAATGGCACAGAGAAGATGAGTTTTTCCCAGTCCACTGTTGCCGTAAAGGAAAAGTGGGTTGTATGCTCCGGCAGGATTTTGTGCCACAGCCATACAGGCAGCGTGAGCAAACTTGTTTGATGAACCAACAATAAAGGTGCTAAAGGTGAAATCGTAGCCTGATTCAGCAGTTTGTTCCTTTTGGTTTTCATCAATGGTACTTACAACAGTGCCAACTTCATCAGGTGTTTTAAACACAATGTCAAAATGAGTGCCAAAGACAGTATCAAAGGCATCATTCAAAAGTGGAATATAACATTTTAACAGAGTTTGCTTGTGAAAGTTGTTTGGCACAAGCAGAGTAGTTTCGCCCTTGTCAAAGTCAAGGCTCACAGGCTCAATCCTTTTTATCCAGGTATTATATGCCACATCAGTAATCTGCCCCTTACAGTATTCACTGATAATGCCCCAGGCTTCATTAAATGAATCCATACATACACTCCTTTTTCCTATTTCCTTACTTGTTAATGGGGATAATACACCCATAATAAATTCATTATATTATTATAGCAAATATACAGACACATTTCAAGAAAAATTTTTCCCATATATATAGTATATTTATTCTTTTATTATGAGTAGTTGTAACCTCAATTTTTTGCCTATATAATTTGTGGTAAAAAAATAATCTTATACTATATGTTGTATGAGGTGAGAAAAATGGAAAATAAAATAAAAATAAATATAAAAAATTATCAAAATTTCTTGACGAGCCTTGCAAAATAAGATATAATGCTATATTGCAAGGTAATGTAATGTATTTCCGAAAGGAGGGTTTTCTATGCTGAGAACATATCAGCCTAAGAAGCTTCACAGAAAAAAAGAACATGGCTTTAGAAAGAGAATGGCAACTAAGAATGGCCGTAAAGTTTTAGCAAGAAGAAGAGCTAAAGGTAGAAAGAAGTTGTCTTACTAAAAATAGGGCCACTTTTTTAAAAGTGGTCTTTATTTTATCTTAAGGGTGGTAATATGGGAAAAGGTGTTACTTTAAAAGAGAACAGAGATTTTCTCAGATTATATCGCAAGGGCAAGTCCTTTGTTGGTAGTACCATCGTAACCTATGTTCTGAAAAACAGAAGTAATGAAAAACGATACGGAATAACTACCAGTAAAAAGATTGGTAAAGCTGTACAGAGAAATAGGGCAAGGCGTGTTATTAGGGCGTCACTCTACAGTCTGTACAGTGATATTATTCCGGGGTATGACATTGTGTTTGTTGCAAGGGGCAAGGCTCCTCACACAAAATCAACTGTTGTACAAAAAGAAATGACTGAGCACCTGAAAAAAGCAAGGGTACTCAAAATTTCGGACTAAGGACTGCACTATGAAGAAAATTCTACTTGCAGTTATTAAATTTTACAGGAAAAATATTTCTCCGCTTACAAGCTCCAAATGTAAGTACTACCCCACCTGTTCCACCTATGGCCTTGAGGCTATTGAGGTTCACGGTGCTTTTAAGGGTAGCTTTATGACCATATGGAGGATACTCCGTTGCAACCCATTTTCAAAGGGTGGCTACGACCCTGTTCCACCAAAAAAGGAGAAAAACAGAGGAGCAAAATAATTATGATGACAATTTTTAGCTTCCTTGGAAGCTTGTTCGGTTATGTTCTTTGGCCAATTTTCTATTTGGTTCAGAATTACGGCATAGCAATTATTATCTTTGCTATTCTTGCAAAGATTGTTCTATTTCCATTTTCCATTAAACAGCAAAAGTCAATGGCTAACAACCAAAGACTACAGAAAAAGCAAAGGGAAATTCAGGAAAAGTATAAAAACAATAAACAGAAAGCAAATGAGGAAATGCAGAAGCTGTATGCAAAAGAGGGTGTGAGCCCTTCATCAGGCTGTCTTACAAGTATTGTTCCAATGCTTGTTATGCTTGGTATTTTCTACAGTATTTCTTCTCCTCTTTCAAATACTCTGCACCTTAACGAAACCTTGGTTAACTCAACAGTTGCCTATGCACAGCATATCCCAGGTATGCCACTTGCAGCTAATACCAATGCTTATTATCAGCAGATTGAGGTTCTCAACAACTTTGGTGCAATGCTTAACACAGACTTTGTTAGGGAGTGCTTTACAACCACACAGATTGACAACATCAATCTTCTTTCAAATGGCTTTGAGCTTTTCCCTGGCACTGGAATAAGTATGCTTGCAACACCATCAAACTACGGTTTCTTCGGTTCATTCTATACACTTATTCCTGTACTATGTTTTGTTTCATCTATAGCAACAACTTTAATTTCTTCAAAGATAAACGGTACTCAGATGCAGGGCTGTATGATGGTTATGCTACTTGGTATGCCACTATTCTCAGCTTACATCGCTTATTCTGTACCTGCTGCCGTTGGTTTCTACTGGATTTGTTCAACACTACTTGGTTTAGTACAGACTATAGTTATGCACAAGTTCTACAATCCTGTTACTATGATTGCCAACGAAGAAGCTCGTCATGTTGCACTTATGGAACTTAACGAGAAAAAAATGTAATTTTAGAAAGTGACGAAAAGAAATGATTAAAGAAGCAATTGGCATTGGCGAAAGCATTGAATCTGCTCTCCAGGTTGCCTACAGTGAATTAGGTATTGATTCCACTACTGAAAATGTGGAATTTGAGGTTATCCAACAGCCAGAAAAGAAGAAGTTAGGTCTTTTTGGTGGCAAGGATGCCAAGGTTAAGGTTACATACACTATAGCTGACAAAACTCCGGCTCAGGTTGCTGGTGAATACCTTAGAAATATTCTGGACTGTCTTGGTATTACAGAAATTGAAATGACAATTACTGAAGAAGAAAACGGTGCAGAAATCAACCTTGAGGGCGAGGGCATTGGCTATGTTATTGGCAGGAGAGGTGACACTCTCAATGCTCTACAGTACTTAACAGGCTTGGTTGCAAACCATGTGGAAAACAACTACTACAGAATTTCCATTAACACAGGTCACTACAGAGAAAAGAGAGAAAATACTCTTGAAATCTTAGGTAGAAAGCTTGCTTTTAAGGCTGTTAAGACAAATCAGAAAACTGCTCTTGAACCAATGAACCCATATGAAAGAAGAATTATTCATACTGCTGTTCAAAAGGTTAGAGGTGCTACTTCTTGGAGTGAGGGCGAGAATATGAACCGTCACGTTGTTATTGGTCCTGACCCTAACGCAAGAAGATACGACAACAGAAGATATGACAATAGAAGATATAATAACAGAGGCAGACAAGGTGATTACAATAAAAGTGGTGAAAGCACAGTTAATGATGCACCAACAAGAGAGCCACTTAGCGAAGGTAGCCTTTTCGGAAAATTATAATCAATAATTACAAAGTGGAGGCGAGGTTTCGCTTCCATTTTTTTATACAAAGGTTGTGTTTTTATGAGTACAGTTGCAGCAATTTCCACAGCTCAAGGACAGGGTGGAATTGGAGTTATCCGTATTAGTGGTGAAAATTCTTTTATAATTGCCGACAAGGTTTTTAAGTCCGTAAGTGGCAAGAAAATACAGGATATTAAGGGTTATACTGCTCTTTTCGGCTATGTTTATAATGGTGATGAAGTGATTGACGAGGCTGTTGTGCTGAAGTTCGTTGCTCCAAAAAGCTTTACAGGTGAAAATGTGGTGGAAATCTCCTGTCACGGTGGTGTTTATGTTACAAAGGAAGTCCTTTCTTCCGTAATTTCTGCCGGTGCAAAACCTGCAACAGCAGGGGAATTCACCAAAAGAGCATACCTTAATGGAAAAATGGACTTAACTGAAGCAGAATCAGTTATGGATATTATATCTGCAAAGTCAAAAAGTGCAGTTAGGTCAGCTCTTTATGTTAAGGAAGGTGCTTTATTCAAGAAAAGTCAGGAAGTAAAGGACAAACTTCTGAATATTTCAGCACATCTTTCTGCTTGGGCAGACTACCCAGAGGAGGACATTCCAGAGGTTTCTGAAAATTCTATAATGGAGGCTATATCCACAAGTATCGAAACTCTCAGTAAACTGCTCTCCACTTATAGCACAGGGCAGATTGTAAAGGAAGGTATCGACACAGCCATTGTTGGGCGACCAAATGCAGGAAAATCCACACTTATGAACCTACTTGCAGGTAGAGAAAAGTCCATTGTAACCTCTATTGCAGGTACTACAAGGGATGTAGTTGAGGATACTGTTCTTGTGGGGAATGTTCTTCTTAGACTTTCCGACACAGCAGGTATTAGAGATACAGACAACGAAATTGAGAAAATCGGTGTGGAAAAAACCTTCCAGAAAATCAATCAATGTGGCTTAGTGATTGCCCTTTTTGACTCAAGTCAAAAGCTAACAGATGAGGACATAAATCTAATTGAAAAAATCAAGGACACACCACATATTGCAGTTGTTAACAAAACTGACCTTGAAAATCAGCTTGACATAGATTATATTAAAACTAACCTACAGAATGTTGTACTAATCTCTGCTAAAAATCAAGATAACATAAATGAATTAAAACAGAAAATTGAAGAAGTAACTGGAACAGAAAACTTTGACCCAAGTTCTGGTATTATTGCCAATGAAAGGCAAAGAGATGCCGTTAGCAAGGCACTTAATAGTTTAAATGATGCAAAAAATGCCCTTGAATTAGGTATGACAATGGATGCCATTACTGTTTCCTTAGGAGAAGCTATTGATTATCTTATGGAATTAACAGGAGAAAAAGCAGGGGAAGAAATTGTGGATAGGGTGTTCCACAACTTCTGCGTAGGTAAATAAGGAGGAAATTATGGGATATAATGCAGGATACTTTGATGTGGCTGTTATTGGTGCAGGTCACGCAGGTATTGAATCAGCCCTTGCATCAGCAAGGCTTGGCTGTAAAACTATTATTTTCACAATAAATAACGATGCAGTTGGCAACTGCCCTTGTAATCCCTCAATAGGTGGTACTGCAAAGGGACATCTTGTAAGGGAGATTGATGCCCTTGGTGGGGAAATGGGCAAAACTGCCGATGAGTGTTTTTTGCAAATGAGAATGTTAAACAGGGGCAAAGGCCCTGCTGTTCACTCACTAAGAGCACAAATTGACAGAAGAAAATATGCTGATACTATGAAGCACAAGCTTGAACTTCAAGAAAATTTGATTCTTAGACAGGCAGAAATTATTGACATAAAAAAAGAAAATGAAAATTGGCTACTCACCACCAGAATGGACGCAGTGTTCACTGCAAAGGCTGTAATTATTGCCACAGGAACATACTTAGGAGGAAAAATCTTTGTGGGAGAAACCTCATATGAAAGTGGACCTGACGGAATCTTCCCTGCCAAATTCTTAGGGGAGAGCCTTAGAAAATTAGGATTAAAAACAAGAAGATTTAAAACAGGAACACCTGCAAGGGTTCTCCGTAGCTCCATTGATTTTAGTGATTTAGAGGTTCAAGAGGGTGACAACCCACCTGTTCCTTTTAGTTATGATACAGATGACCTTGGAGAAAACAAGGTTGTGTGCCATATCTCCTGGACTAATGAAAAAACTAAGGAAATTATTAAGAATAATATCCACAGAAGTCCTCTATATGCAGGAAAAATTGAGGGCGTAGGTCCTCGCTACTGTCCAAGTATTGAGGATAAAATCACAAGGTTTGAAAATAAGGAAAGACATCAGCTTTTTATTGAGCCTTGTGGCCTTGACACAGAGGAAATGTACTTGCAGGGTATGAGTTCATCTCTCCCAGAGGAAGTCCAGACGGAGTTTTACCACAGTATTAAGGGACTTGAAAATGCAGTAATTATGCGACCTGCATATGCCATTGAGTACGATTGCGTTGACCCTCTCCAAATGGACAGCACCCTTGAATTTCGTGATTTTCCTGGTCTTTACGGTGCAGGACAATTTAACGGTAGTAGTGGTTATGAGGAAGCTGCTGCACAGGGACTTATTGCAGGTATAAACGCAGCCTTAAAGGTTCAGGGTAAAGAGCCTTTTATTCTTGACAGAGCCTCCTCCTACATTGGTACTCTCATTGATGACCTTGTAACAAAGGGTTGCAACGACCCATACAGAATGATGACCTCCCGAAGTGAATACAGACTTATTCTCCGTCAGGACAACGCAGATGTAAGACTTACAGAGCTTGGCAGAAAAATAGGACTTATCACTGACGAAAGATGGGAAAAGTACCTTAATAAGCAGGAGCTGAAAAAGGAAGAATATAAGAGAATTAAGAATACGGTTTTTGCTCCAACAGAGGAACTGAATAACATACTTGTTTCACGTGAAACATCAGAGGTAACCACAGGTGTAAGAATGATTGACCTGTTAAAGCGACCACAGATTAACTATGATTGCCTAAAGCCTGTTGATAAAGACAGACCGGACCTTGACAGCAACATTTTTGAACAGGTGGAAATTGAAATAAAGTATGAGGGTTACATACAAAAACAGCTTGAACAGGTTGAAAAAATGCGAAAGCTGGAGAAGAAAAAGCTACCACAGGTTGACTACACCACTATTACAGGACTAAGACTTGAGGCACAGGAAAAGTTGAATAAGGTTCGCCCGGAAAACATTGGTCAAGCATCAAGAATTAGTGGTGTTAGCCCTGCTGATATTAGTGTATTACTAATTTGGTTAAGGCAATACCAGAACGGAGAATAGTATGGAAAATAAAATTGTAAAGCCAGATATTACTGTACTTGATAGCCTTGAAGAAATTACCCACGAAAGGTATAATCGCCCAACTCCAAATGGTGGAGATTATAGTGAGATTTTCTACCTTGATGATGATGGAAAATATGTGGATAAGAAAAAGGCCACCAAGGCAGTTGTTTATGAGTGCAAAAATGATGGAACAGCCATTAACAGAACATTTTTGGAGAAACGAAAATGATTGACTTTCTAACTACTGAACTTCAAAAGGTGAATATTACCCTGAATGAAGTGCAACAAAATCAATTTATCACCTACTATAACCTCCTTTTGGAGTGGAACGAGAAAATGAATCTGACAGCTATAACTGAACCACAAGAGGTTGCAATTAAGCATTTTTACGATAGTATCACATTTTTAATGAATGTTGAGGTAAAGAAAGGTTCAAAGATTATTGATGTTGGCACAGGGGCAGGGTTCCCTGGTATTCCACTAAAAATTATGCGACCTGATATATGTCTTACTCTCCTTGACAGCCTTAATAAAAGACTGAACTTCTTAAAAGAGGTGTGTAAGGAGCTGAATATTGAGGCTGAGTTTATTCACAGCAGGGCAGAGGAAGGTGGCAGAAACAAGAATTTGAGAGAAAAATTCGATATTGCCACTTCAAGAGCCGTTGCCAATTTGAACACCCTTGCAGAGTACAACATTCCCTATGTTAAGGTTGGTGGAAAATTAGTTGCTATGAAGGGTAAGTCAGGCAAGGAAGAAATGGGTAGGGCAAAGGGTGCTATTAAGGTTCTTGGTGGCGAAATTATAGATTGCTTTGAGTTTCAGCTACCTAATGGTGACGAAAGAACTATTATTGTTGCCGAAAAAATTGCCCACACACCAAAGCAATATCCTCGTCAGTCAGCAAAAATAAAAAACTCTCCTCTCAATTAGTATTATTCAACAAAAACAGTCCCATTTTTTTGGGACTGTTTTTTTACAAATTCTGCAACTCAATTTAGTTGTGTGTGGTATTATTATTAGAGGAGGTATATTTATGAAAAAAAGAATAATTGCATCAGTCATAGCTTTGGCTGTTATTTCAGCTATAATAATAGGGCTTAATATCAATAATAAAGAAAATTACACACCAAACAGAGAGGTAAATCAATCTGTTGTTGAGGGTTCACTTCTATCTATGGATTGTGAATATATCCCAGACATTGATTATTTATATAACGATACCCTTATTTTCACCACATCAAGAGGTACTATTATCTACGACCTTAAAGCTGATAAGGTGAAAAGTACAATAGACTTGCAGAAAATCGGCTGTGCCGACTTTAACGAAAACACAAAACAAACCTGTATTCTTAAGGATAGCGACAACTTAGTTGTGTTTAATATAAAGGCAAAATCTGACCTTTGTTTTGATAACTTAACTCCTGTGGCTGATGGTATTCCCTACGGTAGCTACTACATCTTTGATTTAACTTCAAATGATAGTGAGCTTACCTACACTGAAAAGGATGACAGCCAAGAAAAACTAAGTGAATATTATGAGGCTTGGAAAAAACATAGAAATCAGTATATAAATACATTTGAAATAGCTGATAAAGATTATATTGATTATGATTCAATGGGTCAGAGCTATAAGAAGTATGAAGAAATTTTTGACAACTATTACTATAGTAATTACTCAATACCTTGGGCAAAAGATAATAAGGTTTATAATAGCTTTATTATAAAATCTGATGATGAATATTACTTAGTGAATAAAGATGATAAGAACTTTTCTTTTCATCCTTTGAATTTAGGAAAAGCTGAAAATAAACTGCCAAAGTATAAATATTCAGAAGATGAAAAGATAAAAGCCATAGAAAAGTATGAGATAAAGGATTTTTATAATCAATACTATGGTGAAGAATATAAAGATGCCATAATTATTCCAACTGTTGTTGATTGTGGACAGATTAAAGATGGTGAATTTACAAAGGTGTTTGCCTATGTAATTGTATCCACTAACTATGAAGTTGGAAACACTATATTCTCCGACCTTTTTGATAATAATGCTATTTGCTACTACCTAAAAGAAAATGGCAAAGAATATACTGTTGAAAAGGTAGAAAAGAGTTATTCACCAGCAACAGAGGAAATAATGGAGGAAATTGATGAAATGACTGGATGGTATCTTACAATAGGAAGTAGATTAAAGCACTTTTTAGATAATCATTCAGAAGAAGATAAGTATATAAAGAGAAATCTCAAGAATTATGTTGTTAGCAATAACTTACCTATAAAATACTATAAAGATTACGGACAAGATAAAAAAGAGTTGTTTTCTTAAGCTATTCGACAATGTTTCACGTGAAACACTAAAACCTTACAAAACAAAATTATTTTCACTTCCAAGATGTGACACCCTTTTTAACATACCTGTAGTATTATATACTCACAGGGACGGGAGATGATTACAATGGGACTTATATCAAAGGAGCAACCAAAGGTTGTGGATATACCTGCCAGAAAAATCAGACCCAACAAAACTCAGCCACGAAAGGAGTTTGACGAAGAAGAACTCCGTAGCTTGTCACAGTCAATAGCTAACAATGGTTTACTTCAACCATTGACGGTGCGAAAAATACGCAACGATGAGTACGAGCTTATAGCAGGGGAAAGGCGACTAAGGGCAAGCATTATGGCTGGATTTAGAAGAATACCCTGTATAATTATGAAATGCTCCGACAAGGACTCTGCAGTTTTTGCTCTTATTGAGAATCTTCAGCGACGGGACTTAGGAATGTTTGAAGAAGCAAGAGGTATCAGCCGACTTATTCGGAAATACAACATTACACAGGAACAGGTGGCTCTGCAAATTGGGAAAAAGCAGTCAACTGTTGCAAACAAACTTAGACTTCTTCGGCTAACCCTTGATGAACAGGACTGGATAATCAAAGCTGGACTCACTGAACGCCATGCAAGGGCACTCCTGAAGCTCAGTGACGAGGACCAGAGGAAGAAAGCACTGTCCCACATTGTGGCAGAAAACCTCAATGTTAAAGAATCAGAGCGTTACATAGAAAGTCTTCTCCATAAAAATTCTGTACAAAACGAACCTTGTGACCGTGAGAAAAAGGTTGTAATCAAGGATGTACGGATATTTGTTAACACCATAAATAAGGCAGTTGACACAATGCGTCTTTCGGGAATTGACGCAATCAGTCAAAAGCAAGAAACTGAAAAGTATATTGAATACACAGTTAAAATTCCCAAAGAAAAGGCAATAAGGACAAATTCCTCCTAATTGCAAAAATTAGCTTTCCTCTTAGGATGGGGGCGAAATATCGCCCTTATCCGTTCCACTCATACCCATTTCCTTATCTGAACCCCTTGCCAAAGGTCACACAGTAATGTGTGGCCTTTTGGCGTTGTTTCACGTGAAACAATTCTTATTTATTTTACTTTTTTACATTAAACTACTTTTATTTTATCTATTGATATGATATAATTTTATGGTAGATAAAAGTAATATGAAAAGAGAGAAAAATAGGAGAGAAAATGGCAAAAGTAATAGCAGTTGCAAATCAAAAGGGTGGTGTTGGCAAGACAACCACAGCAGTAAACCTTTCTGCATCCCTTGGTTTGTACAATAAAAAGGTACTGCTGATTGATGTTGACCCACAGGGTAACTCCACCAGTGGTCTTGGAATTGACAGAAGAAATATAAGCTGTAGTACCTACAATGTGCTGACAGAGGGCGTTACAGCAGATAAATGTATGATAAAAACAGAGTTTCAGGGGCTTTACCTTATGCCAAGTGACATAAATTTGGCAGGTGCAGAGCTTGAAATTGCAGATGTTCCTCACAGAGAAAACCTGCTGAAAAATTCAGTTGTAGGAGTTAAGGCAGATTTTGACTATATAATAATTGACTGCCCACCATCTCTTGGTATCATCACAACCAACGCACTAACAATGGCAGACACAATCCTTGTGCCAATTCAATGTGAGTATTATGCCCTTGAGGGACTTTCACAGCTAATGGCTACTGTTAGGAGAGTTAAGAGAATGTACAATCAGCACCTTGACATTGAGGGCGTTCTCCTTACAATGTATGACGGAAGGCTGAACCTCACTCAACAGGTTGTTGCAGAGGTTAAAAAGTTCTTTCCAAAAAAAGTTTTTGCAACAGTTGTACCTCGTGGAGTAAGGCTAAGTGAAGCTCCCTCCTTTGGTATGCCCTGTTACTATTTTGATAAAAGAGCAAAGGGGTCTGAGGCTTACCTCTCCCTTGCAACAGAAATTTTGAGAAAGGACAAGGCTAATGATTAAAAAAGGTGGACTTGGCAAGGGCCTTGACGCAATATTTATGGAGAATGAAAGTGAGGACAAAAACAGCACAGTCACACTGAAAATTTCCGAAATTGAGCCAAACAAGGACCAGCCACGAACAGAATTTGACGATAAGGCACTTTCTGAGCTTGCAGAAAGCATAGCACTACACGGGGTTCTTCAGCCTCTCCTTGTGCGACCACTAATGTATGGTGGCTACCAGATTGTTGCCGGTGAAAGAAGATACAGAGCCTCTCGAATGGCAGGTCTTACAGAAGTTCCTGTAGTAATTAGGGAGCTTGACGACAGGGAAACAATGGAACTTGCCCTTATTGAGAATTTGCAGAGGGAAAATCTCACCCCTGTTGAAGAGGCAAAGGGCTACAAAACCCTTATGGATACCTACGGCTTTACTCAAGAGGAGGTTTCCTCCTCAGTTGGCAAGAGCCGTTCAGCAGTTGCCAATTCTCTGCGACTACTGAATTTGCCTGAGGAAGTAATGGAAATGCTGACAGATGGAAAACTCACATCTGGTCACGGCAGAGCCTTACTTGCCCTTGATGATCCAGAGCAGATTATAAGTATTGCCAAGGAAATTGTAGAAAAGGACATTTCCGTCCGTCAGACAGAAAGCCTTGTGAAAAAGCTAAAATCTGAAAAGGAAAAGCCACCTGTAAAAAGGGAGGAAAAGTCAAACTTTTTCAAAGAGGTGGAACTTGCCCTTAATGAGAATTTAGGAAGAAAAATCTCTGTTTCTCAAAAGGGTGAGGGTGGAATTATGACCATTGAATTTTACAGCCAAGAGGACTTGGTTGATTTAGCAAATAAATTAGAGGATAAGGAATAGGAGAAAATTATGATTGATATTAAATTTTTAAGAGAAAACCCAGAGGTTGTAAAGCAGAACATTAAAAATAAGTTCCAGGACAGCAAATTACCTCTTGTTGATGAGGTAATCGACCTTGACAAAAAGTCAAGAGCTGTTAAGCAGGAGGCAGATTCCCTCCGTAGCAACCGTAATAAGTACAGTAAGCAGATTGGCGCACTTTACGGTCAGGGCAAAAAAGAAGAAGCAGAGGAAATGAAAAAGCTTGTTACAGAACAGGGCGAGCGACTTGCAGAGCTTGAAAAGCAGGAGCAGGAGCTACAGGCAGAGGTAACACAGAGAATGATGATTATTCCAAACATCATTGACCCTTCTGTACCAATCGGCAAGGACGATAGCGAAAATGTTGAGGTTCAGCGTTATGGCGAACCTGTTGTGCCAGACTTTGAAGTTCCATATCACACAGATATTATGGAAAGATTTGACGGAATCGACCTTGACGCTGCAAGACGAGTTGCAGGTAACGGTTTCTACTACCTTATGGGTGATATTGCAAGACTACACAGCGCAGTAATTTCTTACGCAAGGGACTTTATGATTGACAAGGGATTTACCTATTGTGTGCCACCATTTATGATTAGAAGTAATGTGGTAACAGGCGTTATGTCCTTTGCTGAAATGGATGCAATGATGTACAAAATTGAGGGTGAAGATTTGTACCTTATTGGCACATCTGAACACTCTATGATAGGTAAATTCCAGGACCAGATGCTTAAGGAAGAAAATCTTCCTTACACAATGACCTCATATTCACCTTGCTTCCGTAAGGAAAAGGGCGCACACGGCATTGAGGAGAGAGGCGTTTACAGAATACATCAGTTTGAAAAGCAGGAAATGATTGTTGTTTGTAAGCCAGAGGATAGTATGGAGTGGTACGACAAAATGTGGAGCTACACAGTTGAGCTGTTCCGTTCTCTTGATATTCCTGTTAGAACTCTTGAATGTTGCTCCGGTGACCTTGCAGATTTAAAGGTTAAGTCAGTTGATGTTGAGGCTTGGTCACCTCGTCAGAAGAAGTATTTTGAGGTTGGTTCTTGCTCAACATTAGGTGATGCTCAGGCAAGACGACTGAAAATCAGAGTATCTGGCAAGGACGGCAAGTACTTTGCTCATACCCTCAATAACACAGTTTGCGCACCTCCAAGAATGTTAATCGCATTCCTTGAAAATAACCTCAATGAGGACGGCTCTGTGAATATTCCAACTGCTCTACAGCCATATATGGGTGGCAAGGAAAAGTTAGTGCCAAAAAATTAAGATAATGAAAAATACCTTTGCGTCTTGCAAAGGTATTTTAATATCTAAAATTGATTTACTTTAAAAGATTAAGAAAAATTTATGTGAAAATTTGTAAATTTATGCGAAATTATTTAAATTTATTAGAAAACATTTAAATTTATGCGAAATTTATAAGAAAATCTCTTGCAAAATTCTTATAGATAATATAAAATAGAATTAGGGGGATTTTATATGATTGAAACAGAGCTTATAAAATTGATTGAAGATATTAGTACTAAGAAAACAGAGAGTAACAATATTGAAGTGAAATCAGCAAAACAGGGATGCCCCAAAATTTTTGATACGCTATCATCGTTTTCAAACCAACATAATGGTGGTACAATTATCTTCGGTATAAACGAAAATGATGATTATAACATTTGTGGAGTTTATGATGCTTCTGATTTGCAGAAGAAGATTATGGAACAGAGTTTGCAGATGGAACCTGTGGTACGACCTCTTTGCACAGTTGCAGTAATTGATGGTAAAACTGTTGTTAGTGCAGAAATTCAAGAGGTTGATGATTTTCAAAAACCTTGTTTTTATAAAGGAGCAGGAAGACTCAGAGGTTCATATGTGCGTGTTGCAGACGGTGACCGACTTATGACGGAATATGAGGTTTATAGTTATGAAGCCTTTAAGCAGGAAATACACGATGAATTGAGGATTAACGAAAGAGCCCTACTAAGTGACATAGATACTGATGAATACAAATCCTACCTCCTTGAACTACGAAAGACAAAACCACATCTTGCTAATCTTAAGGAAAAAGAAATCAACCGTTTGCAGGGGTTTGTTGTAGATAATAAGCCAACTGTTGCATCTCTTATGCTGTTTTCTGTCTATCCACAGGCATATTTTCCACAGCTCTGTATTACTGCTGTTTCTGTTCCTGGTAAGGAAAAAAGTATGACAGGTAGTGTGGGGGAGAGATTCATTGACAATAAGAGAATTGAGGGTTCTATTACTCAAATGTTAGGGGATGCCCTGATTTTTGTAAGAAAAAATATGAAGGTAAAAACAATAATTGATTCTGAAACAGGACTGCGAAAGGACAAAACAGAATATCCTGTAATTGCCATAAGAGAATTGATTTTAAATGCCCTTGTACACCGTGATTACAGTATCCATACCGAATCTGCTCCAATAACCATTACTATGTATGAAGATAGAATTGAAATTGAAAATCCTGGAGGGCTGTATGGAAGAATGACACTTGAAAACTTAGGTCTTGTGTCAGCTGATACTCGCAATCCTTATATTGCAGGAGCTCTTGAAATTATGAGGAAAACGGAAAATCGCTATAGTGGGATTCCAACAATAAGAAATGCAATGAAAGAGGCTGGTCTTCCACAGCCAGTTTTTGAAAGCAACAGAGGTGTTTTCAAAGCTACTCTTTATAACGTATTTATAGATAACAATGATATTAACAGCTTTGAAAGGGAAATCCTTGACTTCTGCTCAGTGCCAAGAAGGCGCAAGGAGCTTGAAGAAAAATTTAGGGGAAGAATAACTATAGCCTACCTTATGAGTAAGCATATAAAACCTATGATAGCTGATAAAAAATTAGCTATGACAAAGCCTGACTTTCCAAAGAGTAAGGACCAAAAATATTATACTCTATGAAAAATACCTCCCTCATTTCGAGGGAGGTATTTTTATACATAATTATCCACAGTTTTCTTCAGATTTGTTTTTTTAGTGTAGTTGTTACTTGCTTTGGAGAACTTTCTACTTGCTTTAACCACCTTTTTAACGGCTTTACGGACGCCACTATTTTTGCAGAAGTAATAATCCTCTCTCAGCAGTCTTTCCATATCAAAGTATGTATATCTTCTAATGGACTTTGGCTCTTTGTTAATAAATTCCTCGTTGTAGTTGGTTCTGAACTCTCTGCCTTCATACTCAGGATTTTCAAAAAGGGCCTTAATTTGGTAGTGAATGGTGTTCAGCACCTCACGGAGATTTTCTTGAATAGCGTTTAGATTTTCTCTGTTCTTTTCACTATTGTCATTCAGCTTTGCCACCTTGCACATCAGCTCGTTTTCCTTTATGGAATAGATTTTTACAATGGTGTCGGCAACTATTTTTATATCCTTTTCAACAGAAGGAGTCACTTTGATTTTCGTAATTTTCTTTTCTTTATTTTTAGCCATAAAAACGCCCCCAAATCATCAATTATACTATACCATAAAACAATGTGATTTTCAACAAAAAATAAAGTATTTATGAGCAAAAATTTAACTTGAATAAAGTAGATGTAAGTGCTATAATCTATGGTAAATAGTTATAATTAAGATAAGTATATTTAGGGGGAGAGAAAATGATAAATCAAAACAAATTTGTAAAAGAAGCACTTACTTTTGATGATGTACTTCTTATCCCAGGAGAGTCCGATGTTGAGCCAAAAGAGGTTGACATTTCCACTCACCTTACAAAGAAAATCAAGCTGAATACACCACTTATGACAGCAGCTATGGATACTGTTACAGAGTCCGATATGGCTATTGCTATTGCTCGTGAGGGTGGTATTGGTATTATCCACAAGAATATGTCCATTGAGGCACAGGCTGATATGGTTGACAGAGTAAAGCGTTCAGAAAACGGCGTTATTACAAACCCATTTTACCTTTCACCTGAAAAGACAGTTGCCGAGGCTGATGAGCTTATGGGCAAGTACAAGATTTCTGGTGTGCCTGTTTGTGAGGGTAAAAAGCTTGTTGGTATCATTACAAACAGAGATATGGCTTTCCTTTCTCCAGAGGACTACAAACAGCCAATTTCTAACTTTATGACAAAGGAAAACCTTGTTACTGCTCCTGTTGGCACAACAATCCACGAGGCTAAGGCTATTCTTGGTAAGCACAAGGTTGAAAAGCTCCCTATTATTGATGATAATGGCAATTTACAGGGCCTTATTACAATTAAGGATATTGAAAAGTCAATCCAATATCCAAACTCTGCAAGGGATGAAAAGGGCAGACTCCTCTGTGGTGCAGCTATTGGTGGCACAGCAGATGTTCTTGTCAGAGCAAAGGCTCTTATTGATGCCGGTGCAGATGTTCTTGTTCTTGACTCTGCTCACGGTCATAACAGCAACATCATCCGTTCCGTTGCCAAGGTTAAAGAGGCTTTCCCAGAGGTTCAGCTAATCGCAGGTAATGTTGCAACTGCTGAAGCTACAAGAGCCCTAATTGAGGCTGGTGCAGATGCTGTTAAGGTTGGTATCGGTCCTGGTTCAATCTGTACAACAAGAGTTGTTGCAGGTATTGGTGTTCCACAGGTAACAGCTATTTTTGATGCAGCAACAGAGGCTGCAAAATATGGTATTCCTGTTATTGCTGACGGTGGTATTAAGTACAGTGGCGATATTGTTAAGGCACTTGCAGCAGGTGGTGCTGTTGTAATGGTTGGCTCACTTGTTGCTGGTTGTAAGGAAAGCCCGGGAGAAACAGAAATTTACCAGGGCAGACAGTTTAAGGTTTATCGTGGTATGGGTTCTCTTGCCGCTATGTCAAAGGGTTCTTCCGACAGATACTTCCAGGGTGGCAACAAAAAGCTTGTTCCGGAAGGCGTTGAAGGTCGTGTACCTTACAAGGGACCTCTTGCAGACACTATCTATCAGATGGTTGGTGGTATCAGAGCAGGTATGGGTTATACAGGCTGTGCTACTATTGAGGACTTACACGAAAAGGCTGTATTCTGTAGAATTTCAGGTGCAGGTCTTAAGGAAAGTCATCCACACGACATTCAGATTACTAAGGAAGCACCAAACTATAGCTTTAACATCTAAAAAAATTCAAGAAAGTGGCTGTGCTTTAGTACAGCCACTTTTATATATAGTGTGTGATTTTTACAATAACCACAATATATAGACAAGAAAAAATAAAATAAAAAAATTTTCAAAAAACCCTTGACAAATTGCCCTTTATACCATATAATCAATTATGCTGACTTCACAAAATGAATGCGGTAAATATGGCGGAATAGCTCAGCTGGCTAGAGCATTCGGTTCATACCCGAAGTGTCGTAGGTTCAAGTCCTATTTCCGCTACCAAATTTGGCCCGGTGGTCAAGCGGTTAAGACACCGCCCTTTCACGGCGGTAACACGGGTTCGATTCCCGTCCGGGTCACCAA
>JBGUUL010000058.1:0-1898 GCA_045133515.1 Ruminococcus sp.
GTCTTAAAAGATGTTAACAAACAGAAGATTTCTTGAAATAAATTTGGTCAGTTCGGGATTTCTTTATAATTTTGCACTCAGAAATCAGAACCAGATTGGTCGAGATAACAATTAATAAACATAAGTTTAACAATTAAAAACTTTATTTCAAAATGACAACAAACATTACCGCACAGCAGTGCAAGAATGAGTTAGAGAACATCCTCAAGGATGCAGTAGAGAATGGCAACTTCAATTACAAGGTTGAGGTAAGCAAAAAGAACTACTATAGTAGTCTAGCAGGAGGACTTTCCTCTTATAAGGAAGTACAGGTAGTCATCAAGGGCAAGGAGAATGAGACCAAGGAAATCTTCGTGGACACAGAGTACACAGCCTTGGACAATGAAGATGTAAGAGTAGCGGAAGTTAGGCTTGAGGAACTATTGTGTTGGAGTAAAGGCTTGTGGCTGGGACCAAAGGATGAGGCTGACGAGGTACGCATACTTAATGGTAATAACATTATAACTCAACTAATTCTCGCTCAAAGATTGCAGATTGCCACGAAGGGCAGTGCTAAAGACTTGATAAAAGTATTAAAGTCTGCCCCTGAATTAACATTTGCAGACTCCACAGAGTTTTGGGTTCTGATTGAAGAAACAGGTTATGCAGGTTTATATGGTACTCTAGGTTCTTTCTTCAACACTGTGTATTCAAGAAACAGGTCGAAGAGTTACCCTTGGCAAAAAAATGTAGATTTACATTATTGTACATATTTCAAGACTACAGTTAAGGAAATAAAGGAAGCCTTTAAGAAATATGACAAGGCAGAGTTGGGGAGATATAAAACTTTGATAGACAAGGAGTTATTCAATAAGTAACTAAGGAGGACAACAGATGAAAAAGATAATCACAATAATATTCTGCCTGTTGGTATCAGCAACAATGATGGGACAGGAATGCCTTACTTTCATGGGTGTACCTACCAAAGGAAGTATTGGTTATATTACAAAGCAGTTGGAAGCGAAAGGTTTTGATAATCTGGGAGCAAAAGAGGATGAAAAAATGATGGATTATTACAAAACCAAGTATGGAGATAATTGGGAAAAGAAGTATATACGGGATATTAGAAGTTTGGGGTACAAAGATTGGGTCTACATGCAAGGTATGTTTTGTGGTGAGTTATGTGAGGTACACGTAAGTTTCAATGGAGACTTTAGTGTCAGAACACACCGTCACAACTCCTTGTCAAAAGAAAGAGCCAAGAAGATGTATAAGTCTTTCAAGCAGTATTACAATAGTAAAACATTACCTTCATTGTCTTTCCCAAGTTGGTTATACGGTGATAGCAGACCAGTGGAAATTTCTGTTGTTAACAAAGAGGGAGACCAAATAGGAATAGTTAGTTTTATATGTACAGGTCATCAGGTGTTTATCACCTATAACAATGTAAAGAAACCCAAAAAGAAATTCCATAAGTGTGACGAACATTGTGATGGATATTGGATGGAAGATGGTATGATATAGATTTGTTTAAATGTTGGAGTACTTGATTTATGGGTGTCTCACAACGAGAATACGGAGAGGGGTATTTTTGAAAAGATTCTTTTTTGTTTGCTAGATAAATTTGAAATAAAGTTTTTAGATGTTTAAAATTAGTCCCTTTTGCTTGCGAAAGTAGAAGGGATTTTTATATTTATTAACAGTTAAATAACTGTTTTTTTATGAGCAATATTGTGAAACTCAAGAGAAGTGCAGTCTTCAATAAGACTCCCCTTCCTTCCCAATTAGATTATGGCGAACTCTGCCTAAACTTCAATTCAAGCAATCCATTTCTTTCATTCAAGGACTCTGAAAATGAGATACAGAAGTTCTTATCAGAGAATAAGGTACGCAACCTTATTGCAGACGTAAAGAATGAT
>JBGUUL010000059.1:0-1888 GCA_045133515.1 Ruminococcus sp.
AATAAGAGCAGGTTGTTTACATTACTTCGGTTATCCTATTACACCACAAACAGAAATTGCGGCTTATATGGCAAAGCGTATGCCAAAAGTTGGCGGTGTATTCTTACAGGCAGAAAGCGAAATTGCTGCTATTAATATGGTTTTAGGCGTTGCAGCAGCTGGTAAAAGAGTTATGACATCTTCTTCAAGCCCTGGTGTTTCACTTAAGAGTGAGGGTATGTCATATATTTCAGGTAGTGACGTTCCAGCACTTGTTGTTAACGTTCAGCGCGGTGGCCCTGGTCTTGGTGGTATTCAACCATCACAATCTGACTACTTCCAGGCAGTAAAAGGTGGTAGCCACGGTGACTATAAGAGAATTGTTTTAGCACCTGCATCTGTTCAGGAAATGGCTTCACTTACAACAAAAGCATTTGATTTAGCAGATAAATACAGTATTCTTACAATGATTTTAGCAGACGGTACAATGGGTCAGATGATGGAACCTGTTGAACTTGAAACAACTGAACCTGTAAAATACGAAAAACCTTGGGCAACAACAGGTACAAAATTACAGAGAAAACATAACATTGTAAACTCTCTTTACTTAAAACCTGAAGAATTAGAAAAGAAAAACTTCGAACGTTTTGCAAAATACAAAACAATTGAAGAAAACGAAGTTATGTATGAAGAATATCTTATGGACGATGCAGAAATCTGTGTAGTTTCATTCGGTATCACTTCAAGAGTTGCAAAAAATGCTATTGTAGAAGCAAGAGCAAAAGGCATTAAGGTTGGTATGATAAGACCAATTACACTCTGGCCATTCCCAACAGAAGTGTTAAATAAAGCAGCAGACAAATGCAAAGCATTTATTTCTGTTGAAATGAATATGGGACAAATGATTGAAGATGTTAAACTCGCTATTGAGTGTAAAAAACCAGTTCATCTTTGCTGTCGTGTTGGTGGTATGATTCCATCACCAGAAGAAGTACTCGCAAAGATTGAAGAAGTAAACAAAGGAGGAGAAAGATAATGGTAGTATTTGAAAAACCAAAATCACTTACAGATGCACCACTTCACTATTGCCCTGGTTGTACTCACGGTATTATTCACCGTCTTGTAGCAGAAGTTATAGATGAATTAGGCATTGAAGGTAAAACTATCGGTGTAGCACCTGTTGGTTGTTCAGTTATGGCTTACGATTATTTCACCTGCGACTTTGTTCAGGCTCCTCACGGTAGAGCTCCTGCAGTTGCTACTGGTGTTAAAAGAGCAGACCCTGAAAATCACATTGTATTTACTTATCAGGGTGATGGTGACCTTGCAGCTATTGGTACTGCTGAAACAGTTCACGCAGCAGCAAGACGCGAAAACATCACAGTTATTTTCGTAAACAATGCAATTTATGGTATGACAGGTGGTCAGATGGCTCCTACAACTCTTCCTGGTCAGGTTACACAGACTTCACCTTATGGTAGAGATGTTGAAACAGTAGGTTACCCTGTAAAAGTATGTGAATTACTTTCAAATGTTGACGGTGCCGCTTACCTTGAAAGAGTTGCAGTTAACAGTGTTCCTAATATAAAAAAGGCAAAGGCTGCAATTAAAAAGGCTTTCCAGAATCAAATTGACGGTAAAGGCTTCTCACTTGTTGAGGTTGTTTCAACTTGCCCTACAAACTGGGGTATGACACCTGAAAAAGCATTAAAGTGGCTTGAAGAAAATATGCTTCCATATTATCCACTTGGTGTTTATAAAGATATCTACGCAGAGGAGGCAAAATAATATGAAAAAGACAACAAATATTCTTTTTGCTGGTTTCGGCGGTCAAGGTATTCTTTTTGCCGGTAAATTCGTAGCATATAAAGGTCTTCTTGAAGGTAAACACATCAGTTGGCTTCCTTCT
>JBGUUL010000060.1:0-51005 GCA_045133515.1 Ruminococcus sp.
TTCTCCATCATTGTTGCCACCACAGGAGTAGCAAGAACTCTAAGACTGCCTGAACCAACATTAACAGCCAACATTTCTTCTGTAACAGTTTTTTCTATAACAAACTCTTCCATAACAACCTCCAAGCTCTTTTATATTATAATACAATAAATAAAAATACTTTTCAACACAAAAAAGAGCAGGTTTCCCTGCCCTTTTGATGTTGTTATTTTACTCTTACTTTACATTTCAAGGTTACTCCGTTGGTTTTAACGATGATGTGGCAAGAATAATTTTTCTTTGCATTTTTATTCACTGTGATTTTGCCAACAGAATTTACTGTTGCAACTCGTCTATTTGTTGTGTAGAACTTTGCTGTGCCAATTCTTCCTGCGATTTTTAGGTTATAGCTTTTTCCTATACTGATAGAAACAGCAGTTCTGCTTAGCCTTGGGTTATTCACCCTAACAGTAAACACTCTTGATACTCTGTTGTTAGTAACAGTAATTCTTGCAGTTCCTGCCTTTAGGGCAACAACCTTGCCGTTGGAATAAACCCTTGCAACTTTTGTGTTGCTTGATTTATATGTTGTCTTGCCAACAGGATATTTTACAGTAGGTCTAATAACTGTGCTACCCTTTACATACAGATTTGCAGAATACTTTGCAAGGCTAACAGTTGTTTTCTTAACAACTACAGGCTTTGTTGGTTCGGTTCCTGTATAGCTTTTAATTGTCAAGCCTTTACCATTCTTTTCAATCAAAGGTGCAATATCTTCAATACTGATTACTTTGCTGGAGATTGCTTCTTCCAAGGTTTTTACATTATCCTTTACCAGATAAACACCTAAATCATATGGTGAATACTTCAGATTATTAGTAACCTCATACTTGCCAAACACTTGAGAATTCTTTTCAGATTTTCCACCATATCTCTGACACAAAACAGTATTTCCGTTAATTGTTCCTAATGAATAATATCTGAATTCATTGTCATTATTCCCTACATACTTATCAAGTAATGCTTGTGCTTTAGTTGAATAGCCACCTAACATTCCTGCAACTTTATCCAAGTTAATTAAACCTTTTTCATATGCCTCTGTAAGGTTATACAGCACCTCATCATTAAAAACATAAAAAGGTATTCCTGTGTTGTTTGGATATTCACTGAAATAAAACTTATAATCTCCTACCTGATAATTATTTTGCATACAGTAAAATCCATTACCATAAATTTTTCAAATGGTATAGCCGTTATCCTCTCCACACACTTCAAATTCACTTGGAGCACCTATGTTCTTATCAAAAGTAACATATTTACTAAGTTGATTTTTCAGCTCATTTGACAGGTCGTTATAGGACTGAACCTTGGTGCTTGCGTTTTCCTCACCAACAGCCGATACATAAAGTCCTGTATCAATAGACAGTAGCATCATTATTGCAATTACTATACTCAATACTTTTTTCATAACTTTACCTCCTGTGTTAACTTAGATTACTTTTGGGCCTACAAGTGTTGGCAATTTTTTCTACATCTTAATTATACTATTTTGTTAGATAAACAGCAATAAAAATAGTACACAATAAAAACTATTGGCTTTTGTACTAATTAAACAAGTAGAGGCAAACAAAAAATCAACTTGTTTTATAAAGAGATTTTCAACTTCTTTTTATCCTAAATATTGAGTATTTTGAAGTATTGTGTTATAATCATTCTAAATGTAAAAGATTGGAGATATAATTATGAAATTAGGAATTGTTGGTTTGCCTAATGTTGGCAAAAGCACACTTTTTAATGCTATTACTAATGCAGGGGCTCAGAGTGCAAACTACCCTTTCTGCACTATTGAGCCAAATGTTGGAGTTGTGGCTGTTCCAGACAAGCGACTTGACAAGCTGGCTGAAATGTATAATCCTGACAAGTTCACCCCTGCTACTATTGAATTTGTTGATATTGCAGGTCTTGTTAAGGGTGCGTCAAAGGGCGAAGGCCTTGGAAACAAGTTCCTCTCAAACATTCGTGAATGTGACGCCATTGTTCACGTGGTAAGATGCTTTGACAATGACGATATTATCCACGTTGAGGGTAGTGTTGACCCTTCTCGTGACATTGAAACCATTGACATTGAGCTTATTCTCTCTGATGTTGAAATGGTTACAAGGAAGCTTGACAGACTGAAAAAGGCACTAAAGGGGGACAAGAGCCTACAGGCTCAGATTGACTTTTTTGAAAAGGTACTTGACACACTAAATCAGGGCAAAACTGCCAGAACTGTTGAAACAACAGAGGAGCAGGAGGAGTGGCTCAAGGAGGTTGCTCTTTTAACCACAAAGCCAATAATC
Organism: Ruminococcus sp.; assembly: GCA_045133515.1. Classification (GTDB taxonomy): domain Bacteria; phylum Bacillota; class Clostridia; order Oscillospirales; family Acutalibacteraceae; genus Ruminococcoides. The sequence goes on from JBGUUL010000060.1 coordinate 2,322, forward strand.
TATGCTGCAAATATGAGCGAGGAGGACTTTACCTCTGGCATTACAGAAAATGAAAGGCTGAAAATTGTTAGAGAAATTGCCTCAAAGGAAAATGCTGCTGTTCTGCCAATTTGCGCACAGATTGAAATGGACATTGTAGATATGGACAAGGAGGAAAAGGAGATGTTCCTCTCTGACCTTGGACTTGAAGAAAGTGGTCTTGACAGACTTATTAAGGAATGTTACTCCCTGCTTGGTCTTATTTCCTACCTAACTGCAGGCAAGCCTGAGGTTAGAGCCTGGACAATTAAAGAGGGTACAAAAGCACCACAGGCAGCAGGAAAAATCCACACAGATTTTGAGCGTGGCTTTATTCGTGCCGAGGTTGTTGCCTTTGATGACCTTGTGGAAAACGGTGGAATGACTGCCTGTAAGGAAAAGGGTCTTGTTCGTTCCGAGGGCAAGGATTATGTTATGAAGGACGGAGATGTAGTTCTCTTCCGTTTCAATGTTTAATCTATAGATTTTCATAAGCTAATGGGCTGTATTGGTAAAACCGATACAGCCCATTTTTACTTTAATTTTTTATATGTATTTTTTAGTGCTGTGCCAACCACTCCTGCAATTATACATTTTGCAATATCGAATATGACAAATGGATAGACACAGGCAACAAGTGCAGAATTTAGGTTATAGCCTGTAATTATCATAAACTGAATTGTACCACAGATGTAGCAGATTACCACACCTACAAAGCAAAAAACAGAATTTGCAACGACTTCTACCACCCTGTTTTTAAAGTTGATTTTTGACAATAAACCAACTACAAAAACAACAATCAGGTAGGACCATATGTAGCCACCGGTTAATCCAAAGTAGGCTGAAATGCCGTTTTGACCACCACTAAAAAGTGGGAGGAAAAGTCCCAAAAGCAGATATACTGCCACTGCCACAAATCCCCTTACAGGACCAAGGACAACAGAAGTGAAAACAACACCTAAAATCCCAAAGGTAATTGGTACAGCGCCGATTGGAATTGTTATTACTGAAAATATACAACAAACCCCAGCAAAAAGAGCGCATAAGCTCATCTCAAAGATTTTACTTTTGTTATTCATAAAAATACCTCCTGCCTTTGCAAGAGGTATTATATAATACTATGGATATATTGTCAACCTTACGATTTTATTAGGTTAACAATTTATAATATTGTTCCACCACCAAGAACAATGTCATCATCATAGAGGACAACTGCCTGTCCTTTGCATATTGCTCTTTGTGGTTCATCAAAAACAACCTTAACCTTGCCATCCTTTTGCACTGTAGCAACTGCAGGTTGTTCCTTTTGATTATATCGTATTCTCGCCTTACAATGTAAAGGCTCATTTGGTTCTTCTATTGACAGCCAATTAAAGTCCTCTGCCAAAAGCTCCTTGCTGAAAAGCTCATCATTAAGGCAAAGCACCACCTTGTTTTCCTCAAGGTTCTTTTCCTTAACATACATTGGGCAAGGCAGGGCAAGACCCAAGCCTTTACGCTGACCTATGGTATAACGGATAATGCCCTTGTGCTTTCCCAAGATATTACCATTCAGGTCAACAAAGTCCCCTTCCTTGTACTTCTTTCCTGTATAATCTTCAATGAACTCTGCATACTTGCCGTCAGGCACAAAGCAAATATCCTGACTGTCCTTTTTGTTGGCATTGATGAAGTTATGCTCCTCTGCTATTTTTCTAACATCGGTTTTGTTCATTTCACCAAGTGGGAACTTTATATGTGCAAGTTGCTCCTGAGTAAGGTTATACAGCACATAGCTTTGGTCCTTTGTAAGGTCAACAGCCTTTTTCAGCACAAATCTGTCCCCTTGCTTTTCAACCCTTGCATAGTGACCTGTCACCACATAATCGTAGTCAAACTCCCTCATTTTCTGCATTAGCTTTTCAAATTTAAGGTATCTGTTACAACGGATACAAGGGTTAGGTGTGCCACCATTTTCATAGGTGCTGATAAAATTATCAATTATTTTTTCCTTAAAATCAGCCTTGAAGTTGAACACATAGTAAAGAGCCCCAAGCTTATAGCACACACTTCTTGCGTCCTCAACATCAGAAAGAGAACAACAAGTACCCTCTACATCCATTCCAATATCTTCGTTGTCATACAGCTTCATAGTGACGCCGATAATGTGGTAGCCTTTTTCCTTCATAATACAGGCTGCCACACTGGAGTCAACTCCACCACTCATTGCAATTATAGCCTTTTCCATTTAACCAAGCCTTATCATTTCGTCAATGCATCTTTTTGCTGCAAGACGCTTTTCTTCACTCATTGTAATTTCTTCACCAAAGCTACCCTTAATGCAGTTTAGCACATCAATAAGGGTTGTGGTTTTCATATTAGGACAGATTAAATCCTTTGACATAGGATAAAAGCTCTTATCAGGGCAAGAGTACTGCAATTCCTCTGCTATAGAAATTTCTGTACCTATTATAAATTCATTATGCTCACTTTCCTTGGCATAATTCATAATACCTGAGGTTGAACCAACATAGTCGGCGTGTTTTACCACCTCTGGCTTACATTCAGGATGCACAAGAACCTTTGCATTTGGGTGCGCCTTTTTGGCATCAAGGATTTTCTTTTCAGAAATCATTGCGTGACGAGGACAACCACCACTTAGCAGTTTGAATTCCTTTTCAGGAATTTGCTCAGCAACATAAGAGCCAAGGTTAATATCAGGAATAAAGAGAATTTTGTCAGCATCCATTTTTTTGCAGATTTCCACAGCTGATGATGAGGTTACGCACACATCACAAATTGTCTTTAGGTCTGCTGTGGTATTGACATAGGCAACAACTGCATAGTCTGGATACTGTTCCTTAACCTGCTGAATAAGCTCCTTATCCATTTGCTCTGCCATAGGGCATCCTGCAATAGGATTTGAGAGGATAACTTTCTTTTCAGGTGCAAGAATTTTCACTGTTTCTGCCATAAAACGAACTCCACACATAATTACAGTCTGCTGTGGAACATCCTTTGACTTTACAGCAAGGGCGTAGCTGTCGCCTGTGAAATCGGCAATCTCCTTAATTTCCTGTGCAACATAGGAATGAGCAAGGATGCACACATCCTTTTCTTCCTTAAGTCTTAAAATTTCCTGTTGTATATCCTTAATCATAATAGTTTCCTTATTCTTCACCTTTATATTCTGGCTGAACATCTGCCATTAGACGAACAAGCACAGCCTTCTGTGCGTGCAGGCGATTTTCTGCCTCCTCAAAAATCTCATCTGCGTGAGCCTCAAAAACATCTGCTGTAATCTCCTCACCTCTGTGAGCAGGCAAACAATGGAGGACCATACAATCCTTATTTGTCTTTGCCATAAGCTCAGAATTAACCTGAATACCTGCAAAAGCCTTTTCACGAACAGCCTTTTCTTCCTCTTGACCCATTGATGCCCATACATCAGTATAGACAACATCAGCACCCTCTGCTGCAACCATTGGGTCTGTTGTCATTTGGAACATACCCTCATACTCTGATGCAAAGTCAAGAATATGCTGTGGTGGCTCATAGCCCTCTGGACAGGCAATAGCAACCTTCATACCACATTTTAGGCAACCGACAATAATTGAGTTAGCCATATTGTTACCGTCACCGATAAATGCCATTTTAAGTCCCTTTAGCTTACCTCTGAACTCACGAATTGTCATAAGGTCAGCAAGAACCTGACAAGGGTGACAATAGTCTGTAAGGCCATTGATAATTGGAATTGAACCATACTTAGCAAGTGCCTCAACCTCGGACTGCTCAAAGGTTCTAATCATAATACCGTCTATCATTCTTGAAAGAACACGAGCTGTATCCTCAACAGGCTCACCTCTGCCAATCTGTAAATCGTTGGAAGAAAGGAAAAGTGGGTATCCACCAAGCTGATACATACCTGTTTCAAAGGAAACGCGAGTTCTTGTAGAGGATTTTTCAAAAATCATACCAAGGGTTTTACCCTTTAGATGATGATGCTCTATACCGTGTTTGTTTTCATATTTTAGCTGATCAGCAAGGTTCAGCAAATCCATAATTTCCTCAGTGCTTAGGCTTTCAAGTGTTAATAAATGCTTCATTGTTATCCCTCCATAACTTTCTGTAAAATAGCAATAGCTTTGTCAATTTCTTCATATGTAATATTAAGTGGTGGTAGCATACGGAGCAGGGTTTTAGCTGTAATAATTAACAGTCCATTTTCTGCACATTTTTTTGCAATATCTCCGGCAGTACCCTCTACCTCAATGCCAATCATAAGTCCCTGCTGACGCACAGACTTAACACCCTTTATACAAAGCAATTTTTCTTTAATATATTCACCCTTTTTGTTTACTTCAAGAATAAACTCAGGGGTATTTACTGTATCAAGAACATAGTTGGCACCGGCACATACAACAGGGTTACTGCCAAAGGTTGTACCGTGAGTTGATGGTCCCATAACATCCTTCAGGAAGTCGGAAACCATACAGACACCAATGGGAAGTCCCCCACCAAGACCCTTTGCAGAGGTTACAATATCTGGGGAAATCTTGCTGTGCATATAACCGTATAGCATACCTGTTCTGCACACACCTGTCTGCACCTCATCAACAATCATAACAATATCTCTATCTGTACAAATATCACGGACAGCCTGTAAATACTCACTATCAAGTATATTCACACCACCCTCGCCCTGTACAGTTTCAACCATTACAGCGCAGGTTTTGTCTGTGATTTTCTCCTTGAGAGATTCAATATCGTTGGCATCGGCATAGCTAAAGCCACCGACAAATGGGAAAAAGTAGTTGTGGAACACATCCTGCCCTGTGGCAGAAAGAGTTGCAATAGTTCTGCCGTGGAAGGAATTTTTCAAAGTGATAATCTCGTTCCTGTCCTTGCCATATTTATCAAAGGAATACTTTCTTGCAACCTTAATGGCACACTCGTTGGCCTCTGCACCACTATTGCCAAAGAACACCTTTGAAAGTCCTGTTGCCTTTGTAAGCTTTTCAGCCAAAACTCCTGCAACCTCACTGTAGTAATAGTTACTTATGTGCTGAATTTTACCCGCCTGTTCTGACACAGCCTTTACCCAGCCCTCATTACAATAGCCAAGGCTGTTTACACCAATGCCTGAGCTGACATCAATGTACTCTTTGCCCTCACTATCATAGGCATAGACACCCTTGCCACTTGTAAGGCACACATCGTATCTGCCATAGGTTGGCATTATGTTCTCTTTATCCAGCTTTTTAATTTCTTCATTGTTCATTTTTATCATTCCTAAATTATAAATCAAAGGAGAAAATATCCATATCCTCACGCTTTGTAAAACCAAGAGCTTTCCAAAATGGCTGACCAAGCTCATTGTTTTTATAACAGAAAATGTGGGTTTTCCCAATTCCCTGTTCCTTTATCCTCTTGTCAGCCTCCATAGCAAGACTTTTGCCAACACCCTGTCGCCTGAAATCCGGATTAACAGCCATATGGTGAATGAAACCTCGTCTGCCATCGTGACCTGCAAGTACAGTTGCAATAATTTTCCCGTCAACCATACCCACAAGGGACATACCCTTATTGTGAAGGAGATATTTTTCAATATTCTCCTTTTTGTCAGCATCAGACAAGGCTCTTTTGGTGGTTATCTGCCACAAAGCAAAAACCTCATCATAGTCCTCTATTGTCATTTCTCGTATAAATAAATTCTCCATATAAAACCTTTTAACTTAATACTTAATAGAACATTGTTCCGATACCTTCATCGGAGAAAAGCTCAATGAGAATTGAATGTTCAATTCTACCGTCAATAATATGGGCTCTTGAAACACCCTGTCTTACAGCCTCAACACAGCAGTCAATTTTTGGAATCATACCACCACTTATAATGCCCTCACGCTTTAGGTGGCTGACCTCACTAACATTTACAACGGAGATTAGAGAGTTTTCATCATCCTTATCCCTTAAAAGTCCTCGAATATCAGTCATAAGAATCAGCTTTTTAGCACCGATTTTTGCTGCAATATGGGCTGCTGCAATATCTGCGTTAATATTATAAACATTACCCTGGTAGTCCCCGGCAACTGTTGCCACAATAGGCACATAACCGTCTTTAATGGAGTCGTTAATAATATCTGCATTTACCTCTGTAATTTCTCCAACAAAGCCAAGGTCATCCCCTGTAACCATCTTCTGTGCCATAAGGAGATTTCCGTCAAGACCACAAAGACCAATAGCCTTGCCACCTGCTCTGTTAAGGTGCTGAGTAAGGCTTTTGTTCACCTTACCTGCAAGAACCTGTTGCACAATTTCAATAGTGTCCTTGTCGGTTACTCTCATTCCGTTTTTGAACTGGCTCTCAATTCCCACCCTATTAAGCATTGTGGAAATTTCAGGACCACCACCGTGAACAAGAACCACATTGACACCAACAAGGTGCATAAGCACAATGTCGCTCATAACGGCTGCCTTTAAGTCCTCGTTAAGCATAGCGTTGCCACCATACTTAACAACAACAGTTTCTCCTGTATATTTCTGAATATAAGGCATCGCCTGTGTCAATACCTTTGCTGTTAAACTACTATCCATTTCTTTTCTTCCTTTTCTAAGCTGTCAACTAAAATGCACCTAATCAGGTTCTATAGTCGCCATTTATCTTTACATAGTCATAGGTAAGGTCACAACCGTATGCCTCAGCCTGGGCATTTCCGTCACCAAGACCAACATTGATTGTTACTGTATCTGCAAGGAGGATATTCTTTGCAAGGCCCTCGTCAAAGCCAATTCCTGCACCGTTTTTGCAAACATCAATTTTACCTGCCTGACTTTCAAAGGAAACATCAACCTTTTTAATGTCAACATCCATTCCGCTGTAGCCAATGGCACAGAGGATTCTGCCCCAGTTGGCATCTGCGCCAAACATTGCTGTCTTAACAAGGGATGAACCAATAATTGTCTTTGCAATTCCCTTTGCGTCCTTCTTTGTCTTTGCACCCTTAACGGAGCAGATAAGTAGCTTTGATGCTCCCTCTCCGTCAGAGGCAAGTTTCTTTGCAAGGGATTTAAAACCAAAGGTAAGAGCATCAACGAAGGCTCTGTAATCCTCATTCTTTTCTGTAATTTCCTTGTTACCTGCCATACCGTTTGCCATAATTGCAAGGGTATCGTTGGTGGAGGTGTCACCGTCAACGGAAACCATATTGTAGCTATCCTCAACAGCCTCCTTAAGAGCCTCCTTTAGCATTTCGCTACTGATACTTGCATCAGTTGTGACAAATGAAAGCATAGTACCCATATTTATGTGAATCATACCACTGCCCTTGGCAATTCCACCAATGGTAACGGTTTTTCCGTCTAACTCAAGTTCAATAGCCATTTCCTTTTTAACTGTGTCAGTTGTCATAATTGCCTCGGCACAGTCGGAGCCATTATCCTTGCTCATTTCCTTTTTAAGTAGATAGAGATTTTTCTCAAATGGCATAAGTGGAAGTGGCTCACCAATTACACCTGTGGATGCCACAATAACATCTTCATCGTTAATGCCAAGGACAGAGGCACACAGTTTGCATACATCGGATGCCACCTTGTAGCCGTCTGCGTTGCAGGTGTTTGCGTTGCCACTATTAGCAACAATAGCCTGAGCCTTGCCGTTTTTAAGATGCTCCTGAGTAACCAGAATTGCATCTGACTTAACCAGATTTTTTGTATAGACAGCAGCAGCGTTGCAAAGCTTTTCTGATGCAACCATCATAATATCCTTTTTGGTGGTGTTGCTCTCTTTAATGCTACCACAAATGGCAGCACCTACAAATCCCATAGGGGATGTGATTGTTCCGTTTTCAATAAACTGATAGCTCATAATTATACCTCTCTTAAATTAAAATTCAGAAGTATTTGCCAAAATAACCTTTATTAAAAAGCAGGTGGTACTATTTCAAGACCTGTTTTTTCATCAATGTTGCAGATAATATTCATATTCTGAATAGCCTGACCTGCAGCACCCTTTACCATATTGTCAATGGCTGAAACTGCCACAAGTAGGTTTGCCCTTTTGTCAAGGTGAAGGGAAATATCGCAGAAGTTGCTGTACTTAACATTGTGAATATCTGCAACCTGACCCTCTGGAAGAAGTCTGATAAAGTATTCGCCCTTATAAAACTCCTTATATACCTCTCTTAGCTCCTCCATAGTTACATCCTTTTTAAGAGGTGCATAACAGGTGGCAAGAATACCCCTGTTGACAGGAAGAAGATGTGGCACAAATGTAATAGTTACCTTTTCGTCAGCAAAGCTACTTAATGTCTGCTCAATTTCAGGAGTGTGACGATGACTTGCAACCTTGTAAGGATGGAATCCCTCGTTAAGCTCAGGATAATGAGTACCTTGTGAAAGTCCCCTACCTGCCCCTGTTACACCACTTTTGCAGTCACAAATAATGCCCTTAGTATCAATAATTCCTGCATTTAAAGCTGGGACTAAGGCAAGTGGTGAACAGGTTGTATAGCAACCTGGGTTTGCAATAATCTGCGCTCCCTTAATTTTATCCCTGTAGAACTCTGGAAGTCCATAGACAGCCATATCGTGGAGTTCCTTGTGAACAAACTCACCGTTGTACCATTCCTTGTATTCTTCCTCACTTTTAAGACGGAAGTCAGCACCAAGGTCAATAAACTTCTTTCCCTTGTCGTAGCACTGCTTTGCAAGTTCTTGGCTTAGTCCGTGAGGCAGGGCAGCAAAGATAACCTCTGACTTATCCACAACCTCATCTGCACTTTGGCAAATCATATCATTTATATTAAAATAACTTCTATACACATCGCTGATTTTCTGACCCTCAAAGCTGACTGAGCTAATAGCCACTATTTCAGCCTGTGGGTGGTTTGTAATTAGGCGAACAAGCTCTGCTCCGGCATAGCCTGTTGCACCGATAATTCCAACTTTTATCATTTTCCCCATTCCTTTATTCCCGATTATTCTTCTACCTTTTTAGCCATAGCCTCTGCCTGACTTTTTACATTAACAGGAGCAGGTCCACCAAAGGAGGTTCTGTCAGCAACGCATTTTTCAAGGTTAATAGCCTCATAAACGCCCTCATCAAATACGCTGTGAACTGCCTTGTATTCCTCAATAGGTAGGTTCTCAAGGTCTGTGCCAAGGTCAATACACCTTGCAACAAGGGCACCTGTTGCCTTGTAGGCATCTCTGAAAGGCACACCCTTTTTAGTAAGGTAATCTGCACAGTCAGTTGCGTTAATAAAGCCACCTGCTGCTGCGTTCCTCATTTTGTCCCTTAGAACAGTCATTGTGTCAAGCATTGGAGTAAAAGAAATCAGGCACATTTTTACAGAGTCAACTGCATCAAAAATAGCCTCCTTGTCCTCCTGCATATCCTTGTTATAGGCAAGGGCAATACCCTTCATAGCTGTTAAGAGGCTCATTGTATCACCAAATACTCTGCCACTTTTACCCCTTACAAGCTCTGCAATATCAGGGTTCTTCTTCTGTGGCATAATAGATGAACCTGTTGAAAAGGCATCGTCAAGCTCAACAAACTTAAACTCCCAGCTACACCACATAATAATTTCTTCGGAAAATCTTGAAAGGTGAACCATAATAATTGAGAGGTCACTTGCAATTTCAAGGCAATAATCTCTGTCGGAAACACCGTCAAGAGAATTATTTGTTGGAGCATCAAAGCCAAGTAGCTCTGATGTCATATGTCTGTCAATTGGATATGTAGTACCTGCAAGGGCGCAAGAGCCAAGAGGGTTAATGTTCATTCTCTTTTTGCAATCCTGTAGCCTTGATAAATCCCTTAAAAACATTTCGCCATAGGCAAGCAAGTGATGACCAAAGGTAATTGGTTGAGCCCTCTGTAAATGAGTGTAACCAGGCATTACTGTATCGTAATATTCCTGTGCCTTTGAAGAAATCACCTTAATTAAATCCTTTAGCAGGGAGATAATCTCCTCAACCTCCTTACGGAGATACAGCTTTATGTCAACTGCCACCTGGTCATTACGACTTCTTGCTGTATGAAGTCTTTTGCCATCGTCGCCAATTCTTCTTGTAAGCTCACCCTCAATAAAGGTGTGAATATCCTCACACTCCATATCAAACTGTAGCTCACCACTTAAAAGGTCACTAAGTATGCCCTTTAGTCCCTCAATAATATTTTGGGATTCCTCTTTTTTAATAATGCCTGTTTCTCCAAGCATTGTTGCGTGAGCTATTGAACCCTCAATATCCTCTTTGAACATTCTTGAGTCAAAGGAAATTGAAGAATTAAAATCATTGGTTGTCTTTGAAAGTGATTTCTTAAATCTGCCTTGCCATAACTGCACTGCCTACACCTCTTTTATATAAAATTAACTTTGCTGTAAAATACATAATTTTTCGGGGTAAAATCCTATATTTCCCATAGAAAAACCACCCCTTAAAAAATGACATAAAGTCCGCATACACTGCGGACTTTGAAATCATAAAAGAAAGGTTATTAAAGGATTAGTCCTTGATAAAACCCTTTTTAGCACGAACCTTGATTGGAAGACCAAATAGGTTAATGAAACCTGCACTATCGTTCTGGTCGTAAACTTCGTCCTCATCAAAGGTTGCAATATCTTCATCATAAAGTGAGTATGGAGAAGTTACACCTGCATCAATAATGTTGCCCTTGTATAGCTTTAGCTTAACATCACCTGTAACAACAGTGTTAACCTGGTCAACAAATGCTGAAAGAGCCTCTCTAAGTGGTGTGTACCACTGACCGTAATATACAAGCTCTGCAAAACGGTTTGAAACAAGTTCCATATAGTGGAATGTGTCCCTATCAAGTGTTAGCTCCTCAAGCTTTTTGTGTGCATAATAAAGGATTGTACCACCTGGTGTTTCATAAACGCCACGGCTCTTCATACCAACAAGACGGTTTTCAATCATATCTGTAATACCGATACCGTTAGCACCACCAACTTCGTTTAGCTTTTTAACAAGCTCAACACCTTCATACTCAACACCATCAATAGCTGTTGGGATACCCTTTTCAAAGTGGAGTGTAATATATGTAGCCTTATCAGGAGCCTGTTCTGGTGATACGCCAAGCTCAAGGAAGTTTGGATCATCATACTTTGGCTCATTTGCTGGATCCTCAAGGTCAAGACCTTCGTGGCTAAGGTGCCAGAGGTTCTTATCCTTTGAGTAGTTTGTTTCTCTGTTTATCTTGAGAGGAATGTTCATCTTCTCTGCGTACTCGATTTCGTCCTCTCTTGACTTGAACTCCCAAGTTCTCCAAGGAGCAATAATCTTCATATCAGGAGCAAATGCCTTAATAGCAAGCTCAAAACGAACCTGGTCGTTACCCTTACCTGTACAACCGTGGCAAATTGCGTCCGCTCCCTCAGCCTTTGCGATTTCTACAAGTCTTTTTGCAATAATTGGTCGAGCAAAGGATGTACCAAGAAGGTACTTGCCCTCATAAACTGCGTCAGCCTTAATTGTCTGGAAAACATAGTCCTCAACAAATTCCTTTGTAAGGTCCTCAATGTAAAGCTTTGATGCACCTGTTGCAATAGCCTTTTCCTCAAGGCCGTCAAGCTCTGTACCCTGTCCAACGTCACCTGATACTGCGATAACCTCACAGTTGTTGTAGTTTTCCTTTAGCCAAGGAATAATAATTGATGTGTCAAGTCCTCCTGAATAAGCGAGAACTACCTTCTTAATGCTTGTATCTGCCATTTTTCTATTTCCTTTCATTTCACCAAGGTGAACAATTTTTATCTGTATTCCATTATACACCAAATATACAGAAAATCAAGGCTTTTTTGCATATTTATTCAAATCTTAAATAATTTGTAAAATAATAACAAAATCATATTATTATCACAACAATATTAAGTCAAAACTACCCACTTATTGCAATAAAAAATAACTTAAATACTATAAAATCAAATCTCACTCCCCAAATTCAAAATGAATATATACAAAAATAATGTATAATTATGCATTTTGAGTGTATATTATTCATTTTTTCTTTCTTCATACATACTATTTACAAACTTATCTTGAAAAAATCCAAGGAGTTGTGATATATTATAGTAAAAGCAATTATTAAAACCAAAGGAGAAAATTATGAGCTTTAGAGAAATATCACCATTTGAACTACAGAACAACCCATTTCAGCTTATCGGCAAGGATTGGGGACTTGTGACAGTAAACGCAGAGGACAAGGTAAATATGATGACAGTAAGCTGGGGTGGCGTTGGCATTATGTGGAACGAGCCTGTTGCCTACACCTTTATTCGTCCACAGAGATACACATTTGATTATCTTGAAAAGGACGATTACTTTGCAATTTCCTTTTTACCAGACAGCTACAAAGACGCTCTTTCCCTTTGTGGAACAAAAAGTGGCAGAAATATTGACAAAGTAAAGGAAACAGGACTCACTGTTGTAGAAAATGAAAGCGCACCATATTTTGAGGAATCAAAGGTTGTGCTGATTTGCAGAAAAATGTACGGACAAATGCTAAACAGCAACAGCATTGTGGACAGCAAGGTGTTCTCCTCCTATAAAGAGGACGGCAGTGACTACCACAAAATGTACATCTCAAAAATTGAAAAGGTACTTGTTAAGGAGTAAAAGAAATGGCTGTATCAAAATGATACAGCCATTTTTACTTCTCATCATATGTAACCTTTACATATCCCTTTGGGGTATGGACCTTATATGAGGTACGCATTGGCGGGTTGGTACTTAGCATTTTAAACACCTTTACCAACAGATAAAATACAAATGCAAAAAGACATAAATTTAAAATCATTATGAACACCCTTTCAAGTTAAATCATTTTTTATTACGATTTAATTATAGCAGGGCAGGTGTCCAATAAATGGGATTTATCTTTTGATTTGAAAATTAAATTATCCACCTAAATTACTTTTGTAAAGGGATGCAACCGAGGTTAACTTTTTGGCATACTCCTCTGCAACCCATTGTGGTGACACAATCTTAACTCCACCACCAAGTCCAAAGAGCCAACCATAAAACTGTGGACTAAGGTTAACCTTAACATTGGCAAAAAAGCTATTTTCTCCAGCCTTAGTTATGAAAATATCCTTACCAAGTCTATCTATAACCACACCTACAAGGTCGTTGCTAAACATCAGTTTTAGCTCCACTTCCTCGCCACCAAACATACCGAAAACCCTTTTGGAATAGGTGGCAAGGTTGAACCTTTTAAATTTATCCTGTCCGTCACGAACATCATTTGTAATGGTGATTTTATCCATTTTATCAACACGGTAATGCTTGATTTTCTCGGTAGCTGAGTCATAGCCAATGAGGTAGTAATTCTCGTCATCCCAGGTTAATGCCCAAGGAGAAACCTTGTAGATTTTGCCCTCTCTACGCTTTCTTTTGACTACCTTTTCTCCTTCGCCAAAATTTACTGACCACTCATAGTAATAAAAGGTAATCCTTTTTCCCTCATCAATGGCATTGTGTAGCTTGTCTATGCTGTAGTAGATTTTCTCGTTCATTGTTTTAACACGATTGCTGACAGTCACCTGACGGTTAAGTAGCTTACCCTCGTATTCCGAAGTCAGCCCTTCCACCTTTTTTATAAGCTCCAGACTTTTCTTCTCTGTAATAAACTTACTGCTCTGGACAGCATCTACAAGTAGCTTTAGCTCAGGAAGCTCAAAATCCCTTGACAACAGCTTATAGGTAACAGCTTTACTTTTGCATTTTTCAATATCCATACCAAAGTCCTGCAAGGTTTTTATATCTGTATATATGGACTTTCTTTCGGCAGAAATATCATTTTTTTCAAGGTAATTTATAATTTCATTTACAGTTACACCGTGGTTTTCGTCTGTCTTTTCCTGCAAGAATTTTTGAATATAAAGTAGCTTTTGTTTCTGATTTGCTCCCTTTGACATACCTCTCCTCCTATGCAAACATCTGGGCAAGTGCCACTATTACAGGCATACTGATTATGGAAATCAATGTAGTAACTGAAACAAGGCTAACAGAAAGGGATGTGTCCCTATCGTACTTTGTGGCAAACATTGTGGTGGTGGCAGCTGATGGCGCAGAGGTTGCAATTACAGTGGCAACAAGCAGACTTCCATCCACTCCACAAAGCACAAGAACTGCAAGGGTCAGCACAGGAATAGCAATAAGCCTTAGACCCATTGAAAGATAGCTGAATTTATCTTTAAAAGCCACCTTAAGGTTTGCTGAAGCAAGCTGACAACCAATAATCAACATTGGCACAGGTGTGTTAAGGCTACCAAGATAGTCAACAGGTGCGTAAATCACCGTTGGCATATGAATGTTAAACATCCAAAGCAATATACCCACAACAACACCGATTACCCCAGGGTTAGCAACAAGCTTTTGCAGACTCAAATCCTTTTTATTGCCACTCATTGTCACAAGGCCATAGGTCCACACAAATATGTTGAACATAGCAACATAAATTGCTCCATAGAACACACCGTCATTACCCAGTATAGCCTTTTGCAGAGGTAAGCTCATAAAGCCACAGTTTGAAAAAATTGTAGCAACCCTTAACACAGCCCTTTGGGCAATATCCTTTTGACGGAAGCAAAGACTTGCAATAACTATGCTGACAATATGAATTAACGCAGAAATTACCACCATTAACAGCAGTCCATAGACCTTGTCGCTACTGAACTCACACTTTTGAAAAGAAGTGATGATAACGCAGGGTGTTGCAAAATAAAGCACAAGGTTTGTCATACCCTTAACTGCATTTTCCTTCACAAGGTTTGTCTTTCCACAAACAAAGCCAACACCTATAAGAACAAACAGAATCACAACCTGTTCTGCAACTGTTAGAAAACTACTAAGCATTACATCACCTCCAAGGATGCAAAAAACATCTCGTAGGCATCGTCCCAGCCATCAATGGAGCATACGCCTCCACCGTTGACGGAACGCATTTTGCTGTCGTTCATATCCTGACCGTAGGCAAAAAGCTCACCTAAGTAAATTTCATAACCAAGGCTCTGACAAGTGTCGCAAAAACACTTCATTGGGTCCTTGTCCTCTCTTGTTTTCAGCAGTTTCTCCCTTAGGGTGCTGTCACTTCTGGCATCCTCCAGGAGAGTTCTCAGTTTTCCCTCCACTGATTTCACTCCCATTTTATCACTTAAGCTGTCCCTTAAACAGGACTTACCTCAAATTTTCTATATTTTTATTATACTACTATGAAAATTTTTTACAAGGTTTTTCCACAGATTTTTTGTCCATATTACATAATAAGTCAAAACCTAAATTGTACAAGGTGGTAAAAAAATTGTCATTTTAACAAGAAAAACGGGAATATTCTTATTTAGAATTACCAAAGGGAAGTTTTGCTTTTTTCCAAATATGTGTAACATTCCGAATTTTCTTTTTATAAATTGACTTAGGGGTGGAAAAATCTTATAATTATACTGAAAAGGCAGACAACTGCTATAATTTTTGAAAGAAGGTTTTTCTATTGGCAACAAAGAAAACAGCTACTGCAAAGGCAGAAACTAAAGCAGAAACAAAGGCTACTGCAACTAAGGAAGTTGCTACAACAAAGAAAGAAACAGCTCCTGCAAAGACTGAAGCTAAGGCAGAAGCTACAAAGACTGAAACAAAGACAACTACAAAGAAAACAGCTACAAAAAAGACACCTGCAAAAAAGGTAACAACTCCAAAGACACCAACTAAGAAGCCTCTTACAAAAACTCCTTCAAAGAAGGCTGGCGTAAAGACAACAAAGACAACAACAAATACAGCTACAGAACCAACTGTTAAGGTATTTATCGAATACAACGGTGGTAAGGAGTCCCTTGATGACATCATCAAGAATGTAAAGCTTGTTAACGGCAAGGATTCAAAGGAATATGTAATTTACATCAAGCCACAGGATAAGAAGGCATACTTCACTGCTGACGGCGAAGAAAAGGAAATGGATGTATTTTTTACAGCTGAATAATCCAAAATTTATTTAGATTTTACATAAGGGTGCAGAACAAAATCTGCACCCTTTTTCTTTGGAAAATTATCCTTATTTTCATTGACAACATACTGTTTTTAGGTGTAAAATAAAAAAGGTTCAGAGCGAACTAATTTTATGAAAAGTCGAGGTGAAATCATTGGACGCCGAAGGTAATTTAGGCAATGTTCCTTTATTTTATATAGCCATTAGCCCCTTCCTGTCTAATGGTTTCATAAAATAAAAGGAACAATCTTCTATTAGAAACTTACGAAAGGAGATTTTCCTATGGAAAGTAATGTAACTCTTCAGGAGACTATTGAAAGTCTTTTGAAAAGCAAAAAGTATCCTGCTCTCCGTGACATTCTCACCACTATGAATCCTGTGGATATTGCCTCTATTTTTGAGGAAATTCAGGATGAGAAAATGCCGGTGCTGTACAGACTTTTGCCAAAGGATATTGCAGCAGATACATTTGTTGAAATGGACGATGACACACAGCAATTTCTTATTCAATCCCTCTCTGACACAGAGCTAAAGGAAGTCCTTGACGATATGTTTATGGACGATGTGGTTGATATGATTGAGGAAATGCCTGCAAATGTTGTTAAGCGTATTCTTCGCCAAAGCTCTTTGGAGGATAGGCAAAAAATCAATATGCTACTGCAATTCCCAGAGGACTCAGCTGGTTCAATTATGACAACGGAGCTTGTTATTCTCCGTCCTGATATGACAGCTGAGGAGGCTATTAAAAGAATCAGACGAACAGGTGTTGACAAGGAAACAATTTACACCTGCTATGTTGCAGACAATTTAAGTAAGCTCCGTGGTATTATTACCATTAAGGACTTGCTCCTTGCCGAGGTTGACACCAAGGTTGAGGATATGATGGACACCAATGTTATTTCCGTCAACACTCACACCGACCAGGAGGAGGTTGCTGAGATTATCCAGAAATACGACTTTTTGGCACTTCCAGTTGTTGACAAGGAAAACCGACTTGTTGGTATTGTTACCATTGACGATGCTGTTGATGTTATGCAGGATGAGGCCACTGAGGATATTCAGAAGATGGCTGCTATCACTCCTAACACCGACAAGCCATATCTAAAAATCGGCATATTTGACACTTGGAAAAGCCGTATTCCCTGGCTATTGCTACTTATGATTTCAGCCACCTTTACAGGTATGATAATCAGCTCATTTGAAAGTGCTCTTGCTACCTCTGTTGTACTGACAGCCTTTATTCCAATGCTTATGGATACAGGTGGTAACTCAGGCTCACAGGCATCAGTTACAGTTATCCGTTCAATTTCCCTAAATGAAATTGAGTTCAAGGACCTATTTAAGGTCATTTGGAAGGAAGTAAGAGTTGCCGTACTTTGTGGTATTACACTTTCAGCAGCGTCATTCCTAAAGATTATTCTTGTTGACAAAATGCTTATGGGCAACGATGCCGTTACCTACGGAGTTGCCTTTGTTGTGTGTGCAACACTTGCCCTTACTGTTATAGTGGCAAAAATTATTGGTTGTACTTTGCCAATGCTTGCATTTAAGTTGGGCTTTGACCCTGCAGTTATGGCTTCGCCTTTTATTACAACCATTGTTGATGCAATTAGCCTTGTAGTTTATTTCTTAATTGCAACAAATGTTTTAGGATTATAAAACTATGCTCCCATTTATTGGGAGCAATTTTATTATAAAAACATTTAGATAATTTTCTAAATATCTATTGACAAACAAAATTATGGGTGTATAATGTAGATAGTTAGAAATTTATCTAAATAACTAAAAGGAGTGATACAATGGGTGATGTATGGAAGGCTCTTGCCGACCCAACAAGGAGAAAAATCCTTGAGCTACTAAAAAGCAGGGATATGAATGCAGGAGAAATCGCAGAACATTTTAATATGACAAAACCCTCAATCAGCAACCACCTGAATATACTTAAACAGGCAGATATGGTTGACGGCGAAAAGCAGGGACAAAATATGGTTTATTCCCTTAACACAAGTGTGTTTGATGAAATTCTCACCACACTTTCAGACCTTACAAAGAGAGGAGAAAACTAAAATGAAAAAATATATTTATCTCATTATTTCGGCAATCAACGCAGGACTTGTAGCACTTTACATTACATTCTTAGTGCCAAACACCATTGTGCCAATGCACTTCAACTTAAACGGTGAGGTTGACAGATACGGCTCAAAGTGGGAGCTAATGATTTTAGCAGGTATTCCATTTGCACTTTGCCTGATTTACGCAATATATAACCTTATTGCAGAATATATGAATTTAAAGAGCAAAAACAAAAAATACACTCAAAAGATTTTTACAGGAATTTTCGTCTTTTTACTTGTATTATTTTGGACCCTTATGATTATGACCACCACAGCAACAGCCCTTGATAAAAACCTTGTTTTCGGAATAATTACAATTTTTATTAGCTTGTTATTTATGTTCATCGGCAACATTATGCCAAAGCTAAAGCAAAATTCCGTTACAGGAATCAGAATAAAAGCAACACTTAACAGCGAATATGTGTGGAAAAAAGCCAACAGACTTGGTGGGTTCCTTGCTGTTATTGCCGGTGCAGTAGGAGTTGTTGCAGGTCTTGTGGGAATTGCCTTGGGAGAATACGCTACAGTTCTTTTATTTGCAGAAATTGGAGTTTTTCTTCTCACCCAGATTGTAGTAGTAATCTATGCAAATAAACTTTACAAAACAGTTAAATAGACAACAAATGCTAAATGGGCTGTCCAAACGGACAGCCCAATATTTTATATTAGTTCATTAGTGAAAGTACAAGGCTTGTGTAGTCTGCTGTATTATCAAGCTCAAGACCTGCCATAAGTATTGCCTGACTTAGAAGTAACTGACAGTAGTTCTTTGCCTTTTCCATATCGGTGTCAATATAGCTCATCATAGCCTTAACAGTTTCGTGATTAGGGTTGATTTCAAGGACTCTCTCGGCCTTTACACCACCCTCTGGATTCATCTGGTTAAGGTATTTTTCCATTTCAAAGCTAACTCCACCCTTTGCTGTTAGAACAACAGGGTAGCTCTTTAGCTTTTTGCTGACAACAACATCGGCAACCTTGTCACCAAGGGTTTCCTTCATAAAGTTCACTATACCCTCGCTGGACTTCTTTTCCTCCTCGGTTTCCTTGTTTTCTTCCTCTGGAAGTCCAATGTCATCGTTGAGAACAGAACGCAAATTCTTTTCCTTGTAGTTAATGATGCTCTGCATACAGAACTCGTCAACCTCATCTGTAAGGTAGAGAATATCGTAGTCCTTTTCCTTCAGAAGCTCAAGAACAGGTAGTCTGTCAATGGAGTCAATGCTTTCACCTGTTGCGTAGTAGATGTACTTCTGGTCCTCTTTCATATTTTCAACATATTCTGCAAGGGTGATAAGCTTCTTTTCCTTGCCAGAATAGAACATAAGTAAATCCTGTAGGTCATTTTTATGTGCGCCAAAGTCGCTTACACAACCATACTTTAGCTGAATACCAAAGGCTGACCAGAACTTTTCATAGCTTTCTCTATCCTTTTTCAGCATTGAAGAAAGTTCATTTTTGATTTTCTTCTCAAGAGTTTTTTCCATCTGCTTTAGCACTCTATCCTGCTGTAGCATTTCTCTTGAAATGTTAAGGCTAACATCTGGGGAATCTACAACACCCTTTACAAAACGGAAATGCTCAGGCAATAGGTCCTCGCAGTTATCCATAATTAGAACACCTGAGGAATAAAGCTGTAGGCCCTTTTTGTATTCCTTTGTGAAGTAGTTATATGGAGTTTTTGAAGGAATGAACAACATAGCCTTGTAGGTAACAACGCCTTCAACAGAGGTTGTAATAACCTTTAGTGGCTCGTTGTAATCCATAAACTTCTCCATATAGAAGTTGTTGTATTCCTCGTCTGTTACATCTTTCTTTGGCTTTTGCCATAGAGGAACCATTGAGTTCAGAGTTTCCTTTTCAAAATAATCCTCATACTCTGGCTTATCGCTATCCTTTGTTTCTTCCTTAACTCTGGACTTCTTCATTTCCATTTCAATAGGATAACGGATGTAGTCGCTGTACTTTTTAATTAGAGAAGAAAGCTTGTACTGTTCAAGGTAATCATCATAGCTGTCCTCATCGGTGTTGTCCTTGAGAACCATAATAATGTCAGTACCAACCTTGTCCTTTTCACATTCAGTAATTGTGTAGCCGTCTGCACCTGTACTATTCCACTTATAAGCTGTGTCACTTCCGTACTTCTTTGTGATAACGGTGATTTCCTTTGCCACCATAAATGCAGAGTAGAAACCAACACCAAACTGACCGATAATGTCAATATCCTCTTTGTCCTTTTCTTCCATTTCCTGCTTAAACTTGTATGAACCAGAAGAAGCAATTACGCCAAGGTTGTTTTCAAGGTCATCGCTATCCATACCAATACCGTTATCGGAAACTGTAAGTGTACGAGCCTCCTTGTCTGCTGAAATTTCAATCCTAAAATCACTTCTATCCATACCAACATTACTGTCAGTCAGACTCTTGAAGCAAAGCTTGTCAATAGCATCACTTGCATTGGAGATAATTTCACGGAGGAAAATATCTCTGTTTGTGTAGATTGAGTTAATCATAAGGTCAAGAAGTCTTTTGGACTCTGACTTGAACTGCTTTTTAGCCATAAAATAACCTTCTTTTGAAATATTTTAGCACTCTAACCGTGAGAGTGCTAAGCACTATAGAATAATATACAACTATAAAGTTATAAAGTCAAGACTAAATTACAATTTTTTTAATTTCTTCAAGATTTTCACAAACTGCAAACACCTTTTCCTGCAAATCCTTTGGACAGGGGCTTAGGTCAGGAACGAAAATTGTCTTGCAACCTGCACCTATAGCTGACAAAGCACCGTTTGGGGAGTCCTCAACTGCGATACAATCCTGTGGGGCAAGACCGAGTTTTTCACAAGCGAAGAGGTAAATATCAGGAGCAGGCTTGGAATTTGCCACCATATTGCCACAGCAAATCTCATCAAAATATTGGAATAGCCCCACCCTTGACAGGTGGTTTTTCGCCCTTTCATAGGGAGATGAGGTTGCAAGAGCAAGGCGAACACCCTTATCCTTAAGGTAGGGCAGAAGTATGTCTGCGCCATACTTCATTTCAACACCATTTTCCTCTACAAATTCATCCATAAGCTCAATTCGTTTTGCCTTAACAGAAGGGTAATCCAAGCTATTGCCAAAAAAGCTATGTAGTTTTTCCTCTGCTTTTTTGCCTGTTAGGGAACGGAGAGCCATAATATGGTTTTTATTAGCGTCATAGCCAAAGCTCTTTAGAGCCTCAAGCCAAAATCTTTGATAGAGTATTTCCGAGTTTAGGAGAACGCCATCCATATCAAAAACTGCACCTTTAATCTTCATTTTCTTTCCTCCCTTTCTGAATATTCACAAGGATAATTCCCACTGAAATCAGCAGTACTGACACCACATTGTAAATGCTAAGCACTTCCTCACCTAAGAGTATGCCACTCCAAACTGTGCCGAAAATTGGTATTAACAGGTTAAATATCAGTATTTTTGATGCCCTGTTGTACTTTAGCAAAGCTGTCCACAATGTAAAGGAAACAGCAGACACCAAACCTAAGTACAGTAGCATAAGCACCATTTTAAGGTCAGTAAATTGTAGCGAACCACCAAAAATCAGGCCAACAATAATAAGGCCTGCACCACCAAAGAGCAAATGATAGGCAGATACAGTCATAGGGTTTCGCCCCTGCGAAACCTTCTTGCTGAACAAACTACCAGCAGTTGCCATAATTGCCGAGAGGACAACAAAGCCCTCCCCTAAAAAGGCAAAGCCACCCTCTGTTATACCCTGCAAATTTATCACCACTACACCTGCAAAGCCAACTGCGCAACCCACAATCTTTTTTACAGTTAGGCTATCCCTTTTGAAAAACAAAGGTGTAAGTAACACACCAAAAAATGTACCAAGGGCAGTAATGACAGAGGTTTTTGTTCCTGTGGTGTTGGAAAGTCCAATATAAGAAAAAAGGTACTGCAAAAAAATTTGCAAAAAGCCCAAAACACCTATGGGGAGAATATCCCTCTTTGTGGGATAGATAAACTTTTTCCTTGAAATAATGCCAACAAAAAGCACCATAACTCCTGCAAGAAAGAACCTGTACCCTGCAAACAGCACCTTGCTACTGTAGTCCTGGGCAGGAATACTAAACAAGGTGTAACAGCTTTTTATAACAGGAAAGGCAGTTCCCCAAAGGGTAACGCAAAGAAGTGCCAAAAACACCGAAATATATTTATTGCCAAAAAATTTTCTTCCACTCATATCTTCACCATTTACGCACAAAACCCCCAGCCGTAGCTGGGGGAATATTTGCTTTTAGAATAGCTTACTTAAGGTAAGTAAGACCTGTTTCGCCGATAGCACCGGAGATACCATTAAATCCAGATGCACAGCAAACATAAACTCTCATATTACCTTGACCGATACTGCTAACTGTAAGAGTATTATTTGTAACCTGCTTTGTGTCACCTGTTACGGCATCAATATATGTACCGTTTGGAATACCCTTAAATGTTGCGCCACCACTTAATGCTACGCAAGCAAGGGAATCGCCCTCATCAGCACTTGTATATCTTCTGATATAAGCCATATTACCACTTACATAAGATGAAGAATTTGTATATTGACCCTTTTGGAGAGCAGGAATTGCTCTACGAATCTGATTGAGCTTTGCAAGGTGCTTTGCAAGTGGGGAATTAAGTGTTGATGCCACTGTACCACTTGCTGTATATTTGCCAAAGTCAGATGCTGTAACCGAACCCTCAAGGTAGTCGCCATAGTATGCACGGCCTGTCTGCTCAAGTGGCTGGTTAGGACCAACATCAATCGGAACATCGTTCTTAAACTCTACCTCTGAACCATAATAAATACAAGGGATTCCACGGAATGTAAACATAAGGTTCATATTCTCTGCCCAAGCCTGTGTACCACCTCTGTAACGGTTCTTTTCCTGTCCGTCAGGACCATAGTCGTGGGAGTCAACATAGGTTACTGCCCAAGTTGCATCGTTATACAGGGAGTCCTCTGAAAGAGCTGCTCTGTAGGCATCACTTGCATTCTTAAACGCCCAGTGCATTGGGAAGTCAATAGTACTTGTGCCATTTGCCTTGCTGTAGTCAGGTGTATGGTAGTTAATACCGTTAAGGTTTGCATTTGTACTTGTTTCACTGAAAGACCTATTCTGATATGCCTGGAAGTGCTTTACAGAATTATCGTAATTGGACTTCCAATCAGTATTGCTCCAGTTGTTTTGCCAAGCACTGTCTGTTTCTTTCCAAGTGTAGAAGAAGCAGGAGTCGGAAGAACCACCTTCGTTATAAGCACCGTGGTATCTTGCGCAAACCTCACCGAAAATGTGGAAGTTTTCATATGCGTTAAACACAGGGAAATAAGCATTATTAAGAGTCCAACGGTTGATATGCTTTTCTGTATCCATACGGAAAGCATCAACACCCATATCTACATACTGCTTGTAGCAGTCTGTTATATACTTAACAACTGTTGGATTTTCTGTATTGATATCAACACAGTCACCAGCCATCTGACCTGTCTGCTCTGTGTAAGAGCCGTAGCTTAAGCCCTTGTCGTGGTGATAGTAGTGATTAGTGTCGTTTGCATCTTCCTTCATTGTATCAAGTCTTTTAGCATACTGAAGTTCGCCTGCAAGGGAGTCATAGTTAGGAGCAACCTTTGAAAGGGTGCTGTTCTCCATAAGATTCATACAGGAAACATCTTCAAGATTGCTATAGTCCTTTGTGAACATAGGAGCAAGGAAAGCCTCACCAAAGTTACTTGTGTGGTTCCAAACAACATCCTGTATAATTTTAAGTCCCTTTTCGTGGGCAGCATCAATTAAATCCTGGTATGTGCAATCATCAGACTCATATCTTGGGTCAACCCTTGAAAAGTCAAATGCGTGATAACCGTGATAGTCATAGCCAGATGCGTTTTCTACAACAGGAGTAATCCAAATTGCAGAGAAGCCAAGAGCCTTGATATAGTCAAGCTTCTGAATAAGTCCCTTGAAGTCACCTCTCCAAGCAGGGTCGGAATCAGGGTTATTAGCCTTGGTGTCATCCCAACAATGAACATTGTTGCTTGTGTCGCCATCATAGAATCTTGTGGTAATTATAAAGTAAATTGAATCCTCACGAAGGTCTGTTCTTTCAGTTTCAGTTGAGGATGGTAGCTTGTTGAACCAACGGTTCTTGTACCAAAATTCATTTTTACCACTGTCAGTATTTCTTGTTAGCTCGGCACTTTGAGTTCCGTTGCTTTCAACAAACATTAGGTTTACCTTTGTAACGTTGCTGATTGTGTACTTATACCAGTTGTCACCCTCAGCTGTCATCTTAGGACCAGGATAGCTTGTTTCAAGGTTAGTTGGAAGTGAATTCCAGTAGTAAACGCTTGGTGTACCCTTTTCGGTATAATAGTGAACTGTTATACCTGTTGCACCAACTTCCTTTTGGTTAGAATCCACAGCAGAAACCGAAACCATACCGGCTGATACTGCAATGCATAAAACCATTAGGATTGCTAAAAACTTTTTCATCGGCTTAATCTCCTTTTACTGATTTTACATTATTACACAGTATTATTATAAAATTAAAAGCGCAGTTTATATTTCTATAAAAGAATTACAAACTGCGCTGAATAACAATTTTTACGGCCATAATTTGGCTATATTTCATAAGTTGTGAATATTGTGTTAATAAACAATATACAAATCTTTAAGCTAAAGCATAAACTCCCTTATAATCTTTGCAACACCACAATCATTGTTGCTAACTGTAACCATATCTGCATAGTCGGAAACTCCCTCTTTTGCGTTTCCCATAGCAACACCCAGACCTGCCTCCTTTAGCATTTCAATATCGTTAAAGGAATCTCCCATAGCAATCATATTCTTAACAGGAATACCTGTAATTTCTGCAAGGGAGTGGAGCCCCTGTCCTTTGTTAATATTCGGAGGGGTTATTTCAAGGAAAAATGGTTCGCTAAGGAACACATGGAGCTGTGGCTCAAAGGTATCCTTTATAATTGGATAGTATTTTGCAATAACCTCTGGTGTGTCAATCAGAAGTAGCTTATTCATCTCAACATCAAGGGTAATAAAATCCTCTCTGAACTCAAAGGGAATATTGATGATTTTTGACTCTGTGTAGGAATAATCATTAAGGGCATTACCTGCATAGATAATTTTATCAAGAGGTGATGATACTGTAATTGAGCTACCCTTTACAATATCCATAACAGGCTTTAACATCTTCTTTGGAAAGGCTCTGTTATAAAGGACTTTTTCATTTTTCACATCGTAGATTCTGCCACCGTTATAGGACATAACAAGTCCACCATATTCTTCAAGGTGCAAGTCCTTAATAAATGGAAGAATTCCACTTTCGGGGCGACCTGTTGAAATGGCAACAGTTTTGCCACTTTTCTGCAACTCTATAATTGCATCTATATTTTCCTTTGGAATGACCTTGTTATCGTCACAAAGTGTTCCGTCCATATCAAGGGCGATTAAATCGTAATTCATACTTCCTCCTGCTTATAGGATACTTTCTTTCATTTCCTTTACATACTTGGCAACATATGGGACACAGTCCTTGCCATACTTTCCACAGATTTTCACAATAGCCGAGCCAACAATAACACCGTCAGCATATTCTGCCATAGCCTTTGCCTGTTCAGGAGTTGAAATACCAAAGCCAACTGCACAGGGAACATCACTAACCTTTTTGGCAAGGCTAATCATCTTGCAAATATCTGTCTTTATTTCCTCCCTTACCCCTGTAACACCCAGGGAAGAAACACAGTATAAAAACCCTTTCGCCTCTTTGGCAATCATCTGTATTCTGCTTTCACTTGTTGGAGCAATAAAGGAGATGTAATCCACTCCGTAGCTTTCACATACAGGTTTAAAAACATTCCTTTCCTCATAGGGAACATCGGGAACAATTAAAGCGTCAACACCTATTTCCCTACAGTTGCTTAAAAACTTTTCTGCTCCGTAGGCATAAACAGGGTTTGCGTAGGTCATTATGGCAACTCCACAGGAAAGCTTCTTCCTTACCCTTTTCAGCATATCAAAAATCTTGTCTGTTGTTGTGCCAACAGAAAGGGCTCTAATGTCAGCCTCCTGAATAACCACACCCTCTGCAACAGGGTCGGAAAAAGGAATACCAACCTCAATAATATCAGCACCGTTTTTGTCCATTTCAATCAGTAGCTGTTCTGTAATCTCAAGACAAGGGTCCCCTGCTGTTACAAAGGGAATAAAGGCCTTGCCATTTTTAAAAGCATCTGTAATTTTACTCATAAAGCTTCTCCCCTCTGTACCTTGCTATAGCTGCCACATCCTTGTCACCTCTACCGGAAAGGTTCACCACAATAATTTTATCCTTATCCATTGTTGGAGCTAACTTCATAGCATAGGCAACGGCGTGAGAGGACTCAATGGCAGGAATAATACCCTCTGTTCTTGAAAGATATTCAAATGCATTAACAGCCTCGTCATCAGTAATAGGCACATACTCTGCTCTGCCAATATCCTTAAGGTTTGCGTGTTCTGGTCCAACTCCAGGATAATCAAGACCTGCAGAAATTGAGTAAACAGGGGCAATCTGACCAAATTCATTCTGACAGAAGTAGCTGTGCATACCGTGGAAAATACCCTCTGTACCTGTTGCCATAGTGGCAGCAGTCATTTCTGTATCAACACCCTTACCGGCAGCCTCACAGCCAATCAGCCTTACATCTTTATCTGGAATAAAGTCGAAGAAAGCACCAATGGCATTACTTCCACCACCAACACAAGCCATAACAACATCAGGCAATCTTCCCTCTTTTTTCAGAATATCCGCCTTAATTTCTCTGCTGATAACACTCTGAAAATCCCTTACAATAGTTGGGAATGGGTGTGGCCCCATAACTGAACCAAGAACATAGTGTGTGTCCTCAATTCTGTTTGTCCACTCCCTAAAGGTTTCGTTAACTGCATCCTTTAGTGTCATTGTGCCACTTGTAACAGCGTGAACCTTTGCACCAAGGAGTTTCATTCTATATACATTGAGAGCTTGACGGTCGGTGTCCTCCTTGCCCATAAAAATTTCACATTCCATACCCATAAGGGCAGCTGCTGTGGCTGTTGCAACGCCGTGCTGTCCTGCGCCTGTTTCTGCAATAACCCTTGTTTTGCCCATTTTCTTAGCAAGTAGCACCTGACCAAGAACATTATTCAGCTTGTGTGAGCCTGTGTGATTTAAGTCCTCTCTCTTGAGGTAAATCTTAGCACCACCTAAGTCCTTTGTCATTTTTTCTGCGTAATATAATAAAGATGGTCTGCCTGCATATTCCCTTAGCAGAGTGTCAAGCTCTGACACAAACTCAGGGTCATTTTTGTAATGCTCATAAGCGTCTTCCAGCTCATATATTGCGTTCATCAAAGTTTCAGGTATGAACTGTCCACCGTGTTTGCCAAAATATCCCTTTGACATTTCCGTCATCTCCTTTTCTTCTCATAATCCTCTATATTTTACAATGTTTCGCCATTAAGGTCAAGTAGAGCCTGTTTTTTATTTTCACTTCTCATAAGAGTTTCTCCTATGAGGACAGCATCTACTCCTGCATTTTTCAGTATTTTAATATGTTCATTTGTTTTTATTCCACTTTCTGCCACAAAGAGAATATTATCTGGTACCAATTTTCTAAGCCTTACACAGTTGTTTATATCCACAGTAAAGTCCTTCAAATTCCTGTTATTAACGCCGATAATCTCTGCCTTGCAGTTGAGAGCCTGTTTTACTTCCTCCTCTGTATGAGCCTCCACCAGGGCAGACATTCCGAGGCAGTGGGTTAGGGATAAATATTCCCTTAACTCACTATCTGTCAGTAAGGCACAAATGAGAAGTACTGCCGATGCCCCCAGAATCTTTGCCTCATAAATCTGATAGGGGCATACTGTAAAGTCCTTTCTTAAAATCGGAATATCCACAGCAGAGGAAATTTCTTCAAGGTACTTATTCTCACCCATAAAATACTTTGGCTCTGTTAGGCAGGAAATTGCAGATGCACCTGCTTTTTCATAATCCTCTGCAATTTCTACATATGGAAAGTTCTCTGCAATTAGCCCTTTGCTTGGACTTGCCTTTTTCACCTCACAAATATAGGATAAGCCCTCCTTGGCAAGTGCCTTTTTAAAAGGAAAGCCTGTGTTACTATCCATAGCAAGAGCCTTTTTTCTCACCACCTCAAGGGGTAGAGTCTGCTCCTGCTTTCTATATCTTTCTCTTGTATATTCTGCGATTTCATTTAGTATTGTCATTTTATCACCTTAAGAATTTGTCAGAGCAACAAACTCATCCTTTTTTGCAAGGGCCTTTTTGCTGTCCAAAAGCTCCTCTGCCAATTTTACACCTGACTTTATGCTGTCAGCCTTGTTGGCAACATACAGGGCGATAGCTGAATTAAGGAGAGTTGCATCTCTTTTTGCACCCTTTTCCTTGCCACTTAAAATATCAATGGTAATCTCTGCATTAGCCTTTCCGTCACCACCCATAAGGTCAGACATTTGGTATCTTCCAAGTCCCATTTCTTCAGGGGTGATGTAGTAGGTAGTTATTTCACCATTTTTAATTTCGGCACAGTAGGTTTTGTCGATAACACTAGCCTCGTCCATACCGTCACAGCCATAAACCACTATACCTCTTTCAACACCAAGGTTACTAAGGACCTGAGCAAGTGGCTCACACAAGTCCTTGCTATACACACCCATAACCTGCATTGTGGCATTTGCAGGATTTGTCAGTGGTCCCAGGATGTTAAAAATGTTCCTTACCCCAATTTCCCTACGAGTTGGGGCAACATACTTCATTGACTTATGGAAGGCTTGAGCAAACATAAAGCACATACCACAGGTATCAAGAATTTCCCTGCATTTCTCTGGAGTTATTGAAAGGTTAGCACCAAGACTTTCAAGGCAATCAGCTGAACCAGATTTAGAACTCATTGAACGGTTACCGTGCTTTGCAACAGGCACACCTGCTGATGCAATTACAAATGCTGATGTGGTGGAAATGTTGAAGGTTCCTGTACCGTCACCACCTGTTCCCACAATCTCCAAAACATGGTAGTCAACACAAATGTGGTCAGACTTTGAACGCATAACCTCTGCACAGGCTGTTATTTCATCAATGGTTTCCCCTTTTATTCTAAGAGCTGTAAGGAATGAACCCATTTGTGAGGATGTAGCCTCTCCGTTCATAATTTCTTCCATAACCTGTCTTGTTGTTTCTCTGTCAAGGTCCTTGCCCTGTACCACCAAATCTATAGCTTCTCTAATCATTTTGTTCAACTCCTATACTTAGAAAATTCTCCATTAACCTTTTGCCGTTTGTTGTAAGTATGCTTTCTGGGTGGAACTGTAGTCCGTAGATTTCATAATCCCTATGCTCCACAGCCATAACCTCACCGTCAATTTCTGAAATTATCTTTAGACAGTTAGGTATGGTTTCTCTTTTTGCTATTAGGGAATGGTATCTTGCCACCTCCATTGTGTCACCAATACCTGCAAATATTTTTGATGTGCTGTCAACATTAACTGTACTTTTCTTGCCGTGCATAAGGTTTTTTGCGTGAGTAATTTCTGCTCCGAAAACCTGACATATTCCTTGATGCCCAAGGCACACTCCTAAAATTGGAATTTTACCCTTAAAATAATCTATGGCTTCCTCACAAATTCCTGCATCCTTTGGAAACCCTGGGCCTGGGGAAATTATAATGTGGGAGGGGTTCATTTCCTCAATTTCCTCAACTGTCAAGCTGTCGTTCCTTACCACCTTAATATCGGGATTTATGCTACCTGCCATTTGCACCAAATTGTAGGAAAAGCTGTCGTAGTTATCAATCAAAAGTATCATAGCTCTACCTCCTCTGCATTTGTAATGGCATTCATAACAGCCAAGGCCTTGTTGTAGCTTTCCATAAATTCGTTGTGAGGAACACTATCAGCAACTATGCCACCACCGGCTTGAACATAAACCTTGTTGCCTGTTTTTGATGCCATACGGATTGCAATACAGGTATCCATATTTCCGTTAAAGTCAACATAGCCAATAGCTCCACCATAAATACCACGAGGGCATTTTTCAAGCTCCTCTATAATCTCACAGGCTCTCACCTTTGGAGCACCTGAAAGTGTACCTGCAGGAAGAACAGCCTCAATGGCATCAAAGGCATCTACATCATCTCTTGCATCACTTTGCACCTCTGAACAGATGTGCATAATTTTTGAGTACCTAAGAACATTCATATACTCTGTAACCTCAACTGAATCAAATTTTGAAATTCTGCCAAGGTCATTTCGTCCAAGGTCAACAAGCATATTGTGTTCGGAAAGCTCCTTTTCGTCACTTAGCAAGTCTTTCTCAAGAGCAATATCCTCCTTGTAGGTTTTGCCACGAGGACGAGAACCTGCAATAGGAAAGGTTGTCAGTCTGCCCTGTTGATACCTAACCAAGGTTTCAGGGGAGGTGGAGATTATCTCATTATCACCGATTTTCATAAACACCATATATGGAGAGGGATTAGTAACCCTTAGAACTCTGTAGGCGTTTAAAAGGCTACCTTTATACTCTGTTTCAAATCTTCTTGAAATAACAGCCTGAAAAATATCTCCGTTGTAAATGTATTCCTTTGTTTTGTTCACAACCTCTGCGTATTCTTCCTCTGTAAAGTTTGATTTAAAACTGACTTTACCGTTGGAGGAAAGTTCTGACTTAGGCATATCACTCTTAATCATACTGACAATTTCTTCAATATCCCTTATTGCCTTGTTGTACTGATTTTCCATATCATCAGTTTTCATATTAACAATAACTGTTATCTTCTGTTTTAAGTGGTCATAGGCAATTATTTTGTCGCAGAGCATAACATCAAAATCATTGAATTCGCTATCTTTCAGCTTTAGCTTTGGCTCTGCATAACCAATCATTGAGTAACCATAGTAGCCAACAAGACCACCAGTAAAGGGAGGATTGTTGGGAATGACAGGAGTTTTGTAGTGGCTAATGTATTCTCTTAGCACCTCAAGAGGCTTTTCTGTCTTAACAGTTTTTGCACCCTCGCCCTCAATGGTAACAACTTTGTCCTTACAATATAATCTCGCCTTTGGGTCAAAGCCGAAAAAGCTGTATCTTGCCCACTTTTCGCCACCCTCAATGCTTTCTAATAAATAATAATTTTTGTACTTGTCTGCAATTTTGCGAAGCAATGTAATCGGTGTGATAATATCAGCATAAATTTCTCTGCTGACAGGTATAACATCATAACTACTGTATGACTTTACCTCATCAAAGCTTAAATTATACATAGCCTACTCCTTTCTTCATTTATTATTTTTGCAATAAAAAAAGCCTTTGTCCCTACTAAGGGACAAAAGCTAAACTTCTGCGGTACCACCCAAATTGATATAAAAATACCCACTCATTAGTATGCCATCACATACCCCTCTTTAGATAACGGTAGAGGTTTCCGTCAGAACCTACTCTTTTCATTTCGGTCTGCCCTCCCAAGTCCATTCTTCCTTACTACAATTACTGTCTTGCACCCACCGACAGCTCTCTGAAAATCCTCATAAGGCTTACTCACTCTTGGTCAACGGTTTAGTCACTTTAAAGTGTTAAATCAAATTGTGGAACAATCATACACCCAAATGAATTTTTTGTCAATACCAAATTGACACTCTTGTTTAATGTGCTATAATAGGGTATAGAATTTTTAGAAGATTTCACAAAGAAAAGAAGTGTAATTATGACAATACCTAAAAAGTATAGGGGCATTGTGTATATTGTGCTGTCAGCCTTTTGCTTTGCCCTTATGAATATGTTTGTAAAGCTATCAGGGGATTTACCCACCTTTGAAAAGGCTTTTTTCCGAAACTTTGTAGCATTTTTCTTTGCTCTGTTTATGGTGCTAAAGGACAGAAAGAATTTTCACTTTAACAAGAAAAATTTACCCTACCTACTGCTACGGTCAGGCTTTGGTGTTCTGGGGATAATCTGTAACTTCTACGCCATTGACCACCTTGTGTTAAGTGATGCCTCTATCCTCAACAAAATGTCACCATTTTTCGTAATAATATTCTCCCTGCTTATTCTCAAGGAAAAGCTAAGCCTTACTCAAGGGCTTATTGTAATCGGTGCATTTGTAGGGGCTGTATTTGTAATTAAGCCTGATTTTTCAAGTGCAGAGTGGCTACCCTCCCTTGCAGGACTTATTGGTGGAATGTGCGCAGGCTTTGCCTACACAATGGTAAGACTACTTGGCACAAGGGGAGAAAAAGGCAGTTTTATAGTGCTGTTTTTCTCAGGGTTTAGCTCCATTGTGCTGTTGCCACTAATGATAATGAACTTTCAGATGTTCACACCGTTTCAGCTGTTTTCACTGCTTATGGCAGGTGTTTCAGCAGCCGGAGGTCAATTCGCCATAACATCAGCCTACACCTATGCTCCTGCCAAGGAGGTTTCCGTCTATGATTATAGCCAAATTATTTTTGCAGCAGGACTTGGTTTCTTTGTCTTTGGTGACACCCCAGACTACCTTTCTGTAATTGGCTACATTATAATTGTGCTAATGGCAATAGTGATGTTTATGTATAACAACAAAATATGGATATTCAAAAAACGGACTGCATAAACAGTCCGTTTTGTTATTATTTGTATATCGTTGTTACCTTAAAGCCAAAGCTGTTAACACCCTCCACATCAGCCTTTTTAACGGTAAAGAACTTGTGGAATCTTCCAAACATATCTGCTCCAAATTTGTACATCTCTGAAGTTTCTTCAATAATAAGGGTATCGCCCTTTACATACATATTATCCACTGTGTAAGTGTTACTTGCACTATTAGAGAATTCATATAAGAACACAAGTGCATTGTTCTCAAAATACTCCTCATTATATACTTCGCTATCCTCAAGGAAATAATACTTGTACTCATCTGTATTACGGATAATTGTATATAGGTAGTTGGTGCTTTGCCCTGTGTGGAATGTCTTGCCCCATACTGGGTCGTCATTGAACTCCTTGTCAACATTATAGTCAATTTTTACTGCATCAGCAGGGATACTCTTATAGCCATATTCAACAGCCATAGTCTGATGAATATATCTGTAGTCCTTTCCACATAGCATCTTCTGTAAGTCGGTAACATCCTGAACATTTACTTCCAAGTCACCGTTAAAGTCTGCCATATCAAAGATTTTTTGTATATCATAATCCCTTGTAATTGCCTTTTGAATTATGGCACCGTCAGTCACATCCACCTTTCCATCCCCGTTTACATCGCCGTACTTTATAAGTGGCTGTGCATTTGCAGTAAAAGGCAGGGCAGAAACAGTCATTCCCAAAGCCAAAACACAGGCTAATACTTTCTTTTTCATAGTGACCTCCAATCCGATTTACATTGTACACATTTTATAAATTTTAACAAATTATCAATATATATATATATATATTATACAATAATTATACTGCGTTAAAACCCATTTGTAAAGGGCTGTTCACTACTAAAATTCAATTTTTGAAAAATGTTCTCTAAGAACCCTACAGCTTTCCTTTAGTTTTTCTGTTTCTTCATCAGTTAAGGAAAGCTCAATAAGAGTTTTTACACCGTTTTTGTTGATAATAGCAGGTGCGCCAACACAGACTCCTCTTTCTCCATATGCACCCTGCAAATTACAGGATATTGTCAACACAGAATTTTCGTCCTGCAAAATTGCTCTGCAAATTTGTACAATAGCCATACCAATTCCATAGTAGGTTGCGCCCTTAGCCTCAATAATTTTGTATGCAGAGTGTCTAACCTGCTCTGCAATATTTTCAAGGCCTTCCAAGGTGAACCTTGTGCTATTGTCCTTAACAACATCATAAACAGGCTTTGTTGAAAGCAGAGCCTGACTCCAAGGCACAAACTCCGAGTCACCGTGTTCACCCATAACATATGCGTGGACGCTACGAGGATTGATGCCAAAATACTGTCCTACAAGATACCTAAGCCTTGCAGAATCAAGGGTTGTGCCTGTACCCATAACTCTTTCATCAGGGAAGCCTGACAGCTTTTTTGTCACCATTGTCATAATATCCACAGGATTGGTTGCCACCAGAAAAACCCCTTTAAAGCCAGACTCACACACAGGGGAAACAATGGACTTAAAAACCTCTGCGTTTCTGTTAAGAAGTTCCAGTCGGGTTTCACCCTTTTTCTGGGCAACTCCGGCACAGATTACCACAATGTCAGCATCGGAGCAGTCGGTATATTCCCCTGCAAATATCTTCATAGAGGACCTTGAAAATGCAAGTCCGTGGTTTAAATCCATAGCCTCCCCTTTTGCCCTTTCTTTGTTAATATCAATCAGCACCAGCTCGTCACAAAGATTTTGATTAAGAGATGCATAGGCAAAGCTCATACCAACCATACCTGTTCCAACAAGAACTATTTTCTTCATAATACCATCCTTTGTACCCAATTACTCCAACAAGTAATTGTAATTTTATAATAACATATTATTTAATTTCCCAAAAGGTTTGTAATTTTGTCATATAGATATTATTGTCCTTTGGTGGTATAATTACTCTATTGGAGATGGAAATTTTGAGTGATTTTTTGTGGATAGCCAGAATTAAGGCAAAGAGGGTTTGCATATATGCCCTTGTCTTTATAAAATGGCTTGTTATAGCCGGTATTACCGGCATAGTTGGAGGTACAATAGGTACAATATTCAATATGGGTATTTCCTATATGTCAAGCCTCCACAAGGGATACCCAAATCTGCTTTTTCTTATGCCGTTTTTGGGTCTTATCATTGTATTTATGTACGAAAAGGCAAACCTTTCTCAAGACGGTGGAACTAACCTGATACTTCATTCCATTCGCCACAGGAAAGGTGTGCCCATTATTATTGCCCCACTAATATTTGTCAGCACCCTTATCACCCACCTTTTAGGTGGCTCTGCCGGTAGAGAGGGCGCAGCCCTGACAGTTGGTGGTGGCATTGGCGCACAGGTGGGCAGGTGCTTTAAGCTTGACTCCAAGGATATGAACACAGCAGTTATGTGTGGAATGGGTGCGCTATTCTCAGCACTTTTTGGCACACCTTTAACAGCTGCCTTTTTCGCTATGGAGGTTATTGCTGTTGGCGTGCTTTACTACTCGGCATTTGTACCCTGTGTTGTTTCTTCTCTGTCAGCCTTT
This sequence comes from Ruminococcus sp., assembly GCA_045133515.1. GTDB lineage: Bacteria > Bacillota > Clostridia > Oscillospirales > Acutalibacteraceae > Ruminococcoides. The sequence goes on from JBGUUL010000060.1 coordinate 37,657, forward strand.
GCTGTCAGTTGGGTTATAAACGGTGGTGCTGAAAGCCACTACAATTCACCTATTTTGCCAAACCTTTCAATAGTCCCTGTTATCTGCGTTGGACTACTTGCCATTCTCTGTGCATTTGTAAGCATAATTTTCTGCCTTGCTATGAAGTACTGCAAAAAGTGGCTACAAAAGCTCATTAAGAACCCCTACATCAGAATGATTGCAGGTAGCTTACTTTTCATAGCTTTGGTGTATATTTTTGGGGACAAGTACACAGGTCTTGGCTCTGAAACCATAGCAGAGGCCGTCAACGAGGGACATTCAAACTACTACGACTTTATACTGAAAATGCTTTTTACTGCCCTTACAATGGCTATTGGATTTAAGGGTGGCGAAATTGTGCCAACACTGTTTATCGGCTCAACCTTTGGTTGTACCGTTGGATACCATTTGGGTCTTGACCCTACCTTCGGAGCAGCCATTGGCATTGTGGCTGTGTTCTGTGGTGTGGTAAACTGCCCTATAGCATCAGTTATGCTTAGTGTAGAGCTCTTTGGAGGAGAGGGCATACCATACTTTGTGGTAGCTGTGTGCATCAGCTATATGCTGTCAGGCTATTACAGCATATACGGAAGTCAACGCTTTGCCTACAGCAAGCTACACGCAGAATATGTAAATATGAAAGCTAACTAAATAAACTATATGGAGATTGAGAACAGAATGATTAAAAATATTTTTCTTGATTTAGACGGAACATTACTTTCAATGGACTTAAAGAGCTTTCTGAATCTTTACTTTAAGTCCATAACTCAAGCAATATGCCCCTACTACAAAATACACCCACTTACCCTAAAGGAAAGCATATTAAAGGGTATGGACGCTATGTATGAGAATGACGGTGGTATGACAAACAAAATGAAGTTTTGGTCAAGGGCTGCCACAGTTGCAGGTATGGATATTCTAAACCATACGGAGCTTTTTGAAAGCTACTATGAAAACGAGTTTATTTACACAAAAAGCGCAACTAACCAAAATCCTTATGCATCAAAGATTGTTGAGGAGCTAAAGGGCAAGGGCTATACAGTTGTTTTGGCAACCAACCCTATTTTCCCAAAAAAAGCAACTGAAAGAAGAATAAAGTGGGCAGGGCTTAACAAAGAGGATTTCAAGGTAATCACTACATATGAAACTTCAAAGTTCTGCAAACCAAGTAAGGGCTATTTTGAGGAAACCTGTCGTATGGCGAATTGCAATCCAGAGGAAACTCTTATGGTGGGCAACGATGTTATAGAGGATATGTCAGCAGAAAGAGCAGGACTAAGCACCTACCTTGTTACAGATGACCTTATTAACAGAGAAAAAGCTGACTGCTCAAAGTATCAGCAGGGTAGTCTTAAAGAATTTTACGAATACTGCCTAACCCTACCCGACCTTAATAAGTAAAAATTATCCCACTGTTGCCAGTGGGATTTTTCTATCTAACTATAATTTTACATTGACCATACTTTCTTGAGCCGTCCTTGGCTGTTGCCTTCAGATATACAGTACCTCTTTTTAATGCAGTTACTTTGATGTAGCTACCTGGGTATGTAGCTGTTCCTGAAAGCTTTACAATGCCTTTTCTGTTTACAGACCAAGCCACAGTTTTTACATTTGCACTTGCAGGATATGCACTTGCCTTGATGTAAAATGACTGCCTCACCTTTAATGCCTTTTTTGTTATAGAAGTCCTAACAGAGGTTACAGGTTGTTTAACTGTAACCTTGCACTTTCTATACTTCTTTGAGCCGTCCAAAGCACTTGCTTTAATGTAAGCTGTACCCTTTGATTTTGCTGTTACAACACCACTTTGTGTTACAGTTGCAACTCTTGAATTACTTGTAGTCCAGGCAATCTTTTTGTTCGTTGCATTACTTGGAGTAACTGTTGCCCTAAGGGTAGTTTTCTTACCTCTGCTGAGGATTACTGAACTTGCATTTAAGCTTACAGATGTAACCTTAACAACAGGCTTTACAGTTGGTTTTGGTGCTGTTGTGGTTGGTTTTTCTGTTACAGTTGTTTCTGTTGATGGTGCAGTTTCAACAGGCATTTTTATAGGCTCGTTATTATCCTCTAAAAATGGGTCGCCCTTTTCATACTGACCCTTTTGGAGGACTGCATCATTTTCTTCTGCCTCTGCAAGGGTTTTGTACTCACCATACTTGCCGTTTCCATAGTAATAGAACCAATCACCAGAGGGATTCCAATATCCTGTCATATCCAAGTCAGAATACTTACCCTGTTCACATACAAAAATCATATTGGAATAGTCTGTTCCATCCTTGCCTACAAGGTCAAGATCTAACCAATATCTTTTATCATTTGTGGCATCAAAGCCATATCTTTCAACATCTGTGAAATTATTAAAGGAAACTCCAACCGTTGTACCCTTTGGAAGTTCCGTCTTAAAGATATTTTTGTCGGTACTGTCGCCCTGTTCCATAAGGCAACCAATATGAGGATGCTCATTTATACAAGGGTAAGGGCCCTCCCACCAAAATACACCTGGAACGCAGGAATCATAGCTCTTTCTATCAAAAACAGCATTGTATTCGTTTCTCCAAGACGGTGGATAGTAGAAATAGTATGTGTTTGTTTCCATATCATCAGGAATAATTTCTGATGCAGTCACAAATTCTCTGCTTTCTGCAACACCTACAGTTGGTAATATTAACACCGATGAAATTATTAAAACCGATAAAATTATTGACAACAGTTTTTTCATAGCTACTTCCTCCTAACTACCTTTCTATGGCTTCATTGTATCATCTCCCATATAATTTTTTCAATACTCAAGGTGTACAAACTTATACATTCTTTCTTGTAGAAAACAACGGCTTTTCTCCTTTACGGTGCTTTTATTTTTTGGGTATTCAGCAGACAGAGGTAATTTAGACAAGAATGGGCAAACATTGCACAGGAGTTTTCTCCACTGCCCTGGGAGATGAACTTTGGAATATCAATGCCACTAACAAGAAAGTTGCTAATAGGGGCAAAGGCTGACAGCTTTGTGGCAAGTAGGGTTATCCCTGCATTAAAGCTCTTTTTATCACTCATAAGGTCACAAATTGTCTGAAAGTAATCATAAAGAGTCATATAGTCCTCGTCCACCAAATATCCCTTGTTGTAGTATTCATAGGGGTTACTTGCAAGTCGCAGGGCTGTATCGGTAAAGTTTTCCACATCCTCCTTACAGTCCTTAAAGGTGAGGTAATCAATGCCTGTTAATTCCTTATAAGCCTGTTTCAGCTTGTCAATTTTAATTTCAGAGTTTCTAAACTTCACCGTACTTCCATATCGAGAATACCCCCATTCAGGCAAAGGACAATGGGTGATAAAATCGTCCTCATAAACGAAGTTATGGATATTCCTAAACCTTTTGCTATACACATCCTCCCTTGTGGTAATATTGGGGCAACCAAAGGTATAGGCAAAAACATTTTCTCTACCTCTCCTTATTAGCTGGGAAGAAATAAGGTTACTAAGAGCTCCACCTCTGCTGTGACCTGTAAAAAGCAAATAACAATCGCTTTCAATATACTCCCTTAAAAGTGGCATAATGGCTTCTGCTGTTTCATAGTAGCCCCTGTGGGTGTCCTCAAGACCTGTACGGAAGTTGTTGTACCACTCTGCCCCTTCTGTTCCTCTGAAAATAACAAAAATATTCTTGTCCCTTTTCCCCACAGCAAAGGATGCAGAATTTTCCGTTGGCTCAGTATAGTATGTTCTGATAGAGCTAAACTCTGCTGATTTTAGGGCATTTTTAATAGTTTCCTCGTTGTAACTTGCACAGCAAAGGGTGCAACACAGCCTTGCAAGGTTAAGGTCAAGCATCTCATTTCTCAGATAATCTCCACTATACACCACAGGTACTGTAACCTTGCCTCTGTCATAATCCGTATTTATTGTAATATTGTGCTTTGTAAGACTTTGTATCATAATCATCACCAAGAATATTATACCCAAATATCCCCTGTTCTTACACTTGATAAAAATAAAATTATATTTAACAGGATTTTTTCTTGCAGTATGTGGCTACTCGTGTTAAAATAAAAACAGCTATGAGAAGGAAGATAATTATGTTCACTTGTCCTATATGTAATAATGAGCTGAAAAGCAGGGATAATTCCCTTGTTTGCAAAAACAACCATTGTTTTGACTTTGCAAAGCAGGGATACATAAATCTGCTACCGGTACAACAGAAAAAGAGCCTTAACCCAGGTGACAGCAAAGATATGCTAATGGCAAGAAGGAGCTTTTTGTCAAAGGGGCATTATTCCCCCATTAAGGATGAGGTAGCAAGGCTTGTGTCAACCTACAGAAGTGGTGATGACACCTACCTTGATATTGGCTGTGGCGAGGGCTACTACACAACGGAAATTGCAAAGCTTGTGCCATTTGCAAATGTTGTTGGCACAGATATTGCAAAGGATGCTGTGAGAATGTGCTGTAGCCGTAGCAAGGAGCATTTCTGGGCAGTGGCAACTGCATCACATCTTCCACTAAGGGACAACAGTGTGGACTGCATAACTGCAATATTTTCTCTTGTTGTTGGGGAGGAGTACCACAAAAAGCTGAAAAAAGGTGGCATAATAGTAGAAGTATCTGCCGGTAACAATCACCTTATAGAACTGAAAAGGGAAATTTACTCAGAGGTCTTTAAACAGGACAAAAAGCAAAAGGATTTGTCACCTTACTTCAAAACAGAGTGTCAAGGCAAGGTTACATTCCCTCTTTCCCTTGAGGGTGAGGATTTAAAAAATTTGCTGGATATGACGCCACATATAAACAGAATTAAAGAGGATAAAAAGCAACAGCTTTATTCACTTAGTCGCCTTGATTTAACGGTGGATTGCCAAGTTAGGGTGCTTAAAAAGTGTTGAGATAGAGAATTGAGTATATAGAAATGAGGAAAGAACTATGCGACAAACAAAAATCATCTGTACAATAGGTCCTGCCTGCAACAACAAGGAAACTATACTTAAAATGATTGATGCAGGTATGAATGTGGCAAGATTCAATATGTCACATGGCAACTATGACGAGCTTGAAAAAACCTTTGAAATTGTAAAAAGCGCAATTAAGGAAAGTGGCAAGAATGTTGCCCTTCTCCTTGACACAAAAGGTCCAGAGGTTCGTATCGGTCACATTGATGGTGGCAGTACTGAGATTGTTGAAGGTCAAGAATTTACACTTTACAAGGACGAATGTATTGGCAACAATGAGGGTGTGTCAATTAGCTATCCAAAGCTAATGAAAAAGCTGAAAAAGGGTAGAGTTGGCAAGGGTCTAAAGCTACTTCTTGATGACGGAAAAATTGCCCTTGAAATCAAAGAGCTTCTTGACGATAAAATCGTGTGCAAGGTTCTTGTTGGTGGTGTTCTTGGCAGTCGCAAGAGCATAAACATTCCTGACTATAAAATTGATATGCCTTATGTTAGTGCAAAGGACAGAGAGGATATTGCCTTTGGTCTAAGAATGGGCATCAATGTAATTGCAGCCTCATTTGTTCGTGATGCTGACGATGTTAGAACTCTGCGCGACTATGTTGAATCCATCGGTGGCGACCACATTGGCATTATTTCAAAAATTGAGTGTCAGTCAGGTGTTGACGATATTGACGATATTCTTGAGGAATCTGACGGAATTATGGTTGCCCGTGGTGATATGGGTGTTGAAATTCCATTTATGGAGCTACCTGAAATTCAGAAGGCACTTATCTTCAAAACGGTTCTTCGTGGCAAGTTTGTAATTACAGCTACACAAATGCTAGAGAGTATGACAACCTGTCCTCGTCCAACAAGAGCAGAAATTTCCGATGTTGCCAACGCTGTTTATGACGGTACATCAGCAGTTATGCTTAGTGGTGAATCTGCTGCAGGTATGTACCCAGTTGAAAGTGTTAAGGCTCTATCCTCAATTTGTGAGGAGGCTGAGGCTCACAGGGAATTTTCAAACCTTGAAAGCTTGATTCAAACCTATGAGGTAGGTTCATCTCTAAGACAAAACCTATGTGCAAGTGCCAAAACTATTGCCGAAAACATTGGTGCAAAGGCAATTATTGTTGAATCTGCAACAGGTCACGTGCCAAGAATTATGGCTCACTACAGACCAAAATGCCCAATTATTGCAGTTGTTACTGATGAGGCAGTATGCAAAAAGCTGTGCCTTTACTGGGGTATTACATCAATTCTCTGTGAGGAGAAGCAAACCATTGAGGAAATTACAGAGCAGAGTAAGGCTAAGGCCCTTGAAACAGGACTTGTCAAAAAGGGTGACACCGTTGTTGTGCTGACCTCCTCTCGTTCCCTTATCAAAGCAGGTACAGACACACTGAATATTAGAGATATATAGTAAAGAGATGTTAAAATGAATAAAAACATTGTTTTAATCGGTATGCCAGGCAGTGGCAAAAGCACAGTTGGAGTTATTCTTGCAAAGGAGCTGGGCTACAACTTTGTGGATACAGACATACTGATTTGCGAAAGAGAAAATACAACTCTACAGGATATTATTGACACTAAGGGCGTTAAGGAACTGCTGAAAATCGAAGGCATTGTTGGTGAAGAATACAGCGCAGAAAAAACCGTAATTGCCACAGGTGGCTCAATGGTGTTTTCCAAAAAAGCTATGGAAAACCTAAAAAGCAACGGAGTCTGCGTTTTCCTTGATGTTCCCCTTAACGAAATTAAAAGGAGGGTTCGCAACCTTTCCACAAGAGGTATTGCTATGGAAAAGGGCGAAACCCTTGACGATGTGTACAAACAGCGTATGCCAAAGTACAGAGAATATGCTGACATTACAATTCCTGTTAATAAAAAGGGTGCTATTGAAGATGTTGTGTCAAAAATTATAAATCAGCTATAATAAAAATGAGGTGTAGAAATTACACCTCATTTTTGTTTTGAAATACTTATTAAATTTTCTTTCGGAAGTCCTTGCCACACTTTGGACAATGGACTCTATGGTCGCCCTTAACCTTTTTCACCCTAAGCTGTGCCTTACAGTTGGGGCATTTGATGTACTTATAGGTATCCCTATCATTCCACATCTTTTTAAGTAGCATAAACTTCTTCTTCAGGAAATTAACTACTTTCATAAACTTCCTGTTTTCATACATTCGCTTTTGAATATTTTTGGAAAAGCTTCTGTAAATGGTCAACATAACCAAGAGGATTGCCACAATACCAATAACCCAAGAACGGGAAATCATCCATATCAATTCAAGTATGAGCCACAGTACAAGGAGGAACACATTCAGATTATCGTTGCCGTATCTGCCCTCCATAAATCTTACGATTTTTAATAAAAAATTCTTCATATTAAGCACCAAAATTCATTTATATATTTTTGCACGAAATTCTCTGTTTACATTATACCACAAGTGATTATATATTTCAAATTTTCTTGACATTTCTGTTTTTTTAGATAATATTAGATTAGAGGTGTATAACTATGAAAAAAACCATTACAATTTTAATAACAATTATCCTTGTAGCTTTTGCAATAACCGGCTGTGGCAAGGAGAAAAAACCACAGTACAGCGTATTGCTTGAAGAAAACAATGCTCCTTATTCACAGCAGGGCAAGGAAGAAACAGGCTTTATTGTGGATATTCTAAAGGCAGTTGCTGAACAGGGGGATTTTCAAGTAAATCTTGTTTTTGATATGCAGGGGGAATATAGTGCTTGTATAAACACTCTGACAGACGGTAGCGACAGCTACGACTACACAGACCACTTCTATCAGCAGGGAATAATCTTTGCAAACTCTATAGAAAGTGACATTACAACCTATGAACAGCTACTGCACAAGACAATTGGCGTTATGGAGAACAGCTACGGACAGGACTTTGCAAGTCAGATTGCCCCACAGTACAATCTTACTGTAAAAACATACACAGATGTAGAAAAGCTTTTTAAAGATGCAGAAGAAGGCAAGCTGGATGGTATGTTTGAGGATGAGCTTGTTGTAAAGGAACAAATTGCCAAGGGAGCAAAGCTAAAAACATTCCCAAATAGTGAGAAAACCAATATTCTTTCCTTTGCAGTAAATAAGGGCGAGAACAAGGAATTCATAAACAGCTTTAATGAGGGCTACAGAAAAATTGTAGAAAACGGAACATACGATAAAATCCTAAAGAAATATACTAATAGCTAATTTAACAATAGCTAAAAATAACAAAATCACCCCTAAGGTTCTAAGGAACTTTAGGGGTGTGATTTTATGTTATATTCTTTCTTGCAGAAGTTAGCATTATTGAAACAACAAGCATTGCAAGACCTAAAAGAGTTACTACAAACATTGATCCGTACAAAGAATTTGGTTCTTCTACAAATTTAAATAAATTATAGGATATATACTGGAACACACTTGTCAGCAAGGTAAGAATAAAGTAAAATATGCCCTTGCCCTTTTTCTTGTTAAGACTTATGGTAATTCCAAAAATAATAGTAAGAAGACCAAATATAAATGTTGCAAGAATGAACACCATCATTACAGTGGCATTTATGCCAAAACCTATAAGGTTACCCATATCAGGTAGCTTAAATAAATTTATTACCACATCATTGATTGACATATATTTTTGATAGTTGTAGAACAATGTTCCAATTATTACAAGGGCGTTTACGATGCATATTACCCACCTTGTTATTGATAAAACTCTTATTTTTGACATATATTTTCCTCCTTACTGTACAGAGGCAAGTTTTTCTGTAACTCTGCCTGTAACTTCAAGGAAGTATGCCAAATCATCAGCAGAAAGACTGCTCTGGTCAACCTCTCCTATCTTCTTTACCCAATCACTATACTTAGCCATAATTTCGGTGTACTCTGTTAACATACCCATAGTATCATCAGAATTTTTGTATTCCTTCATAAAGTCAACATATTCATTCATAAAGGCTTCGTAACTATCAATCATTTCTCTAAAGTCAGTGTCACTTTCGGAATTTGTATCCTCAGCCTCGGTTTCCTTTTTCACTGCCTCTGTTGTAGTTGTTTGAGTTGATTTCTTTGTAGCCTTCTGCTTTGTTGTTTCTTCTGGTTCTTCCTCTACAGAATTTCCTCTGTTAGGACTTGAAATTTGAATTGATAATTCCTCATCTTTTTCGTTATAGCTTAATATTAAGCTATAGCCTTCAGAATTTTCTGCTGAATAATATCCATCGTAACCGTAATAATCTTCAGTAAAACCATTTTCCTTACATTTATCCACATATTCATCAAATTCCTCTATAGAATAATCTGAAAGGTCAACTGACAAATAGTCACCTTGCTCAAGTCCTATTTCTCCAGTTAGCTTTGATGGAACCGGTAAAATATTTGCAACATCACTATCAGGCCATTTTATAGTCTTTTCTTCCTTTCCACAGCCTGTCACTGATGCCATCATAAGTGTAGCAAGTGCCACACAAGCACCTCTTTTTGCGTACTTAAACAATAATTTTTCTTTCATTTTGTCTGCCTCCTCGCATAAATTATTTTCAAAAGAAAAATATCTTAATTTAAATGATACTCAATTTATTTTTCTTTTGTTATGCTGTCAGCATACAAACTTTGTGAAATTATGCATTATAATAAAGAATGGTAGTCTTATGCAAAAATCGACACAACCATTATCAGTATTCCAAGTAGTATTCTAAGAGCCTTTTTTGTATTGGAATCAATATTCCCAAATATCCTGCTTATTCGGAACATATCCGTAAAGCAAATAAATGGTAATGCTATGGTAAATATCATCAATTTAATCTGGCTGGGTCGTAGTTTGGGATAATCGTTAAATGTGTCAATTAACCATATTAACTCTACAAAATATAAAATGTAGAAAAGTGATGCCACAAGCATTTTCCAAAGCTTTCCCGTACGGAAACCAGGTACTGCATGGAGGAACCTTTCAATAATTGGTAGTCTTTCCTTCGACTTACCTCTAAGGGCATAGGATAACTCAAGAACAGTTGAATATCTTTCATCTCTATTGATTTTCGTTACCTTAATTACTATATCTCTGTATCTACCGTCACACAGAATATACTGTGGATTGTTGCCTGTCAGCATTACATTCAGTAGTACTCCAATGGAATACACATCGGCTCTGCCATCAGTTTGTTCAAAACCAAATTGCTCAGGACTTGTGTAGCCTACAGTTCCCATAATGGTGGTATCTCTATTTTTATTCTCCTTAATCTCTCTTGAGATATTAAAATCCACAAGGCGAATACTCCCTGTTCTATCCACCATAACATTGTTTGGGTTAATATCCCTATGCACTATACCAGCCTTATGTAGTTCTGCCGTCGCTGAACAAATCTGCTCCGTCCATTTTACTGCGTTTTTCTGTGCATATGGCAAATTCATTTTAATAATAGTATCCAGGGTGTCACCCTCAACATATTCAGCAAGGATAATACAGTTTTTTCCGTCATCCATAGCATCATAAATCCTCATTAAATTAGGGTGCTTTAACTCTGAAATTTTTGTCATAACAGGGAAAACACTTCTACCAAGAACTTTCCGTAGCATAATTTCCTTGCTATATAAATTCTCAACAAGAGTAGTTGTGCTGTCTATATTCTTGATTTCTCTAAGTTGCCATAACTTTAATTTATCCATACAACCACCCTTGATTATTTAGTAAGAATATAATATAAATATTATATACATTATATCACAAATCCAAATAACATAAAAGAGGTTCAATATGAAAAAGAAAACAGATGAGTTACTGAAAATGTTAAAAAACGGGGATACCATTGAGGAATACTTTTCAAATAACATTGACGAAATTTATCCGGACAATGTTTCCGATTTACTCTCCTATTTTCTAAAAGTCAAAGGTATCAAAAAGAGTGAGGCCATAAAAAATAGTGGTATTGAACGGAACTATGGCTATCAGATTTTTTCGGGAATAAAAACGCCTAGTAGGGACAAGGTAATTATGCTGTGTTTTGGGCTTAAACTAACAATTTCGGAGGCTCAATCTTTTTTAAAGAAGTGCAGATACAGTGAACTATACGCAAGAGATAGACGGGACGCTGTGGTGATTTTTCATATCACTCATAACAATAATATTATGGAACTAAATGAAAGTCTGTACGATTTTAACTTACCTCTATTTGAATAGAAAATCCCCTAACTCTATGTTAGGGGATTTTTATATACAAAAAGGCACACCGTCATGGTGCGCCTTCCTGTATTATAGTAGATACTACCTATTGTTTAGAAAGTAAATTACTTAACAATAATCTTTGTCTTAGCCATCTTTCTTGAGCCATCTGTTGAGAAAGCACCGATAACTACGCTGCCTCTCTTCTTAGCTGTTACCTTAACAACCTGGCTTGAAGAAGTCTTTTTAAGATTTACGAATTTGTTGTTACTAATCTTCCACTGAACTGTCTTAAGGTTTGCATCGCTTGGAGATACAGTAGCCTTAAGTGTAATTGTATTACCAAGTTTTACAGCCTTAATAGGACCTACATTAAGTTTAACTGATGTAACAGGCTGCTTAACAGTAATCTTGCACTGTGCATACTTTCTTGAGCCGTCCTTTGCAGTTGCTCTTACATAAGCAGAACCCTTAGCCTTAGCTGTAACCTTACCATTCTGGCTAACTACTGCAACCTTCTTGTTGCTTGAAGTCCAAGTTACAGACTTAACATTAGCATTTGATGGGAATACTGTAGCCTTAAGAACAGTTGACTTACCCTTATTAAGAGTCTTAGCAGTAGCACTGAGCTTAACAGCTGTTACTGGCTGCTTAACTGTAATCTTGCATGTAGCATACTTCTTAGAGCCGTCAACAGCTGTTGCCTTAACGTAAGCTGTACCTCTTGCCTTAGCTGTTACAATACCTGTTGATGTAACTGTAGCAACCTTGCTGTTTGTTGTTGACCACTTAACAGCCTTGTTAGTAGCATTGCTTGGGCTAACTGTTGCCTTAAGAGCAAACTTTGTACCTCTGTTAAGAACCTTTGCACTTGCATTAAGCTTAACTGATGTTACCTTAACAACTGGCTTTGTTGTTGGCTGTGGAGCTGTTGTAGCTGTTGTGTCATCTTCTGAGTAAATTGTAGCAGTAGTTGCTGTTGTAGCAGTTGTAGCTGTTGTAGCTGTTGTAGCAGTTGTAGCTGTTGTAGCTGTTGTGTCATCTGCTGAGTAAACAGACCAAGCACCATTTGCATAAATGTAGCCTGTACCTGGGATTGTTTCGTCAATCTGTGTACCTGCATTGTTGTTAAAGATGATGTGATCCGCATCTGTTGGAACTTCAATGCTGTAGATTGTGCCTGAAACAAGTGTCATTTCTACGCCTGGCCATGTTGTTGTGAAACCAGCATTGTTGTAGTAATGAGCATATACCTTATCCCAAGATGTTGCTGCATTGTCGAAATAAAGTTCATATACTTCTGGCTGTGGAGTTGTAGCTGTTGTATCTTCAACACTTGAAGTTGTTTCCTCAACACTTGAAGTTGTTTCTTCTACACTTGTAGATGTTTCTTCAACTGTAGTAGTTGTTTCTTCTTCAGTTGTAGTTGTTTCTTCAACTGTTGTTGTTTCGTCCTGAGTAGCTGTTGTTGGCTCATCGTCAGAAGAACCTGTTGTTGGCTCATCGCCAGAAGATGTTGGCTGGTCGCCTGTAGCTGTTGGGTCAACCCACTCTGAATCAAGCTTACCACCAAGCTCTGTACCCCAGCCTGTGATTGTGAATACGAAACCTGGAACAACTGTTGTTTCTTCAGTAATACCGATAACTACGTCGTCCTTAACAATTTCTACAGCAAATGCATTAACACTTGCAGGAATTTCAGCAACATACATATCGTCTTCTACTGTTAATTCATATTCATTACCGTCATTACCAACAAGAACATATGTTGCGCCCTCTGTTGCTACTGCAGATACATTAACAACAACCTTCTGTGTTGCTGGAACATCTGGTGTAGCTGTTGTTGTTGGTTCATCATCTGTTGAACCTGTTGTTGGCTCTACAACTGTTGTTTCCTCAACTGTTGTTGTTTCTTCAACGCTTGAAGTTGTTTCTTCAACGCTTGATGTTGTTTCTTCAACACTTGAAGTTGTTTCTTCAACACTTGATGTTGTTTCTTCAACGCTTGATGTTGTTTCTTCAACTGTTGTAGTTGTTTCTTCCTGCTCTACTGTGTAGGAAACTGTTACTGTGTCTTCGTCAACAACTGTAAGTGTGAATGTTACCTTACCTGCAGGTACCATCATCTTATCGCCGCAGCTCTTGCCATTGTAGAAAGTTGCCTCTGTAGCATCAACATACTTCTCAGCATTGAACCACTTTGAGTTATCTGTTGTCTTTACAC
>JBGUUL010000061.1:0-8860 GCA_045133515.1 Ruminococcus sp.
GTGGGAGCATAGCTCAGCTGGGAGAGCATCTGCCTTACAAGCAGAGGGTCACAGGTTCGAGCCCTGTTGTTCCCACCACTTTTTGGCCCGGTAGTTCAGTTGGTTAGAACGCTAGCCTGTCACGCTAGAGGTCGTCGGTTCGAGCCCGATCCGGGTCGCCAACAAATGCGGATGTAGCTCATCTGGTAGAGCGCCACCTTGCCAAGGTGGAGGTAGCGGGTTCGAGCCCCGTCATCCGCTCCATTAAGCACTTGATTTTTCAAGTGCTTTTTTTCATTTGTAAAAACCTCTGAATTTGGGTTTAGAGTTTTTTGCTGAAAAAAGATTTTAAATTATTTTCAAATTATTTGTAACATTTTCCTGTTTCAACTGTTACATAAGTAGAAAGCATTTTGATAGGGGGAAAATATGGATAATAAACTGTTGCAACAGCTGTATAAAATGTATCAAAAAGAAATTTACCTCTATCTGTTTTCCCTTTGCAGGAATAAAAGTATTGCAGAGGATTTAACACAGGAAACTTTTTTGAAGGCTCTGCTGTCATTAAGAAGTGACCACACAAATATGAGGGCGTGGCTGTATAGGGTGGCGAAAAATCTATATCTTAATTATAGAGAAAAGGAGAAATCCAGAGTTTCTCTTGAGGATATTAAGGAAGATTTGATTGACGAACAGGCAGAGAAATCCCTTAATCGCTTACTTGTTGATGAAAGGCAAAGGATACTATACTCGGCATTACATAAATTACCTTGTTTAAAAAGGGAAATTCTTACACTGCAATTTTTCTGTGGTATGACACAAAAGCAAATAGCTTCATTACTTAATATATCGCCAGAGAATGTAAGGGTATTAGCGCATCGTTCTAAAAAAGAACTAAAAATCTATTTGGAGGAAAATGGTTATGAAATATTCTGAACTAATTGAACTATACAAAAACGGGGAGCTTTGTGACGACCTTAAGAAGAAAATCGAAAAGGATATAGAAAGACAGGATGCTATAAGTGAATACCTCTTTGACAGGGAGGATGCAGAGGTTTTGGAAAACATACCTAACGGAAACCCAGCTTACAGCGAAGAAAATGATGTTGACAGCTCTGAAAATTTTACAAAAATGATAAAATCAGCTATAAGAAAATCATTTATTAAAGCTGGTGTTATAGTAGGTGTTGTGGTACTAATTGTGGTATGCTTGATTGTGTATGCTTTTCCTAAATATATTGACACGCTGTACTACAATCCTTCTGAAATTGTTGCAAAGGATGAAAATGGAAATGAAACTAACAGAATTTCTCTTGATTTAGCTACCTATTCTGAGCTTTTTTTACCTGAAAATTACAGAAGTGCAGTTGATGTGGTTAGCAACGGTAATGCAAATTATGATATTATAATTAGACAAAACCTTACTTATAACGGTACATTTACAAATGTTGGTGGAAAGATTGACAAGGGGAAAATGGTTTTGTACAACCCCAATATTTTGGATAGGCCATACATAAATTCATTTCTTCCAAATGAAAAGATGGTTGAAACAGGATATAAACAGAGTCAAAAAACAGCTCCAAAGGATGTATTGAAAAGCCTTGATGATGAAGAACTTTATACCTCTTATTGCACACTTAAAAAAGTTATGAACTATAAGGATTTTCAAAAATGGGAATCGGGATTATCTTCTGGCGCTGTTTGGTGTGCTTTGTGTGAAAAAGCAACTGAGTTAGATGCCATAGAGGCAAAATACAAGGCTGATAGTGTTATTGGTTTTGGGTATAACAGTAGCTGTTCCTCCTTAGGTTTTGATGAGGAAAAATATCCTCTGTTGACCCAATTTTCATTAGTAGAAACAACAGATAAAAATCAAGATGAAAAAATTTCTGAAAAAAATATGAAGCAACATATTGTTAGTATGCTGAATTATATGAGCGACCAAGAGGATTTTTGCAAATTAGTGAATTTTGAAGATTGCTCTACTCTGAAAGACCTTGCAAAAAGTATTGAGAAAGATGGAATATACATCTATGGCTTTGTGTCCGTTGGCACAAAGGAGGATATATCAAGGCTTGTTGATACAGGTATGATTGAAAATATAAATGTAAGTAAGACAAAGTAGGGATAAAAAATAGCTATTTTGTCATACTAAATTTGAGGTGAAATAATGATAAGCTCAGATTTACCCCTTGGCTTTGGTATGGCACTTGCTCAACACCCTGATGCTATGGATAAGTTCGCCCATATGACAGATATGGAACAACAGCAAATATTGGCAGAGGTTCACAAAGTAAACTCAAAAGAAGAAATGCATCAGCTTGTTTCAAAGATCACTCAGTAATGGGTGGGCTTTTCTTTGTTATATTTGCAAATAATATTTGAAAAATTTCATTTTATTTATATATAATCTTGATAAAGGCATTTTCGTATGCTATAATAAAGAAGAATAGGGAGCTTACAGTAGTAGGCTGAGAGGGGGCTGGTCTGCTCCGACCTTACCTGATTTGGATAATGCCAACGTAGGAACATATGTCTATGTTACAGCTGTACCTGTTGGTATAGCTGTTTTTGTTTTATTCCGAATTTTGAAAGGAGATGAAAATATGGTTACTGTAAACGGTGAAAAGGTGGATGCACAGGGCAAAACTATTGCTCAGTTTATTAAGGAAACCGGTTATAATATTGACAGAGTTGTGGTAGAGGTTAATTTAAAAATTATTGACAGAAAGAGCTTTGACTCAACAATTCTTGCTGATGGAGATTCGGTTGAGATTCTTAATTTTGTAGGAGGTGGCTGATTTGAATGAGATAAAAGGAACTTTTGACAGCAGACTGCCTGTGGATATTAAGGAAAAGCTAAGCTCTGCAAAGGTTGCCATAGCAGGACTTGGAGGACTTGGCTCAAATATTGCCCTTATGCTTTGCCGAAGTGGAGTTGGCAATTTACTTTTAGTTGATTTTGACAAGGTTGACACATCTAACCTTAACAGACAGGCATATTGCCTTCGTCATCTTGGTATGAAAAAAACAGATGCTCTTGAGGAGATAATAGGTGAGATAAACCCAGCTGTAAAGATTGAAAAGCTGTGTACCAAGGTTGATTTTGACAATGCAAAGGATATTTTTGGGGATTACAGTATTGTGTGTGAGGCCTTTGACAAGCCTGATATGAAGGCTATGCTTATTTCAACACTTTTAAGCAGTTGTCCAAACACTACGGTGGTTTCTGGCAACGGAATGGCAGGGTATTCTGACGGCAACAAAATTTCCACAAAAAAGGTTATGGACAAACTCTATGTGTGTGGTGACGGAGTTTCCGATATTGAAAAGGGCGAAATTCTTATGGCGTCAAGGGTGATGATTTGTGCAGGTCATCAAGCTAACAAGGTAATACAGTTGATTTTAGAATAGGAGTAAAAAATGGACGATAAATTGATTTTAGGTGGTCACGAATTTAACAGTAGATTTATTCTTGGCTCTGGAAAATACAATATGAATTTAATAAAGGCTGCTGTGGAACAGGGTGGAGCAGAGATTATCACCCTTGCACTTCGCAGAGCCAATACACAGGAAAGCGAAAATATCCTTGACTTTATGCCAAAGGGTGTTACCCTTCTTCCAAATACATCAGGTGCGAGAAATGCTGATGAGGCAGTCAGAATTGCAAGGCTGAGCCGTGCAATGGGTTGTGGAGATTTTGTAAAGGTTGAAATTATGCACGATGCAAAGTACCTTCTTCCTGATAATTACGAAACAGTAAAGGCTACGGAAATTCTTGCAAAAGAGGGCTTTGTGGTACTGCCTTATATGTACCCAGACCTTAATGTTGCAAGGGATTTGCAAAATGCAGGAGCAGCTGCTGTAATGCCCCTTGCATCTCCAATAGGCAGTAACAAGGGACTTACTACAAAGGAGTTTATCCGTATTTTAATTGATGAAATTGACCTGCCAATTATTGTTGATGCAGGTATCGGAAAGCCATCACAAGCTTGTGAGGCTATGGAAATGGGTGCTGATGCTATTATGGCAAATACTGCTATTGCAACAGCAGGTGATGTTCCTGCTATGGCAAGTGCTTTTAAAAAGGCTATTGAGGCAGGAAGAACAGCTTATCTTACAGGTATGGGTCCTGTTCTTGCTCGTGGTGGCAGTGCCTCTGACCCATTAACAGGATTTTTGAGATAAGGTAGTGTTGGTGATACTATGAATGAAGAAAATCAGGTTTATTATATAGACAGCGACAGTTTGCCTCCAGAGGCTCTGGAAAGAAAGCACAGACTTGAACAGGACCCTACAAGTCGTACTGACCATATGGCATATCTTCCCGGTATGGAGGTAATTGAGTCTGACATTAAGGACAAGGTAATTGAGGCTATGAATAGCTTTGACTACAACAAATATACAGAGGAAGATGTGAAAAGGGCGTTGGCAAGTGAGGTGTGTTCCATAGAGGACTTTAAGGCACTTCTTTCACCTTCAGCAGAACCATTCCTTGAAGAAATGGCAAGGAGAGCAGAACAGGAAACCAAGGCCCATTTTGGAAATACTGTTTATATTTTCACCCCACTTTATATAGCAAACTATTGCCAAAACTACTGCGTTTACTGTGGTTTTAACTGCTATAACAAAATCAACAGGAAAAAGCTTTCAATGGAAGAAATTGAAAATGAAATGAGTGTTATTGCCAAAACAGGTATG
Source organism: Ruminococcus sp. (assembly GCA_045133515.1). Classification (GTDB taxonomy): domain Bacteria; phylum Bacillota; class Clostridia; order Oscillospirales; family Acutalibacteraceae; genus Ruminococcoides. Next base: position 4,681 of record JBGUUL010000061.1, read on the forward strand.
GAGGAAATACTCATTCTTACAGGCGAAAGCAGAAAGTATTCAGATGTGGAGTACATTGGCGAGGCTGTAAAAATTGCAAGAAAGTATTTTAAGAATATTGGTATTGAAATCTACCCTGTAAATACTGATGAATATGAGTACCTCCATAAATGTGGTGTGGATTATGTAACGGTTTTCCAGGAAACCTATAATAGTGACAAGTATGAGGAGCTTCATCTTTTGGGGCATAAAAGGGTGTGGCCATATCGCTTTGATGCTCAAGAAAGAGCCTTAATGGGTGGTATGAGAGGTGCAGGTTTTTCAGCACTTTTAGGTCTTGATGACTTTAGAAAGGACGCCCTTGCATCAGCTCTCCATGTCTATTATATAAATAGAAAGTATCCACACGCAGAGCTTAGCCTTAGCTGTCCTCGTCTTCGCCCTATTGTGAATAATGATAAAATCAGTCCAGGTGAAGTTGGGGAAAAACAGCTTTGTCAGGTGTTATGCGCCTACAGAATTTTCCTCCCTTATGTGGGAATCACAGTTTCCAGTAGAGAGAGCCTTTCCTTTAGAAACGGAATTACTAAAATCTGTGCAACCAAGGTTTCAGCTGGTGTTTCAACAGGCATTGGTGACCACCAGGAAAAATATGGTGGGGAACATAGTGAGGATTCAGGTGACGAGCAGTTTGAAATTAACGATAATCGCTCCATTAAACAGATGTATGAAGATATGGAAAAGGGTGGACTTCAGCCTGTGCTGAATGATTACCTTTATGTGTAGCTATGGGAAAATATAGTAAGCTGATTGCCGTAACAAACAGACACCTTTGCAAAGGGGACTACCTAAGGCAAATAGAAAGGGTGGCTGCCCTTGCGCCTAATTCTCTTATTCTAAGGGAAAAGGATTTGAATAAGGATGAATATTCCCTCCTTGCTAAAAAGGTGATGAATATTTGCAAGGAGCATAATCTGCCCTGTTTTATCCATTCCCATATGGATGTAGCAGAGGACTTGGACTGTAGGAGGATACACTTTTCCATTAAAAAGCTAAGGGAGAACAGCAGTAACCTGAGCTTTTTTGAGGAGGTAAGTGTGTCCTGTCATAGCTTAGAGGAGGTTAGTGAGGCAATTTCTCTTGGGGCAACTCAAGTTGTGGTTGGTAATATTTTTGAAACTGACTGCAAAAAGGGTCTTCCAGGAAAGGGTCTTAGCTTTCTCCAAGAAATATGCAAAAATTCCACCGTACCTGTTTATGGCATTGGAGGAATTGACCTTGAAAATTTACCTCTGCTCCTAAGTGTTGGAGCAGAAGGTGGCTGTATGATGTCGGGCTTTATGAAACTATAAAGCAAAAGTAGGATGAAGGTTTTTCTTCATCCTACTTTTTTATGTAAAGATATGGTAAATATGCCCAATTTTGTGTTAGTGTTTACTGACAAAAAATTATGAGGTATAATTTTACTGGAAAAATTTTAAAATTCTGCAACTGATTTTAAAGTTATTTAGTATTACATATAGAGGAGGGGAAATGTTGAAGGAAATATTGAGCTCAGAAAATTTTATAACAGAAGTTGTCAATATGTATTCCGACACTATTTACAGAGTAGCCCTCCATATTACCTGTAATAGAGAGGATGCATATGATGTTTGTCAGGAGGTTTTCCTGCGACTTCTTAATAATAAAGAAAAAATTAAAAGTGATGAACACCTAAAGTCCTGGCTTATCCGTACAGCAGTGAATTGTAGCAAAACTGTTGTATTACAGGCATATAACAGGCGTACGGTTCCTATAGATGAAATAAACGAAAATCAACTTGCTGTTTGTCAGCTACATAATGAGGATACCACCATTACAAAGGTGATGAAGCTACCTGAAAAATATAGAATGACCATTTACCTCTATTATTATCAGGAGCAAAGTGTTGCCGAGATTGCAGATATTTTGGAAATAAGTCAGTCGGGAGTTAAGTCCCGACTTGCAAGAGGGCGAAAGCTACTTGAAAAAATTATCAGAGAGGAGGAGAACTATGAATAAGCTGAATTTTGAGTCCTGCAAAAGAGAAATTGACAGTATAAAATTATCACAAGAACAAAAGAATGAACTTATTGCTGTGCTTAGCAAGGCAGATGTAAATTCAAAGGTAGTGGAATTTTCTGATGTGAAAAAACCAAAATTCCCTTACAAAAAGCTTATTGCCGTTGCCTCCCTTTTGGTGCTACTGTTCACCTCTGTTTTTCTTGTAAATAATTCTTCAAAGGAAGAAAATTTGAAGGATTTTAAAATGACTGTGTCCTTGTCAGACAAAGAAAATGATGATTATGTAATTTCCAACAAAGCAACAATTTTTGCCCATGACGATAATGTTATTTCAGTTGGAAAGGGCGATATTAAGCTAAGTTTGCTTGACTTCCACATTGAAGGGGCAGAAATTGAGTCTGTTGATATTTCATCACAAAATAATAATTATATTTCCTGCACCTATAGGGAAAAGTCAGGTGATATGAATACTGAAATAAACAGGACAAATTATACAAAACTACCTCTTGATGAGGTTAGCTATATCGGTTGGATGCCTTCCTATGAAAATCTCCTAATTGCAAAGGATATGCTAAGGGAAGATAATCACTCTGATGTTTATGACAAATACCTTTCAGATGTAATTGATGTAACTGCCTATATGAAAAACGGAGAATCCTTTAAAAAGGAAATTTTGGTTTCCTATGACAGTCAGCAGAATTATGTCATAAGGTACAGAGAATAGGAGGGAAAGCATTGAAGAAGTTTATTAAATCAGTAATATCAATTTTAATAGTAATGTCCATAACAAGCACCTTCCTTGTTTATGCTGAGGAAAAGTCATATGTTTGCAAGAAAGGTGACAAAAAACTTATTGAGACAGTTGGAAATGGCATTGACACCACAGTTCCTGTGTCGGTATTTTTCAGCACCATTGATTATACAGAGGCAGAGGATATTACCAAGGCACGACTTCAGGGCAAGGTGTCAGGGGAGATAATCAACATTGCCTTTAACGGTGGAATGAGCACCAGCCTTTCTCAAGAAGAGGCTGAAAGACAGATGAACACCGTTGTGGATACTGAAAACGCAGTTATTAAGGAGCTGACACAAAGTAGAACACAGGAAATGTACTCCACAGTATTTACAGAGGAAAAGCCACAGATTATTTCCTGTGGTGCTTATACTCCAAATATAAATATGTATATGACGGAAAGTCAGATACAGATTGCTGACCAGTCACCACTTGTAACCCAAATGAGGTATGTGAATCCCAGCATTTATGAAAATCAAAAAGCACCTATTAAGGTGTCCAGTATTCCATACTTTGTTCAAGCACCAAAGACCCTTACATCAGGCAGGACTTGGACCATTAAGGTTTCCAACGGTAGCAAGGCAAAATGGACTACCTCAAATAAATATGTTGCAACTGTTAGCAACGGAAAAATAATAGCAAGGTCAAAGGGAACTGCCATAATTAAAGCAGAATTTTCCACAGGAATAATTATTAGCTGTAAGGTGACAGTTACCACATCCCCAAGACTTAGCAGAACAAGTGTAACTGTTAAAAGGGGCAGAGCAACTACCATAAAGCTAAGTGGTAAGTCGAGCTCCTTGAGGAATATCTATTACAACACAAAATATGCAAAATTTGCTTCATACACAACAGCCACAACCCTTAAAATTCAGGGACTAAGAGTTGGTACATCTACCTTAAGAGTAAAGGTAAATGGTGTGAAAACTCTAAGTGTAAAAGTTAAGGTTATAAAGTAGGGGGAGATTATGAAAAAGTTTATATCGCTTGTAATGATAATTACCCTTGTAAGCACAATGTTTACTGCTATGACGGTAATGGCAGAGGATACAACAACTGTGGTATTAAATGAGGGTATAGCTACATATTATGTAGATGAAAATGACGAGGTAAATATAGTAAAATTCCTAACAAATAGAAACGATATGGTGCTTCCAGATACTATTGACGGCCACAAGGTTACCAAGGTTTTGGATTATGCCTTTGAGGACTGTGCAGGAATAGTAACAGCCACAATACCAGATACGGTAACAAGCCTTGGAGTTGGTGCTTTTAAAAATCTTAAAAACCTTAAAACAGCAAATCTGCCAGATTCAATAAGAGAAATTCCTAATGAATGTTTTTCTTATTGCAAGAGCTTGGAAT
>JBGUUL010000062.1:0-7276 GCA_045133515.1 Ruminococcus sp.
TCTTTCGAGCTGTTCCCTCAAGCGGAACGTGTCTTATTATACGACCTTTTACCCCAATTGTCAATACTTTTTTTGAAATTTTTTTAATTTTTTTCAAAAAACTTTTTTACCCCTACAAATTGTGGGCATACCCTCTTTTTTCGACTATATATAGATGATTATAGAGGCTGATTTATATGCTTAACAAAAAATCGCCTGAAAAAATTCAGGCGAAATTCAAAAACTTTTTTAAAATTATTTTTCAGTTGTTTCTGCTGTGGTTTCCTCTGTCTTATCTTCCTTGGCAGAATAACCCTCAAACATCTTTACTGCACTATTCATTTTATTTTTATTCTTCTTTTCTGTGCTACTATCCTGGTAAATCATAAGGAACTGCTCATCACTGCTAAGGTATGCCTTAATAGATGTATTTTCTTCCCCAAGTACAAATTCGCCCTTTGCCTTTACATCGGCAATAACCTTCTTTGAAGTATCATTAGCCTCTCCAAAGCGATAAAGCTCAAGGTTAACATTACTCTCGTTATACTTGTAAGCGAATCTGTAGCCTTCCTCAGCGCCGATTAGAAGGTATCCACCGTACTTTCCGTTTTCGCCCTTTTTATCTCCATTGACAATTTCCTGCTTAACAGGGGACATTTCAGTTACAACTGCGCTTTCGTCAATAAAACCTTCTTCGTCCATCATTAAATCAACAAGTTCTTTCATTTCAGCAGATGCCTTATCCTCGGCACCCTTTGCCTTTTCTGTGTTATACCAGCCTGGGTTAACTGACGCTGTAGAACCTCCACAGCCTGTCAGACACATTGTCACCATAATTATTGAAGCAATTATTGCAATTAGTTTTTTCATATTATCACCTTTTTTCTCAAATTGTTTCCATTATACCCTATTTCAAAAGGATTTTCAATAGCCAATCTACATTTATATCACTTTATTTATTTTTCTATATAAATAGAAAAGACTGAACCTAAGTCCAGTCTTTAAATCACATTACATTATAATATATAAATAGTAACATCTCTTCTGCCGAAATCAGTACAGTCGCTTAATGAATCCATATAGAGGTCAACAATAGCAGAACCATCCATCAAAGCTCCACCTGTATCAATAGCTGTTGCATAGCCATAAACATAGCTACCGTCAGATGCCTCAATATATAGCTTACTACCATAAGGAATTATGCTTGGATTTACTGCAACACCGCCAACACAAGCCTTTGCTCCTGTTGCTGTTAGAGAACCCTTTGGTGCAGTATAGGCTGTTGCTGAGCCTGTAATAACCTTTTTATAGGAGGTTGGCGCACCACTCTGATCAACAAAGGTTTCTTCCTTTTCCTTTGTACCAACCTTTTCAATTTGAGTTACCGGCTTTCTTGTAATTTCGCTCTTAATCTTCTTTGAGCTTACAAGCTGACCGTCCTCATATACATTTTTCTTAGTTACAACCTTTTCGCCCTCAACACCGTACTGGGCAATTTCACTTTCACCCTTGTACATAGAGCTGTCATTCTGAACCTTTGTCTTGTAATCAATGACAAAGTACTCATCTTCTTCCTTAACAGTTACCTCTACAAGGGTAATTTCCATACCGTTGTAAACCTCTGCATTTTCATTCTGACTTAGCTTATCGTTGCTGTCGTAGTCAATGCCAAGGCTAAGGAGGGCATCCTTAACTGTACCCTTTGGTACATCATAGGAATTTGTTTCACCCTTTACTGTAAGGTCAATTGTAACACACTGTTTAATTTTAATTTTTGTGTCCTCAGTTACCTCTGTATCAAGGGAAGGACTAACCTTCTCGTCATCACCCAGGGTAATGCCTGCCTTTTCAAGAGCATCCTTTACTGTTCCCCTTGCCAGAGTAACAGTTGTTTTTTCTCCCTTATTATCAATAGTAACAGGGAAAGCCTTGAGAATTGTAAGGCTGATAACACCGTTGTTGTCGGTTCTGATGATTTCATCCTGACTGCCAAGCTCTATACTTGCCTTATCAAGGATATTGTCTGTATTGATTTCTGATGTAATGCTTGGAGTTACTTTATCTGTGCCATAAGAGTCTGCGTCATTACTTAAAGCAGAAACAGTAAAGACTGTTGTGGAAATTGCAAGGGCAGAAAGTGCAAGTGCAATTACTTTTTTCAATGCGCTTTTCTTACTAATAGCCATAATAACTAACTCTCCTTTTCCCAAAAATATTGCAGAGTTTCCCCTACTGTCTGTAAGTATAATTCATTCCTTTGGTTATGTCAACCATACCAAGAGGCGTTTCTTTGTGCAGTTTGCACAAAGGTTTTATGAACTAATTTTTACAGAACACTTGTTTTCTTGTGTTTTCATTCTTTAACTGAATAAAAAACAAACCTAATATGTGCAAAACAGAGAAAGAAAGTTGTAATAAATTTGTAACTTTTAAAGAAAATCAGCAGACAAACTTTTTTCAACATCTTCAAAAAGCCAGTAAATAAGCCGTTTTTCAATAACAGGGCTGTAAACAGAGGGATTTTCGTGTAACCTTTGTGTAACTTTTTGGAAGAAATAAAACACAATTCCCTCCAGAAAAACTTTCAAAAAATACAATTCTACAGAAAAACAGCTTTTTTTCAAGTTTAATGTGGACTTTTGAGGTAAATGGGTATATAATAAGTGTGGTTTAAATATGCACATAATTTTGCATATTATATATAGAAAAGGAATGGAGGAATTTAAAGTGGATTTTATCAATTATGAAGCACTTGAGGAATTCAGTTATTTAATCGTTCTTGCCTTTGTCTTAATTACAACAAAGCTACTAGGTCTGCTTAGCAGGAAGGTAAGGATGCCACAGGTTGTTGGCGCACTTGTTGCAGGTGTAATTTTAGGTCCTGTGGTAAACGCAATCTTTGGCTGGTCAACAGCAGAGGGATTTTTCTCCTCAACTGCCGGAGATGGACATATATTCAAAATACTTTCGGAAATAGGAGTTATTGTGCTGATGTTCAGCGCAGGACTTGAAACCGATGTTAAGGAAATGAAAAAGTGTGGCAAGGCGTCATTTATAATTGCCCTTATTGGTGTTATTGTGCCTTTGCTTATGGGTGCAGGAACAGCCATATTCTTCATTGATAGCAACGACCAAATGGCTATGCTAAAGTCAATTTTCATTGGTGTTGTGCTGACAGCAACCTCTGTTTCAATTACTGTCGAAACCCTTAAAGAAATGGGCAAGCTCAATTCAAGGGCAGGTAATGCAATTTTAGGAGCAGCAATTATTGATGATATTCTTGGAATTATTGCCCTAACAATTATTTCTTCCTTTGCAGATAGCACAGTTAATATTGCAGTTGTTCTAATCAAGATTGTACTGTTCTTTGTTTTTGCCATTGGTTGTGGCGCAGGGATGTTCTACCTGTTCAAATGGATGAACAAAAAGGTCAAGAGGGACAGTCGCCGTCATGTTATTATTGCCTTTGCCTACTGTCTTACAGCCTCATTCTGTGCAGAGGTATTCTTCGGCGTTGCAGACATTACAGGTGCATATATTGCAGGACTTGTGCTTTCAATGACAAACAGAAAGAGATACCTTGAAAACAGGTTTGCCACCCTTTCATATATGTTCTTGTCACCAATTTTCTTTGCAAGTATCGGACTTACCATTGAAGTTCCTTCACTAACAGGCTCTTTGGTACTATTTGCAATATTACTGACAGTTGTGGCAGTACTTAGTAAGTTCCTTGGCTGTGCTTTAGGTGGAAAAATCTGTGGCTACACACCAAAGGAATGTTTCCAAATTGGCGCAGGTATGATTTCTCGTGGTGAGGTTGCTCTGATTGTTGCAACTAAGGGCGAGGCTGTAGGTCTAATGGACAAAGACCTTTATGGCCCACTTGTAATTGTGGTGGTTATAACAACCATTGTTGCCCCTGTTATTCTAAAGGTTCTTTTTGACGATAAGAAAAAGGACAAGGGAAATAAAAAACAGCTTTCTATGGCATAATAAATACAAACAACAAAAGCCTTCCGTAACGGAGGGCTTTACTATTAAATAGAAAAGGGATTACTATGAATTTTAACCTACACACCCACACAAAAAGGTGTAACCACGCCTTTGGTGAGGACAGAGAATATGTTGAAAACGCCATAAAGGCTGGAATTAAGGTGCTGGGATTCTCCGACCATTGTCCTCAGTTCTTCCACCACAGCGACTACTACAGCTACTTTCGTATGCTTCCGGAAATGGCACAGGGCTACGCAGACAGCATCAGAGGTCTTGCAAAGGAATATGAAAAGGACATAAAAATTCTCCTTGGCTTTGAGGCTGAATACTACCCTGATATTTATGATGAAATGATTGACTGTTGTAAAAAGCTTAACATTGACTACCTTATTCTGGGTCAGCACCTTCTTGGCAACGAGTATGACGAAAATAGCTTTTACACAGGAGAAAGAGAGTGTGAGGGTTTCTTAACCCAGTATGTTAATCAGGTGATTGAGGGACTACAGAGGGGAACATTCACCTATCTTGCCCACCCAGATTTGGTGAATTATAAGGGTGAGGAAAGCCACTATATTAAGGAAATGACAAGGCTCTGCACAAAGGCAAAGGAGTTTGACATTCCCCTTGAGGTGAATATGCTGGGTATGTATAATAAAAGGTGCTACCCTAACAGAAAATTTTGGGAAATTGCAGGAAAGGTTGGCAACAAGGCAGTAATCGGCTTTGACGCTCACACACCAGACTTCTTTAATAACAAGGACATATATAACAGGTGCATTGATATGCTCCTTAGTAATAACCTTGTTCCAATGGATTTTCAGGATATAAAAATTAGAAAGGTAGATTAAAAAAAGAAGTCCGTAAGACTTCTTTTTTCATATCAATGGAACTTATTTTCAAAAAAATGTATCTAATATATTGAAAAGAGGTGTTGTAATGGATTTTGAAAATAGAATAGCAGAAGTTTATGACTACCTCTACAAGTTTGCCTACATACGCCTTGGAAACAGAGAAATTGCCCTTGATGTTGTTCAGGACACTATGCTTTTGGCTTACAAAAATTACAACACACTTAAAAACAAGGACTATTTTAAAACCTGGATAACCAGAATTTTAATCAACACCATTAACAAGACTATCCGTAGAGAAAGAAAATACAATTCCACAAAAGAGATTAAAACAGACACAACTATATTTGACCAGAGAGAATTGTACTTCCTTGACTTAATAAATCAGCTTAATCATAAAGAAAGGGATATTTTGTATTTAAAATATATGCTTAGCTATACTGACAAGGAAATTGCAGAAACTTTGAAAATTCCTGTTGGCACAGTAAAAAGCAAACATTCTCGCTCCCTTAAAAAACTGAAAACTCTATTGGAGGAATAAAATGAAAGACCCTAACTTTGAAAAAAACTTTGCCATAATATCCCATAAAATCACCTCTGACATACCAGAAATGCCAAGCCTTGACTACAGCTCTGTAAAACAAAAAAGCCCCTATCACAGGGCAAAGCTGGTTACTCTCATTACCTCTATTGTGCTAATCCTTACCCTAAGTGGCTGTTATGTTGCAAGGCAGATTTACTTTGGCAATATGGTGTATTTTAAAAATATGGAAAACGACGAATATGTTACAGTGGTTAATGAAACTCAGACAGTTGACGGTAAATCTATCACCCTACAGGCTGTTATGACTGACGGACTGAAAACCTATGCAAGATTTAAATATGAGGGAGATGTGAATGATTTACAAAATGATATGTCATATGTTATCACTAATTCAGTTACCTCAAATCATTATACCGATGTTGATAAGCTTTGCGTATCTAAACCTCACCCAACAGCCTTTCACGATAAGATTGCTTCTGCTGGAATTATTGACCGGGAAACAGGAAAAATCAGTATTGCAAATGATTTATCTCAGCTTGAAAATAAAAATGTTGCAACTGTGACACCGACACAAGACCAGGAAATGACAAGGGGACTTGAAGAAACCGAGGCTATTCTCACCTTTGATACAGCAATTAAGGATAACCAAAAGTTTGACTTACAACTAATTGTTTTCGACAGTTATCTAAACAGTCTGGACAGCAATATAACCTTTACCTTTAAGGATTTAACAGTAAAGTGTCCTGATGTTACTACAAAAAAGTTGAATAACATCTCAATACAAACAAAGTATGACACAGTTGTTCTTGAGAAAATTACAAGCACAATTCTCCACACCTATATTGATTTTCGTTGTATTCCTAATGAAAAATACAAAGCTTCTGATACACCTGATATAGACTATACCGATGAATATTATAAAAATTCAGAAAGGTACTTCCTACGTATTTCCTGCAAGAATGAAAGCGAGGATGTGCTATTTAGTGGTGATTACAACAGCACCATAAGATTCAACAGGCTTCAGGAAAATTCCGAATTTAGTGTAGATTTGTATGAGGGCATTTATGACAAAGAATATGGGTATTATGATTTTGACAATAGCCATTTTGTTAAGCATTTAACTTCTTTCAAAATATAAATCGGAGCAGTGAGATAATCCTCTCACTGCTCCTTTATTCTGCTTATTTTGGGCGATTTTCTGCGTCAATACCACTTTCGGCTAAGGCATAAAGCTCATCGTCAATCTTCATATCACGGAAGTAACAGGCTCTGTCCTCCTCTGTGATTTCACGAATAACTCTACAAGGATTGCCAACAGCAATAACATTGTCGGGAATATCCTTTGTCACCACGCTACCTGAACCAATTACAACATTACTACCAATGGTTACACCAGGGTTAATGACGGACTGTGCGCCAATCCACACATTGTCCCCAATGGTAACAGGGAAGTTATATTCAATCCCTAAATTCCTTGGATGAGAGTGAACAGGGTGTCCTGCTGTGTAAATGCCAACATATGGGGCAAGGAAAACATTGTCCCCTATTGTAACCTTGGCGCCGTCAAGAATGGTACAGCCTGTGTTGGCGTAAAAATTCTCACCAACATAGGTATTTTTTCCGTAGTCAAAATACACAGGGCGCTCCATCCAAACATTTTCCTTACAGCCACCTAACATTTCTCTAAGAAGGGCAATTCTGCCACTTTCGTCCTCTGGAGGAAGATTGTTAAAGTCATACTGTAGCCTCTGCTGATGCATTCTCTCAGCATAAAGCTCCTTTTCAAAGGTAAGGCAAGGCTTACCGCTTAACATTCTTTCTTTCATATTCATAGCATTACCTCATAGTAGAAAACCCTCGGAAATCCGAGGGTTTTGATATAAATAATATAATAATTATCTCTTTGAGAACT
>JBGUUL010000063.1:0-2204 GCA_045133515.1 Ruminococcus sp.
GACAGAGCTTTTGTATACAGTATAAATCTATTGCTGAAATTGACAAGGTTTTTTAGAAACTGTATAATTTTATTCATTACTAAGGTAAAGTGGTACGCTTTATCTTATACATTTAATTATTTGAGGAGGGGCTGTATATGTCCGAAACTAAAAAGAAAACAAGCATGGGCCTTGCAACAAAAATTTTAGTTGCGATGGTTGTTGGTGCATTGCTTGGCTATGTATTCAAAGGAAATTATGAAACTTGGAGTGCTGTAACTGGTCCTGTAGGCACTATCTTTATCCGTTTGTTAAAAATGACCATTATGCCTTTGATTTTCTTCTCCATTGTTGGTGGTGTTGCGAGTGTTGCTGACTTGAAACGTTTGAAAAAAGTTGGCGGTACTTTCTTGGCATACTGGCTTACTGCTTCTGCGCTGGCTGCTGCTTCTGGTATTATTTGGTCTTATATTATTAAACCGGGTGTTGGTATCCAACTTGGTGAAAAAGGCGAATTTAGCACCAGTGGTGTTAGTGTTATCCAAAGTCTCGTAAATTGGATTCCGGATAATCCGGCATCTGCATTTGCAAACTTTAATATTTTGCAAGTAATTGTGTTCTCTTTGTTCTTAGGTATTGCTATTGCTACTCTTCCCAAAGATAGTGAAGCTAAAGTTGCATTGAGCAAATTCTTTGATTATGGTAACACTGCTATTACTAAAGTTGTAGAGATCGTTATGAATTTTGCTCCCTACGGTGTATTCTGCTTGATGGCTGATGTTACTGGCACTTTGGGTACCGAAGTATTGACTGGCTTAGGCAAAATGTTGCTCACCCAATACTGTGCATATGCAACTTTATTGTTGTTTGTGTTCCCGTTAATCTTGAAATTTATTGCAAAAGTTAGTCCGTTCCAACATTTTGTTAATATTTTCCCTGCTATGATTTTGGCGTTCTCCACTTGCAGCTCTAGTGCAACTTTGCCCTTGACCATGAAATGTGCAAAAGAACGTGCTGGTGTTCCTGGTGAAACTGTAAATCTGTTGGCTCCTCCTGCAGCAACCATCAATATGCAAGCTTGCTGTGCTGAAATGCCCATCTATGCTATCTTTGCTGCTCAATTATTCGGTTTGGATTTCTCCTTTGGTCAATTGCTTGTTATTTGCCTCTTAGGTATTGTTATGGCTGCAGGTGTTGCAGGTGTTCCTGGTGGCGGTATCATGATGTCTGCAATTATGATGCAAACTATGGGTTTGCCCTTGACCATCGTTCCTTGGGTAGCAGGTATCTACAGACTTATCGATATGCCTAACACTATGTTGAACGTAACTGGCGATACCGTTGGTATGGTTACTACTGCTTCTGTATTGGATACTTTGGACAGAGAAACCTTTGATAAAAAGAAATCCGCTAGCGAAGAAGGCTGATTTTAAATGAACGTTGTTAAAATCTCTGATAAACAGCAAGGTTTATATGGTATTGTTGGTCATGTGGGAGTAGGTCATGTGCATAGCCATTCTGGTTTTGTACAAGATGATTCCGCAGGATATGCTGTTGCTAGTAATATTTTAAAGCAGGCTGTTGATGTTGATACTAATATCAAGACTGTTGAGGTTGATTTAGAAACTGGAGAAATTACAGTTACTCTTCCCAATGGTGGTTACGGTGCTGTAAAAGCTCGTCGCGGGTTCACTCCTGCTGAACAGGAATTAGCTCAACGTGCCGTTGGACAAGATGCTACTTTTACACAAAATGTTGCGGTGCATACCTTTGGTCGTATTTATGGACAAGGTGCGTTGGAAACATCAGTAGCACTTCAAGGTGCTTGTGCACTTGCCGTAATGGAAGCTTTTAAAATTGCTATAGGCGAAAAGTTTTTGGTGGTAGAAGAAGCGTTCAGCAATAAATATGATAAATTCGCTGGTATTGTGTTGGATATCAATGATGTTCCTGTTTCCTTGATGCTTGTTATCAATGGAACTAATGAAGGTATTGGTCCTGATGAAGATTATGAAGGCAATACAAATTACACTGTCAAAGGTGAATTGATGCATAAGCTTGGATTAGATCAAATCAAAACCGTTGTTGTTGAGTCTAAAGCTTATATTCCGGCATTGGCAGAAAGTGTACCTGAAAATCAATATATGATTCGTGCACAAAAAGATCTTGATTGCACAGAATTAGGACGTGCTCTTTTTGAAACAGGTTTGGAATTAAACCTGCCT
>JBGUUL010000064.1:0-1669 GCA_045133515.1 Ruminococcus sp.
ATCAAACTTTGAAGCAGAATGTTCAGAGGTTGGTATGTATCTTGCAATGGCAAGAGTAGCTCACAGAGAAGGTTATCCGGAAATCGGACTTTACTGGGAGAAGGCAGCTTACGAAGAGGCAGAGCATGCTGCTAAGTTTGCAGAGCTTTTAGGTGAAGTGGTTACGGATTCTACCAAGAAGAATCTTGAGATGAGAGTAGAGGCTGAGAATGGTGCGACAGCAGGTAAGTTTGACCTTGCAAAACGTGCAAAAGAACAGAACTTAGATGCTATCCATGATACAGTGCATGAGATGGCTAGGGATGAGGCCCGACATGGAAAGGCATTTGAGGGACTTTTAAAGAGATACTTCGGCTAATATAATATTATAAAATGAGCAAAGATATGCTATCACATATTGGTAGCATATCTTTTGTTTTGTTAAGTGGAAGCTACTTACTTATTGCAGAATATTTTAGCTTTTTTCTAATTTGGGTGTAATAATTTCCAAATATATGTTAAGATAATGGTAGGATAATTGTGGGAGGTGGAGATTTGGGTTTTCAATTCTCTGAATTAGAAGAAGGCAGTCAAATTGTGCTTAATATTAGCAATAAAGATAATAATATGCAGATGAAAGCATTTATAAAAAAACATGTAAAAGAGAATATAGCTTTTATCGAGCTGGATTATGATAAAACAAAGAAACTGGTTTTTGATAATGTGCTGGTTCATATAGAGTATTGTGGTGAGAGTGTACCCATTGTTTGGCACAACGTAAAGATTATAAATTATAAGTCAGAATATGTTTTGCAGGTTTTTACTGAAGGTGTCAAACGTAATAGAAGGGATAGTTTCAGAGTAGGAGTATCTACCCTTGCCCGTCTTCGTATGGTGGGGGATGGTCCGGAGGAAGTAATCATAAGGGATATTAGTTTGTCGGGTTTTTCTATTACAGATAGAAAAAAAGAACTGGGACTTAATATAGGGGACAAACTTTCCGTAGATTTTGAAGATTTAGGACATATTCTTGATCTTACAGGACGAGTTGTAAGAATTGAGGAACACGAGGATATGATAATTTATGGCTTAGAGATTTGTAATTTGTGCAAGGATTTGTCATCATATGTTAGCTTGAAACAAAGACGTAAAAAATAAAGGTTTCAGTAAAATGCTGAAAAGTAAACAAAAACTTTGTGCAATTTGTTACGAAAGTTCGTTGTTTTTCAAAAAACCTTGTCAATACTAGCGAAAATATGCAAAAAAGTTGCAAATATCCAGTTTTTGAGGTAGTATGAACATGGTAAGTTGAAAGGCAGAAGATTGAACATACATACTTTTTATTTGAAAAATGGAGGAAAATATCATGGCAACAAAGAAAACAGAAGATCAGGTTAAGGTAGCTATGGCAAAAGTAGAAGCAGCAAAGGCAGCAGAGGCAGCAAAGGAAGCAGCAAAGGCAGAGACAACAGAGAAGAAAGCACCTGCTAAGACAACAGCAGCAAAAGCAACAGAGAAGAAATCAACAACAAAAGCTGCAGCAGAGAAGAAAGCACCTGCTAAGACAACTGCAACCAAGACAGCAGAGAAGAAGACAACTACTAAGACAACAGCAGCTAAAGCTACAACAGAGAAAAAGGCACCTGCAAAGACGGCAGCAGCTAAGACAACAAAAGCGGCAGCAACTAAA
>JBGUUL010000065.1:0-2897 GCA_045133515.1 Ruminococcus sp.
CCTTTGTAGGAGTCTCTGTGGTCTCCTTTAAAATAATTTCATCCATACCAAGAACTGTGTTGATTGGTGTACGGATTTCATGACTCATGTTAGCTAAGAATCTGGATTTTGCCCGGTTTGCCTCATCCGCCATCTCTTTCAGTTCCTGAAGCTTTTTATTTGTTTTATAATGTTCTGTTATGTCAACTAACCACACAAATCTTCCGGAAAACTCACCTGCATCTCCAAGTCTCTCTGTACGGATTTCATAAATCTTTGAAAGTTCCTCAGAAACATATTCTTCTGCCTGAAAAAGTTTCAAAATAGGTTTCTGATCTGAAATAGTACTGATAGTTCTAACTTGTGGAAACAGAAGCTCAAACTCCGTGTTGTAATAAATAATCTGATCCATGTCAGAAACAACTAAAACAGCACCTACATCATGATTCAAAATCCCCTGAATTGCAACCTTTACGTTTTCCTCATGGGAATTTGCCTTGTGTTTTACCTCTTCCTCAACTTCCCGTCTTCTTGCTTCATTGGCATTCGCCCGTCCCCGTTCTGTAGCCAGCTCCTTCTCCAACTCTTCTTTGCCATTCTTTTCCTTCATAAAAAGAACAACTACGGCTACTACTGCCACTAACAAGACAGCACTCAATATGTAACCACCCATAAACATACTCCTTCCCAATTACCTATTGTAATCTACAGGCAGAAAGCAAAATGCAAGTCTGCCTTCATCTCTTATAGTATACCAAACTTTGCCTCAAAAGGCTATACTTGATTTTTGTATAAAAAAACGCCCCCTTTTTATTAAGAGGACGTTTTTATTAGGAAAGGTAAAATATTTTTATATTATTTCTTTTTTGCAGCTTTCTTTACTGTAACTTGTACTTTTACAGTCTTGCTTCCAGCTTTTACAGTAATTGTAGCTTTTCCTGTTTTCTTACCAGTTGTAATAACACCTTTTTTAGAAACTTTCGCTACTTTTGTGTTTGAAGATTTGTATGTTACTTTATCCTGTGCTGTAATAGGAGTTTTAGTTGCAACAAGTGTGAACTTCTCACCTTTCTTTAAAGTAACTTTTTTCTTGTTAACTGTAAGTTTTGTTAACTTAACAGCTTTCTTCTGAACAGTAACGCTTAATGTAGCCTTAGCACCCATCTGCGTTGTTACTGTAATTGTAGCTTTACCAGCTTTATTTTTAGCTGTAATCTTGCCCTTTTTGCTAACTGTTACAATCTTTGTGTTAGAGCTCTTCCATGAAGCAACTTTATCACCTTCAACGAGACCGCTTGCTACAACAGCTGTTGTAGATTTGCCTGTCTGAAGCTTAATGCTCTTTACATTTAACTTGATTGTTGGAACGATTTTAGCGATTGCTTCTGTCTTTGTCTCACCACAAACTGTACATGTGTATGTCTTCACACCTTCTTCAGCAGCTGTAGCTTCTTTTGTAACTACACCTTCATCCCATGTGTGTTCTTTACATTTATTGTCACCTGGCAATTTAGCAATTGCTTCTGTCTTTGGCTCACCACAAACTGTACATGTGAAAGTTTTTACACCTTCTTCAGTTGTTGTAGCTTCCTTTGTAACTTTGCCGTTATCCCAGCTGTGTTTGTTTGTTTTAGGAATTGTAGTTGTGCGTACAACATCGTGACATACAGAACATCTAACTTCTACTTTACCATCCTGTGAACATGTTGCGTCTTTTGTTGTAACATCATCATCATCACACTCTGAATAAATAGCATTTACAGATACAACTTCATTTCCTGATATTGTGCAATTTTCAGAAACTGTATTTCCTGATAATGACCATCCCTCAAAATGAGCATCTGTAAGTTTATACTCATTTACCTTGATCTCATTGTCTGATACAGATACAGTGTTCACTTTTTTACCATTTACAAAATAGTCAACGGTAGCAGCATCTGCAGAAATTACAGGTACGCTTGTTGCTACAACAGCTGTTGCTAACAGCATTGTAACAAATCTCTTTGCTTCTCTCATCATCTTTCTTCTCTCCTCTTACTTTTTCTCATATGTTATGTATTTGCTGTAATATCTTAGCAGACCCTTTCCCTAATCTGCTCCGGACAATATTACAATACTTGTTTATTTTACACCTTTGCGATTTTAAGTCAACCTTTTTTGGCGTTTCTATTCACCCCAAACTCTTTTTTTGTGTAATTTTTATATGTTATTTGTTTTTTTCTGTCATTTTGCATATATATTCGTTTTTCCGGCAGAAAAAAAATCCATTCAGGCTCTCTAAAACACTGGAAAAAACTGGATTTAAACAAAAAGAACCAATTTTGCCATCTCTTTGTGAAATAGCAACAATTGGTTCTTGTGTTAGTTTACATAATTCCTAATTTCCACTAAATAACTCCGTTGATAAGTAACGGTCACCTGTGTCAGGGAACAAAACAACGATGTTCTTTCCCGCATTTTCCTCTTTCTTAGCTAACTGCACTGCTGCCCACAAGGCTGCTCCTGAGGAAATTCCCACTAAGATACCTTCACTTCCTGCAACGCTTCTGCCAAGTTCAAAGGCATCTTCGTTTGCCACCTGGACAACCTCATCATAAACTGCTGTGTCAAGAGTTGTTGGTACAAAACCTGCACCAATTCCCTGAATTTTGTGAGGCCCTGAATTTCCACCGGATAAAACCGGTGAGCTTGCCGGCTCTACTGCAATGATTTTTACTTGAGATAATTTTTCTTTTAAATATTTACCCACACCTGTAATGGTTCCGCCAGTTCCTACACCGGCTACAAAATAATCTACGTTTCCGTCCGTGTCTGCATAAATTTCCGGTCCAGTTGTGTCGTAGTGGGCCTGTGGATTTGCCTGGTTCTCAAACTGTCCCGGAATAAAGGCGTTTGGAATTTCTTTTGCTAACTCCTCT
>JBGUUL010000066.1:0-1649 GCA_045133515.1 Ruminococcus sp.
GTTTTATTATATTCCTTTGTACCTGTCCTCAATAAAATTGTTGCTGCCTGCGCCGCTTCCTGTCTTTTAAAAAGATTACCAAATGCTGTTGCATCCCCACCAACACTCTTACTTAATATGTCAATTACGTCTGCTAATGATTCTCCTGAATCCATAAGTTCTGCAAAGGTCTTACCTGTTTTATTTTTTAGTATAATTGATGTATCTGAACCATTCTTTGATAATTCCTTTAACAATGAATTTATATTTGTAGTTGCCTCTGATGTTTCAACGCCACGCTTAGTAATTTCTATATATGACGCACCTAAATCCTGCAATGAAACATTATAGTTTGCTGCTTTTGTAGCAACCTTTCCTATACTTGATGCTAAATCTCCAACTGTTGTTTTGCCTTTGTTCTGCACAGTTACAAATAGGTCTGATACCTCAGATACATCCTTAACCTTATCACCATAAGAGTTCACTACTGTGGTAAGTCCATCAATAGCAGTTGTTGTATCTGTGAACCCACCTGTTGCAAGCTTTGTAGCTTCTTCAACTGTTCTTACAGCATCTGCAGTATCAACACTTGCCGATATAGCCTGATATGTTGATTCTGCAATATCCGACACACTTTTCCCCGTATTATTTGACAAGTCAAGCATCTGCTTATTCAATTCCCCCATTGATACCTTAGATGTGTCAGCAATTGTACTCACCTTTGCTGATGCTGTTTCAAAAGTATCTGCTGCCTCTGCACAATCATAAAGAGTCTCTGCTATATATTCTACCTTGTCTGCAAGTCCCGATGCAACAATAGCCGATGCAAGTTCATTTATAGCTTCTTTAGAAGAAGTCCCAAACTTACTTACATCCACTTTTACTGTTTTTAGTTTCTTTCCATACTGATCTATAGATGTAGCACATTGTGTAGTAGACCTCTTAGCCTCTTCCATGTATTTATCATTTTGAACTAAAGCCCTATTTGCTCTTATCGTCTGTGCCTCGGCAGTATTTAATTTATTCTTCCAATTCTCAACCCTGTTACCTGCTGATTCATAATTTCTCTCGCCCTTTTTTATAGCCTCTGACAACTCATCAATAGTTTTTTGCTGTTTATCTAATTCTTCATCAGTTGCAGTTCCAGATTTTTTCATTTTGTCCATCTGTTCCTGCGCTTTTTGGTATTCCGCCTTAAGTTTTGTTAGACCGCTACCCACTTTATTCTGAGATGTTAAAGCATGATCATATCCGGCTTTTGTAGCTTCAAGTTTATTTTTCTGAAGTTGTAATACCTTAGCAAGGCTGTCATGTTTAGTACTCAACGCTTCCAGGCTGTTGGCATTTTCTGCATACTTCTCTTTAACAAGTCCAAGCTCTGACCTCATAGAAGTCAGCTTTTTATTACAATCTGTGACTGCTGATTTAAACTCCTTCTCGCCATCTAATACTATTGATGCACCTATCTTTTTCTTATCCGCCATACCATGCTCCTTTCAAAAATGCATAAAAAATAGACATCTGCCTCAAAACAAATGTCTATTTTTTATATCAACCTATTTATTTTTTCTTACTTGTGCGATACATGCTGTGAGCAATCCCCAAAAACCCATGAAAACATATGCAATAAAAGCCTCTATCGGTTTGTCCATACATGACAAAACAACTGC
>JBGUUL010000067.1:0-14223 GCA_045133515.1 Ruminococcus sp.
CCTTATTTCCGAGTATCCACCTGGAACAGAGCCATTTTCTCATCATTTTCCCTCAAGAAACAGGATTATTTCAGCCCTTTCTAAGGGTGTACTTGTTGTTGAAGCTGGTAGAAAAAGTGGTTCTCTCATTACCACAACTCTTGCTAATGAACAAGGCAAAGATGTATTTGCTGTAATGGCAAATATAGATAGTGTAACTTCAATGGGGTCAAACGACCTTATTAAGGATGGTGCAATACCTGTTTCGGATTATACTGATATACTTTCATATTACAATGAATATCATAATCTTGAGGTATATGAGGATGATGAATATATTATTCCCGATAGCAATATTTTAAAAATTCCTGCTAAAAAATTAGGGAAAAATCGAAATTAAATTAAAATAAATCTGGAGGACGAGAATGTCTAATTTAGTTATTGTGGAGTCACCTGCAAAGGCTAAAACAATTAAAAAATATCTTGGAAGTGACTTTGAAGTTGTTGCCTCAATGGGTCATATTCGTGACCTGCCAAAGGCAAGACTTGCTGTTGATATTAAAAATTCATATGCACCAAAGTACTCAATTATTAAGGGCAAGGAAAAGCTTGTTGAGGAACTTAAAAAACTTGCATCAAAAAGTGATAAAGTCTATTTGGCAACTGACCCTGACCGTGAGGGTGAAGCTATTTCCTGGCATTTAGCATATATTTTAGATTTAGACTTAAATGAGCAAAACAGAGTTGAGTTTAACGAAATTACAAAGACAGGCGTTACAAATGGTATGGAGCATCCTCGTACCATTGATATTGACCTTGTTAATGCTCAACAGGCAAGAAGAATACTTGACCGTCTTGTTGGCTATAAATTAAGTCCATTTGTAAGTCAAAAAATTCGTAGAGGACTTTCAGCCGGTAGAGTTCAGTCTGTTGCTTTAAAAATCATTGTTGACAGAGAAAACGAAATTCGAGCTTTTAAGCCAGAGGAATATTGGTCAATTGATGCCAAAATGTCACCAAAGGGAAGTCGAAAAATATTTAATGCCTCCCTTTACAGCACTCCTGATGGTAAGAAAATTAAAATAGGCAATAAGGAAGAGGCTGACAAAATTCTTAGTGACATAGAAAATGCTGACTTTATTGTTACAAAGGTTAGAAATGGTACTCGTAAAAAGTCACCATACCCACCATTTATTACTTCTACCTTACAGCAAGAAGCATCTCGTAAGCTTGGTTATCAGTCCAGAAGAACAATGAAGATAGCACAGGAGCTTTATGAAGGTGTTGATGTTGAGGGCTATGGTACAACAGGTCTTATTACCTATATGAGAACCGACTCCCTGCGTATTTCAAACGATGCAGTTAACGAGGTTACAGAGTACATCCGTAATAATTATGGAGAGGAATATCTACCTCCAAAGCCTCGTTTCTATAAATCTCGTTCAAATGCACAGGACGGACACGAAGCTATCCGTCCATCAATTCCGTCACTTTCCCCAGAAAAGGTTAAATCAAGCCTTTCTATTGAACAGTATAAGTTATATAAACTTATTTGGGAAAGATTTACAGCTTGTCAGATGGCAGACTGCATCCACAAGACAACTCAAGCAGAAATTGATGCTAATGGCTACACCTTTAAGGCATCTGGTTATAGAGTTGATTTTGACGGTTATACTACACTTTATGTTGATAGTAACGATGCTGAAAATACAAAGGAAAAACAGCTTCCTCCACTTGAAAAGGAGATGCCTGTTAAGGTTAAGGAGCTTTTACCAAATCAGCACTTTACACAGCCACCTGCAAGATTTACAGAAGCATCCTTAATCAAGGCTCTTGAAGAATATGGTATCGGCAGACCATCAACCTATGCAGCTACAATTTCTACCATTACCAGTAGAGAATATGTTAAGCGTGAGGCAAAAGCCCTTGTACCAACTGAGCTTGGGGAAGCGCTTGTAAATCTTCTTAAAGAAAGATTCCCTAAAATCGTTAATGTGAAATTCACAGCACAAATGGAAGAAAATTTAGATACTGTTGAGCACGGTGATACTCAGTGGGTTCAGCTTCTTGATGACTTCTATGTTGATTTTGAAAAGACCCTTAAAAAAGCAAAGGCTGATATGGAGGGTGTTAAAATCAAATTAAAAGAAGATGAAACTGACATTGTGTGCGAACTTTGTGGCAGAAAAATGGTAGTCAAGGTTGGCAGATATGGTAAGTTTATTGCTTGTCCTGGTTACCCAGAATGTAAGAATGTTAAAAAGTTTGTCGAAAAGGTAGGAGTACAGTGCCCTGAATGTGGTGGAGATATTATCACTCGTAAGACTAAAAAGGGCAAGGTATTTTATGGTTGCAACAATTATCCAGAGTGCAACTTTATGTCTTGGTATGAGCCTGTAAATGAGAAGTGTCCTCAATGTGGCAAAATACTGTATAAAAAGAAGGGTAAAAAGCAGACAATCTTCTGTGCTACAGAGGGTTGTGGCTATACAAAGAGCTAATGTGTATAAATGTTATAGGTGGTGGCCTTGCAGGATGTGAGGCTGCCTACCAAATTGCAAAGCGTGGAATTAAGGTTAATCTTTATGATATGAAGCCTTATAAAAAATCCCCAGCACATCATTCAGATAAGTTGTGTGAGCTTGTATGTTCCAACAGTCTAAAAGCTGCAAGATTAGAAAGTGCAGCAGGTATGTTAAAGCAAGAGATGAGAATGCTTGATTCACTACTTATGAAGTGTGCAGACAGGTCAAGTGTTCCAGCTGGTGGCGCACTTGCTGTTGATAGGGATATTTTTTCAAATTTGGTAAATGATGAAATAAATAAAAATGAATACATTACTGTTATAAATGAGGAAGTTACTGAAATTTTAGAGGGCATTACAATAGTTGCCTCAGGGCCATTAACATCAGATTCTTTGTCTGAAAAAATCAAGGAGAGTTTTGGTGATTCACTTTCTTTCTATGATGCAGCAGCACCTATAGTTAGGTTTGATAGTGTTGATATGTCAAAGGCTTTCTTTGCCTCAAGGTATGACAAAGGGGACGGGGACGATTATATAAACTGTCCTATGAATAAGGAGGAGTATGATGCCTTCTATGATGCCCTTATTTCAGCAGAAAGAGCCCCTGTTCACGACTTTGATGTAATGAATCCAAAGGTTTATGAAGGATGTATGCCAATAGAGGTTATGGCTCAGAGAGGTCACGACACCATAAGATTTGGCCCAATGAAGCCTGTTGGACTTGTGAATCCTGCAACGGGTCACAGACCTTGGGCTGTGTTACAGCTCAGAAAAGAAAACAGTGCGGGTGTTATGTACAACCTTGTAGGTTTTCAGACTAATCTTAAGTTCCCAGAACAAAAAAGGGTTTTCTCAATGATACCTGGACTTGAAAATGCAGAATTTGTGAGATATGGCGTTATGCATAGGAATACATTTATAAATTCGCCTGAAATTCTCAACAGCGATTATTCTGTAAAAGAAAATAATAAACTTTTCTTTGCAGGTCAGATTACAGGAGTTGAGGGTTATATGGAATCTGCTTCATCTGGCCTTATGTCTGGTATCAATGCAGCTATGAGGTATCTGGAAAAGGAAACTGTAACCCTTCCTGAATATACTATGATTGGTTCCCTTGCAAGGTATATTAGCGACCCTACAGTAAAGAAGTTCCAACCTATGGGTGCTAATTTTGGTGTACTTCCTGAACTTATAGATAGACCAAGGGATAAAAAAGAGAGAGCAAAAGCCTACTCTGATAGAGGTTTTCAGAGTTTGGAAGAATTTATTACTTTAAGAGGGATATAATGAGAATTATTATAGATGCTTTTGGTGGAGATAATGCCCCACTTGAAATTATTAAAGGTGCAATAAAGGCACATAATGAATTTGGTGTTGATATCTGCTTTACAGGTGATGAAAATATCATAAAAAGAGTTGCAAAGGAAAATAACCTTGATATTAGCAAGTTTTCTATTGCACACACACCTGATGTTATTCCTGTTGACCAAACACCTAATGACATTTTAAAGGAATATAACAACTGCTCAATGGCTTTAGGTCTAAAAATGGTAGCAAATGATGAGGGGGACGGCTTTATATCTGCTGGTAATAGTGGCGCACTTTGTGTAGGTGGAACTATGATAGTTAAGAGGTTAAAGGGTGTAAAGCGACCTGGTTTTGCTCCAATCCTGCCAACCTTTAATGACGGCTTTTTTATGCTTACAGATGGTGGCGCAAACATTGATGCTCGTCCTGAAATGCTAAGGCAGTTTGCTATTTTAGGTTCTGTGTATATGGAAAATGTTTTAGGTGTAAAAAATCCAAGAGTAGGTCTTGCAAATGTTGGTACAGAAAGTCACAAGGGTGGCGAATTACAGAGAGAAGCATATGAGATTCTAAAGGAAAGCCCACTAAACTTTATAGGTAATGTAGAAAGCAGGGACATTTCCGAAGGCGTTTGTGATGTTTATGTTTGTGACGGCTTTACAGGTAACCTTATTCTTAAAAATTATGAGGGTGTTGCAAAGTCTGTTAGCAATGTAGTTAGCCAAATTTTTAAGAAAAATCTTAAAAATAAAATAGGTGCACTATTTGTATATAAGGATTTAATGAAATTTAAGGAAACTATGAATGTAGATATTTATGGTGGTGCACCAATTCTCGGTATTAAAAAGCCTGTATTTAAGGCTCATGGTAGCTCAAATGAAACAGCAATCTTCCACGCTATTAGAATTATGATTGATTACATAAATGCTAATGTTCCGGAGAAGATTGAAAGTTCTTTTAACGAATTAAAAGGTAAAAAGTAATGAATGAATTTGAAAACATTATAAATTATAAGTTTAAAAATCAAAAGCTGTTAACAGAGGCTTTGACTCATTCCTCTTATGCCAATGAGCATAAGAGGCAACACTTAAAGTATAATGAGAGATTGGAATTTTTAGGAGATGCAGTTCTTTCAATTTCCGTCTCTGATTATATTTTTAATAACTGCCCAAATCTTCCAGAGGGGGAACTTACAAAGCTAAGAGCATCTCTTGTTTGTGAAAAAAGTCTTTATGTATTTGCAAAAAAGATAGACCTTGGTAGGTTTATACTTCTTAGTAACGGAGAAAGAAAGGGTAACGGTGCAGACAGACCTTCAATTCTTTCAGATGCCTTTGAGGCTGTTATAGCAGCAATTTATCTTGACGGTGGTATGGAAAAAGCAAGGGAATTTGTCCTTTCTTTTGTAGTTCCTGAAATCAAAAATCATACAGCAGGAAAGGCTTTTAAGGATTACAAAACCAAGCTACAGGAAATTATACAGAGAAATCCAGGAGAAAAGCTAAATTATGTTCTTGTTGGAGAATCTGGTCCTGACCACGATAAGCACTTTGTTGTGGAAGTTCACCTAAACAGTAATGTTATTGGAAAGGGTGGAGGAAGAAGTA
Organism: Ruminococcus sp.; assembly: GCA_045133515.1. Lineage (GTDB taxonomy): Bacteria > Bacillota > Clostridia > Oscillospirales > Acutalibacteraceae > Ruminococcoides. The sequence continues at coordinate 5,419 of JBGUUL010000067.1, forward strand.
AAAAAGAGGCTGAGCAACAGGCTGCAAGGGAAGCCTTGGAGTTGATGGGCTATTAAACACGCTAATATTTCTATTTTTGTCCCCCATAATGGTTGCCCACACCAATGTTCATTTTGCAATCAAAAGAACATAACAGGACAAGCCTACCAGGCAACAGGAGATGATGTAGTTTCTGCTATAGAAACTGCACTTAAAAGTGGTGTAGATCCTCAAAATACAGAAATCGCATTTTTCGGTGGTAGCTTTACAGCTATTGACAGGGAATATATGCTGAGCCTATTAAAAGCCACACAGCCATATATAAATCAGTTTTACGGTATTCGCTGTTCAACACGACCTGACTGTATAAATTCTGAAATTCTTGATATTTTACAGTCATATGGTGTTACAGCAATAGAGCTTGGTGCTCAGTCAATGTGTGATGATGTTCTTGCCCTTAATAATAGAGGACATAGTGCAGATGATGTTATTTGTGCATCAAAAATGATTAAGGAAAGAGGTATTTCCTTAGGACTGCAAATGATGACAGGACTTTATGGAAGTACTTCGGAAAAGGATTTAAAAACTGCAGAAATTATTGCCGATTTGTGCCCTGATACAGTAAGGGTTTATCCAACTATTATTTCAGAAAATACAGCTCTTGCAGAATTATTCCTAAATAAAATCTATATTCCTTACGATGAGGAAACAACTATAAATACTTGTAGTGATATTTTGGAATTATTCTACAAAAGAAATATAAATGTTATTAGAGTAGGACTTCATTATTCTGATGAATTAGTTAAAACCAAAGTTGGTGGATATTATCATCCTGCGTTTAGAGAAATATGTGAGAGCAGAATTTTCCTAAAAGCAGTAATGCAAGAATTATCCAAATACCCAAAGGGTAAGTATGGCATATGGGTAGGCGACAAGTTTATTTCCAAAGCAGTTGGAAATAAAAAGTCAAATATAAAGAGTTTAAAAGAACTTGGATATAGCATCAAGTTTTGTACAAGAGAAGATATTATAGACTATAAATTTTTTATTGAAGAAAAGAAATGAGGTGACTTATGCTACTAAAATCACTGGAGCTCCACGGATTTAAAACCTTTCCTGATAAAATAAAGCTATCCTTTGACCAGGGTATAACCTCAATCGTTGGCCCTAACGGTTCAGGAAAAAGTAACATAAGTGATGCAATAAGATGGGTTCTTGGTGAACAGTCTGCAAAAACACTTCGTTGCTCCAAAATGGAGGATGTTGTGTTCAATGGTACTGATAAAAGAAAAAAGACAGGCTATGCAGAAGTAACCCTTTCTATTGATAACAAGGACAGAGTATTGCAGTATGATGGCGATGAGGTTGCCATTACACGAAGATACTATAGAAGTGGAGAAAGTGAATATCTTATAAACAAAGCTACTGTAAGGCTTAGGGATATTCACGAGCTATTTATGGATACAGGTCTTGGCCGTGATGGATATTCAATGATTGGTCAAGGTAAAATTGACAGCATTGTTGCATCAAAGGGTGACGAAAGACGAGAAATCTTTGAAGAAGCTGCTGGTATTTCAAGATACAGATACAGAAAAACTGAGGCTGAAAGAAAGCTGAAAAACACAGAAGAAAATCTTGTTAGACTTCGTGACATAGTTACTGAGCTTGAGGATAGAGTTGGACCTCTGAAGAAGCAGTCAGAAAAGGCTGAAAAATTCCTATTACTTTCAGAAGAAAAAAAGGGTCTTGAAATTGCTTTATGGGTTGAAACCTTAAGTAAATCCTCTGTTATTATTAAAGAACAAGAGGATAAAATTGATATTCAGCGTTCTCAGTATGAGAGTGCTGAAAGAGAGCTTTCTAATATCAATGCTGAGGCTGAAATGATTTACCTCCGTAATGGTGAAATTTCTTCAAAGATTGATGGAATCAGAAGGAGTATTTCTCATTTTGAATCTGAAGTTAGCAGTAATAATGCCTTGATTTCCGTTGCCGAAAACGATATTGAGCATAATAATGAAACAATAGACAGACTTAATTCGGAAATTGAGGAGCTTGATGTTTCCTTTGCAGAGATGGAAACAAAAATCAAGGAAAAGAAAGAAACAATAGTTACTCTTAAATCAAAAATTGAAGAAAAGCAAAGTGATTATAACAGGGTTTCTGATGAGTTAAATTCAATTAGTGTTGATGCCTCCCGTAGTGGTGATGAATTGCAACAGCTTAATTCAAAACTTGCTGAACTTTCACAAAAGGCAGCTGACGCCAAGGTGGTTGTGCTTACAAGTGATTCCTCAATTTCTGATTTAGAAGAAAGAATTTCCGTACTTGAAACAAATAAAAAAGATAAAGAAAATCTCCTGTCCCAAACAGAGGATATGTTAAAGGATTATGAGGAGCAGGGGAAGAAAACAGCAAATAATGTTGAGAAAATTTCAAATTCCATAAAGGGACTTGAAATGAAAATGAACAACCTAAAAGGCAAGAAAGATGAGCTTAAGACTGAAGCCGACAGGCTTTCTCTTGATTCACAGGAACAGCTTAGAAGGGCAAATATTCTTGAGGACTTAGAAAAAAATCTTGAAGGCTTTTCTCATAGCGTTAAGGTGGTTATGAACCTTTCAAAGCAAGGAAAATTAGGTGGTATTCACGGTCCTGTTTCAAGAATAATCAAAGTTCCAACTGAATATTCTGTTGCTGTTGAAACTGCACTTGGCGGTGCTATGCAGAATATTGTTACAGGTAACGAGGAAGATGCAAAAAGAGCAATCCGTACACTAAAGGAAAATAAAGGTGGACGAGCCACATTCCTTCCAATAGCAACCATAAAGCCCAGAAACCTTAATGAAAAAAGTCTTGATGATTGTTATGGCTTTGTTGGTGTTGCGTCTGATTTGTGTGATTGTAAGGAACAGTACACCGATATTCTTAAAAATCTTCTTGGTAAAATTGTTATCGCAGAGGATTTGAATTCTGCTGTTACTATAGCTAAAAACTATGGATATAGATTTAAGGTTGTTACTCTTGACGGACAGGTTGTTAATGCCGGTGGTTCACTTACCGGTGGCTCTCTCAACAAGAAAACCGGACTTCTATCAAGGGCATCTGAAATTGACAAATATAGAAGCGAGGCTAAAAAGCTATCTCAAAAGTCGGATGAAATCAGAAAGAAGTATGAAAATTCAGAGCTTGAATTTGGAAAGTATGAGGCAGAAATACTTGGTACAAGAGCTGAACTTTCCACACAACAGCAGGAGCTTATCCGTCTTAGGACTGAATTTAAAGCTTGTCAGAATGAATGTGACAGCCTTGCTACTGCACTTTCAGAAATTACTGCTGAAATTGAGGAAAGTCAGAATAAAATAGAAAAACTTGAAAATGACAAGTACAGCTCAGGTGTTGACCTACAGAATATGGAAAAAGAAATTTCTGAGATTGAAAAGTCAGCCTCTACAATTACAGGTTCCCGTCTTGTCCTTACTGAAAAGAGGGAGGAGTTATCTGAAAAGCTACAGAATATCCGTCTTGAAATTGTTACATATGAAAAGGATATTGAGGCTCTAAAAACTGAAATAGAAATTTCTGAAAATAGTAATACATCACAGTCCCAGCGTAAAACTGACCTATATAGACAGATTGAAAATGTCAAGGAAAATATTTCTATCATAGAGCAAAAGATAGAAAATTATAAAAAAATAGCTAATAACTACAAAAATCAAATTGAAGAATCAAACGATGCTATTATAAGGTTAAATAGGGATAGGGATGAATATGACCAAAAGTCTGTTGAATTAAGGCAGAAGGAAAAGGAACTTAATTCCACAAGAGAATTATCTGGCAGAGAACTTGCCCGTCTTGAGGAGAGAAAAATTAATCTCCAAAAGCAATATGACGATATTATCTCAAAACTTTGGGAGGAATATGAGCTTACAAGACGACAGGCAGAGGAAAATGCCATTGATATTGAGAATGTAGGTACTGCTCAAAAACGACTGAATGAAATTAAATCAGGTATAAGAGCATTAGGCTCTGTTAATGTTTCAGCTATTGAGGAATACAAGGAAGTATCTGAAAGATATGAGTTCCTAAGTACTCAGGTTAATGATGTTGAAAGGTCTAAAAAGGAAATTGAAAAGCTTATAAATGACCTTACAAAGCAAATGAAAGAGGCATTTGTTGAGAATTTCCATGAAATCAATAAGCACTTTGGTGTTATTTTTAAAGAGCTTTTTGGTGGTGGTTCTGCATCCTTGGAACTTGCCGACCCAGAGGATATTCTTAATAGTGGTATCGACATTATTGCACATCCTCCTGGAAAAATCGTAGTTCATCTTGAGGCACTTTCTGGTGGTGAAAAAGCCCTTGTTGCTATTGCTCTTTATTTTGCAATTATGAAGGTTCGCCCAGCACCATTCTGTGTAATGGATGAAATTGAGGCTGCTCTTGATGATGTTAATGTTGACAGATTTGCTCAATATATGAGAAGAATGACTGATAACACTCAGTTTATCCTTATTACCCATAGACGAGGTACTATGGAAGAGGCTGATGTTCTTTATGGTGTTACTATGCAGGATGAGGGTATTTCCAAACTTCTTGAGCTTAGAGCATCTGAGGTTGCTGCAAAATTAGGTATGAAAGCCAACTGATTTATAGGACTGAGAGAAAAATCTTTCAGTCCTTTTCCATATATTGTATAAAGTATTGCAATTTCTCAATATATATATTATAATAATACGATAGATAAATCTATTTTATTAGATTTAGTATGGGAGTGAAACAAATGGGATTATTTAAAAAGATTAAAGAGGGTCTTAAAAAGACAAGGGATACTGTTGTTAGTCAGATTGACTCAATGCTAAAGTCCTTTACAAAAATAGATGAGGAGCTTTTTGAAGAACTTACTGAACTTCTTGTAATGGGTGATGTTGGAATCTCAACAGCTGAACAAATTACAGATGAACTTCGTGTTAGAGTTAAAAAGCAGGGTATTACAGACCCAAAGGAAATTAACAGACTTCTTGAAGAAGTTGTTGCTGATATGCTTCGTGGTGAGGAGGAACTTCGAATTTCCACAAAACCATCTATTATTCTTGTAATTGGAGTTAATGGAGTTGGAAAGACTACTACTATAGGTAAGCTTGCAAATAATCTCCGTAAGCAGGGCAAAAGTGTTCTTCTTGCAGCAGCAGATACTTTTAGAGCAGCAGCTATTGACCAGCTTGAAGTTTGGGCTGAAAGAAGTAAGTGCGATATTATTAAACAAAACGAAGGCTCTGACCCTGCAGCAGTTGTATTTGATGCAATTTCAGCTGCAAAGGCAAGGGGTACTGATGTAATAATCTGCGACACAGCAGGCAGACTTCATAACAAAAAGCACCTTATGGAAGAACTTGCAAAAATAGGCAGAGTTATTGATAGAGAACTTCCTGATGCTGACAAGGAATTTTTACTTGTACTTGATGCAACTACAGGACAAAATGCTGTTAATCAAGCTGAACAGTTCAGCAAGGCAACAGGCATTACAGGTATTGTTCTGACAAAGCTTGACGGAACAGCAAAGGGTGGTGTAGTTCTTGCAATAAAGAATGGACTTGGCATCCCTGTTAAGTATATTGGTGTTGGTGAACAAATTGATGATTTGCAGGAATTTGTACCAGAGGACTTTGCAAAGGCATTATTTGATGTTGGTGAAAATAAATGAGAAAGTTTTTAATAGCCTCTAACAATGCTCACAAGGTTATTGAGCTAAATAGAATATTAAATCCCCTTGGAATAAACGCAGTAACTGCAAAGGAATACGGTGTTAATCTTGGTGATGTTGAAGAAACAGGCAAAACCTTTGCTGAAAATGCAGAAATTAAAGCAAGGTCAGCATTTGAAAGGACAGGAATTCCATCAATAGCTGATGATTCAGGACTTATGGTTGATGCCCTTAATGGCAGACCTGGTGTGTATTCTGCAAGATATGCAGGAGATAATGCAACTGATGAAGATAGATACAACAAGCTTCTTGACGAAATGAGGGATGTTCCTGAAAAGGACAGAACAGCAAGATTTGTTTCAAGTATTTGTTGTATTATTGATGAAGACAATATTATCAAGGTTGAAGGTTACGCTGAGGGTAAAATCGGTTATGAGCCAAAGGGTGAGGACGGCTTTGGATATGACCCTGTATTCATAACAGATAGTGGAAAAACCTTTGCACAGCTTACTTCCGAGGAAAAGGATAAAATCAGTCATAGGGGTAATGCCCTTAGGAAACTACGAGTAGAATTATTAGAAAAGTTACAGGAGAAATAAATGTTAAATAGTAAACAGAGAGCTTATTTAAGAAGCTTAGCAAACACAATAGACACAATACTTATTGTAGGAAAGGGTGGAATCACAGAGCAGGTTATAAAACAGGCTGATGATGCCCTAACTGCAAGGGAAATTATTAAGGGTAAAGCCCTTGAGAATAGCGAAACTAACTCAAGAGAAACAGCAGAAATTATTGCAGAAAAGGTTAATGCAGATGTAGTACAGGTTATAGGTTCAAAGTTTGTTCTATATAGACCTAACCCTGACGAACCTGTTATTAAACTTCCAAAATCCAGAAAGTAATGGATATTGCACTTTATGGAGGGGCGTTTAATCCCATTCATACAGCACATATACTACTTGCAGAGGAAGTTGTAAACACCTTTGATATTCAAAAGGTGTTGTTTATGCCAACCTTTCAAAGTCCTCATAAGGATACAACCAAATCAGTTTCATATGAGGATAGAATGAATATGTGCTCCTTGGCTGTAGGTAATGACAGTAGCTTTGAAGTTTCTGATTTAGAAAGCAAAATTGTAGGTAAGAGTTATTCATATATCACTTTAAACAGATTAAAGGAAATATATCCAAAGGATAATCTGTATATGATTATTGGTGCTGATATGTACCTAACACTATTAGAATGGAAAAATCCTTTAGAAATTTTCCGTCTTGCAAATATCATCACTTGCCCAAGGGATGATGGTGATTACAAAACTCTCTTAGACTATTCTAAGGAGCTGTCAAGCTATGGATGTAAAACCCTGATGTTAACTTCACCTATTATGGAGCTTTCCTCTACAATGATAAGGGAAAATCCAAAGAAAGCCTATGAAAGTGGTTACATCAATAAAGCTGTTTATGACTATATAAAAGAGCATAATTTATATGGGGTGAAATAATGGATTTTGAATATTATAAAAGCCTTATAAAGAAAAGAATGGGTGAGTATAGGTATATTCATTCTGTGAATGTTGCAAAACAGGCAGTTCGCCTTGCAAAAATTTATGGTGGCGATGAGGAAAAGGCAAAGATTGCAGGTATTCTTCACGATGTCACAAAAGAAACACCACTTGATGAGCAGTTGAAAATTATTGAAAATGGTGGTATAATTCTTGATGAATTTGAAAAGGATAGTCAAAAGCTTTGGCATCCAATTTCAGGTTCTGCATATGTAAAGACAGTCCTATATATTGATGATGAGGATATTATAAATGCTGTCCGTTACCATACCACTGGTAGGGCAAATATGTCTTTACTTGAAAAAATCATATTTGTTGCGGATTTTACAGGCGATGAGAGAAATTATAATGGTGTTGAAATTATGAAAGAAAAAGCACTCCGTAGCCTTGAAGAAGCAATGATTTATGGTTTGCAGTTTACATTACAGGATTTATCAAGTAGGGAATTGGTTATTCATCCAAACGCTCTTGCTTGTTATAATGATTTAGTATTAAAGGAAGTATAGTATGGAAACAAGAGAACAGGCACATTTAATTGCCAAAGCGCTATCAAGCAAAAAGGGTCTTGATATTAAAGTACTTGAAATTTCAGATGTATCAGTTCTTGCTGATTATATCGTAATTGCAACAGGTACAAGTTCCACCCATGTAAAAACATTGGCTGATGAGGTTGAATACCAGCTTGATGAAGCAGGATTTTCAGTGAGTCATGTTGAAGGTCACAGAGGAAATGGCTGGATTTTGCTTGATTACATTGACATTATTGTTCATGTATTTGATGATGATTCCCGTGATTACTATGATCTTGAAAGATTATGGCAGGACGGAAAGGTTATAGAATTTGAGGATATAAATTAAGGGGAGAGAGAAATTGAAGTATAATCATTTAGATGTTGAGCCAAAGTGGCAAAAGCGATGGGAAGAAAGGGGCTGTTTCCACGCTGAAGAAAACAGCGATAAGGAAAAGTTCTTTGCTCTTATTGAGTTCCCATATCCATCAGGACAGGGCTTACATGTTGGTCATCCACGACCATATACAGCTCTTGACGTTGTTTCAAGAAAGAAACGATTAGAGGGTTATAATGTTCTCTATCCAATTGGTTGGGATGCCTTTGGCTTACCAACAGAGAACTATGCTATTAAGAATCACATCCACCCAGAGGAAGTTACAAAGAAAAATGTTGCAAGATTTAAAAAGCAGATTCAGTCCCTTGGTATTTCCTTTGACTGGAGTAGAGAAATAAACACAACTGACCCAGAATACTACAAGTGGACACAGTGGATTTTCCTACAGCTATTCAAAAAAGGCCTTGCCTATAAAAAGGAAATGGCTGTTAACTGGTGTACTTCCTGTAAATGTGTTCTTGCAAACGAAGAAGTTGTCAACGGTGTTTGCGAACGCTGTGGCAGTGAGGTAGTAAGAAAGGTTAAGTCCCAATGGATGCTTAAAATCACAGAGTATGCTGACAGACTTATAAGCGACCTTGATTTAGTAGATTACCCACCAAGAGTTAAGGCTCAGCAGAAAAACTGGATTGGCAAATCAACAGGTGCTGAGGTT
>JBGUUL010000068.1:0-6013 GCA_045133515.1 Ruminococcus sp.
TATCATAATACTTGTAGTTTTCATATGTAATCCTCCTTAAACGATAGCGTCAAATGCACAAAGCTGTTTACATACGCCACAACCAACACAAAGTGTATTGTCGATTTTAGCTTTACCGTCTTTTAAGCTAATTGCTGGGCAACCAAGGCTCATACAACGCTTACAAGATTTACACTTGTCAGACTCTACTGTAAGAGATGGCTCGTGCTTAACTGATTTTAGTAACACACAAGGTCTACGTGAAATAATAACAGATGGCTCTTCTGCTGCAAGCTCTTCTTTAATAGCTGTCTGACACGCCTTTAAATCATAAGGGTCAACAACTCTTACTCTGTTAATACCAAGAGCCTTACATAGTGCCTCTAAATCAACCTTAGCAGCAGGATCACCCTTTATATTGTAGCCTGTTGTAGGGTTCTGCTGATGACCTGTCATACCTGTAATTGAGTTATCGAGAATAATAACTGTTGAGTTTGTTGCATTATAAGCAACATTTACAAGGCTTGTCATACCTGAATGCATAAATGTTGAGTCACCGATAACAGCAACTGATTTTTTCTCTGCCTCTTCTCCTCTTGCTGTGTTAAAGCCGTGTAAACCTGAGATAGATGCACCCATACATAATGTTGTATCAAGAGCAGAAAGTGGAGGCACTGCACCTAATGTATAACAACCAATATCACCGTGAACAGTAATCTTATTTTTAGCAAGTGTATAGAACATACCACGGTGTGGACATCCTGCACACATCATAGGTGGACGAGGTGGAATAACTGAATCAGCACTTACACCATTTTTGTCATCCTTACCAAACGCCTTAGCGATTGTCTGCTGTGAAAACTCACCTAAAATTGAGAAAACATCCTTACCAACAACCTCAATGCCAAGAGCTTTAACGTGATTTTCGATAATTGGGTCAAGTTCCTCGATAACATAAAGCTTTTTAACCTTTGAAGCAAAATCCTTTATTAGGTTTACAGGGAGTGGGTTTGGCATACCTATTTTCAAAATGCTTACATCATCACCCAATACCTCCTTAACATAAAGGTATGAACAGCCGGATGTAATAATACCTATTTCGCTTGAGTTTATTTCGACTGTATTGTAAACACAATCCTCAGCTAGCTCTGTAAGAGCCTTTGTACGCTCTTCAACAATAGGGTGACGCTTCATAGCGTTACCAGGCATCATAATATATTTTTGAGGATTTTTTTCGTAATCCTTTAAAACAGCTGGAACTTTATCGCCAAACTCAACAACAGACTGGCTGTGAGCAATACGAGTGCACATTCTTAAAAATACAGGTGTGTCGTACTTTTCTGACAATTCAAAGGCTGACTTTGCAAAGTTATAAGCCTCTTGAGAATCAGCTGGCTCAAGCATAGGAAGCTTTGATGCGATAGCATAGTGACGAGAATCCTGCTCGTTTTGTGATGAATGCATAGCAGGGTCATCTGCAACACATATTACCATACCACCATTTACACCTGTATAAGAAAGTGTAAACACAGGGTCAGCAGCAACATTTAAGCCAACGTGCTTCATAGCACAGGCTGAACGAGCACCTGCTAGGCTGGCACCAAATGCTACTTCACAGGCTACCTTTTCATTAGGTGCCCATTCTGAATGGATATCGTCATATTTTGATAGAAATTCGGTGATTTCAGTTGATGGTGTACCAGGATAGCTTGAAACTACGCCAAGTCCTCCATCATAAAGACCACAGGCAACTGCTTGGTTACCAATCATAAGCTTTTTCATATTTTAAATCCTTTCATTTATTATATATCAGCGTAACAAAAATGGAATTTATAGCTGAATTTCCAGCTCTAAGCATTTCCAATCCTCACCAAGTACATTATACATTTCTGTTTCATCCAAAACAACATCTTTAAATCCGACTGCTTTGTAACAGTAATATGCAGACTCGTTATTTTCAAAAACACCTAGTGAAACCTTTTTTGCTCCGTAAATTTCCTTTGCGTATTTAAGACCTAATTGAAGCATTCCTTTTCCATAGCCTTTACCACGCTTTTCAGAATCTACAACTACAAAACCAAATCTAAGCTCATCAAAAGAGTCACTTGGTTTTCTCATTGTAAAAAATCCTACTATTTCATCATCGTCAATAGCAGTAAACGGCATAAGATTAGTGACTGTGCTAAATTGTTCTATGCTTAATGGATAATTACCTAAAACACCAGCAGACCACTTATAAAACGCTCTCTCATCCTTACTCCAAGATAAAATTTTCTCGGCTTCATTTGAGTTATATGGTCGTAGCCTTAACATAATTTATCATCCTTTTCTTGTTAAAACTTAAAATATTATGATTTATTTTGTGAATCAACAAGACCTTCAGCACCATATAGCTTTCTTAGTTTTGGCTTTTCAATTTTACCTGTTGGATTTCGTGGTACATCTGCAAATATAATGCGTCGTGGACGCTTATAACGAGGTAGCTCAAGACAGAAATTGTTTATTTCTTCCTCTGTGCAGGTCATATCAGGCTTAATTTCGATAATAGCAGTAGCAATTTCACCTAAACGAGGGTCAGGTAAACCTATAACTGCAACATCCTTTATTTTATTGTGAGAAGCAAGGAAGTTTTCGATTTGTACAGGGTATAGGTTTTCACCACCTGTTATAATAACATCCTTCTTACGGTCAACAAGATATATAAAGCCTTCTTCATCTTGCATAGCCATATCACCTGTATATAGCCAGCCGTCTTTAAGAGTAGCCTTTGTGGCTTCCTCATCTCTATAGTAGCAAGTCATAACACCAGGACCTTTTAAGCAAAGCTCGCCTACATCTCCCTGATTTACAGTAACACCGTCAGGTTCAACAATCTTAACTTCCCAGCCATAACCAGGTACACCAATTGCACCAACCTTATGTACATTTTCAACACCAAGATGAACAGCACCAGGACCAATAGACTCTGACAAACCATAGTTTGTGTCGTACTGATGATCTGGAAAATATTCAAGCCAACGTTTGATAAGACTTTGTGGTACAGGCTGTGCACCGATATGCATTAGTCGCCACTTAGACAAATCGTAATCAGATAGCTTTACCTCTCCTCTATCAAGAGCGTTTAGTATATCCTGTGCCCAAGGTACAAGCAACCAAACAATAGAGCATTGTTCAGAGCTTGCCGCCTCTAAAATATTTTGAGCCTTAGCACCCTTTAGAATTACAGCCTTTGAGCCTGTTAGCAAGCTACCAAACCAATGCATTTTAGCTCCTGTGTGATAAAGTGGTGGAATACATAAAAAGCAATCGTCTTTTGTTTGGCTGTGATGATTCTGCTCAACACGACAAGAATGTATTAGGCTCTCGTGATTATGTAAAATAGCCTTTGGGAAGCCTGTTGTACCTGATGAGAAATATATAGCAGCATCATCAGACTCCTCTAAAGTACACTCTGGGAAATTACCTGAGTGTTCAGACACTAAATCACGGTACTCCTCTGCAAAAGCAGGACAGCTTCCACCGTAATAGATAAGAGTGCATTTGTCAGAAATTCTGTTTGCAATGCTCTCTACACGACCAATAAATTCAGGTCCAAAAATAAGAACATCAGCTTCTGCTAACTCAAGGCAATATTCGATTTCATCTGGTGAATATCTAAAATTAAGTGGTACAGCCAAAGCACCTGTTTTCAATATTCCGAAATATATAGGCAACCACATAAGACTGTTCATAAGAAGAATTGCAACCTTCTTGCCCTTACCTATTCCGTTATGCATAAGCATATTAGCACAGCGATTAGCCTTTTCATTGAAAACCTGCCATGTGATTTCTCGACGATAGTGTGGAATACGATGAGTTGGCTCAACAAGCTCGTACTCATTCCAAGTTAAACGTCGAGTTTCTGGCTGTTCAGGGTTAATTTCCACTAATGCAACATCCTGTGGAAATTCCCTAGCATTTCTTTCTAATAAGTGAATAATAGTCATAATTTTAACCTCTTTAGTAAAATTAGTAATATTTTAACATTTTAAAGCGAAAAAATCAACCGTTTAGACAATAAAAAATTAAATCAATTTAAAGCGTAAAAGCACAGTAGCGTTTTTTACTACTGTGCTTTACATTCAAATCATACTGAATGCCGTTTAAAATAGGTAAAATATTTCAAACGTCGTTTAATATTAAATGTTTAAATAGAAATATCAAGTGCTATTTGATACAATTCTTCATCAAAAACTCTCTTTCTATCAAGAGCCTCTGTGATATCGTAATCAACTATTCTACCATCTGTCATAGCTACAACTCTGTTGCCTATGCCTTGTGTCAACAGCTCAACTGCCTTATGCCCCATAGCACTTGCTACAACTCTGTCACGCAATGTAGGTCTGCCACCACGCTGTACATGACCTAAAACAGTTAGTCTTGTTTCTACTCCGGTTTTTTCTTCTATATATTTTGTGATTTCAGCTGAATTTCCAACACCCTCAGCTACAATTACAATAAAATGCTTTTTGCCTGTTTTTTGTGTTGCTATCATTCTTTCTATAACATCTTTGTCAATGTCAAACTTTTTTTCAGGAACTAAAATAGCTGTAGCACCTACTGCTATACCTGTTTGAAGTGCAATATCTCCACATCTTCTACCCATTACCTCTATAACACTGCAACGGTCGTGTGATTGTGCAGTATCACGAATACTATCTATCATCTCCATAGCTGTATTCATTGCTGTATCGAAGCCTATTGTGTATTCGCTACAGGCAAGGTCATTATCAATTGTACCAGGGATTCCTACACAAAGTATTCCCTCATTTGTTAATGCTCTTGCTCCCTTTAAAGAGCCGTCACCACCAATTACTACAACACCCTCTACACCAAGATTTCTACAGGTGTCAGCTGCACGCTTAAATCCCTGAGGAGTTGCAAATTCATCACTTCTTGCTGTGTATAGAATTGTGCCACCTCTATGGATAACATCTGAAACTGAACGTAGATTCATTTCAAAAACATCACCATTAAGTAAGCCGTTGTAGCCTCTACGTACACCTATACAACGCACACCCTTGCTTAATGCTGCTCTTGCCACTGCACGCACAGCAGCATTCATTCCTGGTGCGTCTCCACCACTGGTTAATATTGCTATAGCTTTTTCTGACATTTTATTTAACCTCCCAAAATGTAATTTTATTTATCATATAACATTATTATAAATTTATTAATTACAGTTTTCAAGCATATTTTTCAGAAACATACAACTTAAATTTACGAAACAAAAACAGAATCATCACCAAGAATATATCTAAGCTCATTAAGCATAGGTTCGTTAAGCATTACCCAAAGACTATGTGGTGCAAGAAGCTTTTGGTTAGTGTCTGTAACCTTGAATATTACCTGAGTACTACCTGTAAAAATCTCCAATACATTTTTAACCTTTAAGTATTTTTTGCTTTTTAGATTGTCTACCTTTAGATATAATATATGTTGTTTATTTTTGTAAATATTTTTTTGAGTATTAGTTTCTATTGGATTTTTTTCTGTTTCGGTAGCTTTAGTTTGCTTTTTACTTTTAAGTAAGCTGATAACCTGATCAATCGTTATAATCTCATTGCAAAGTAGCTTAGGCTTTTCGTCCTCTTTTACGCTTAGTGACCCAAACATTTTTACAACATTTCCTTCTACAAGAAATCTACCACTAGTATTTAATACCTGTGGGAAAATAAGAACCTCTATACTTCCTGTTTTATCCTCTATAACAGCTGTAGCCATTGTTTGGTTGTTTTTAGTTGTACGCACCTTTACATTTGAGATTACTCCCAAAACATTCAACTTGTCACCGTCTTTATAGCGTTTATTTTCCTCTGAATTTGCAATAACCATAATTTTATCTGCTCGTATTGCTTTATAAATATCATTGTATTCGTTCATAGGATGACCTGACAAATACATACCTGCAACCTCTTTTTCCATTGCAAGCTTTTCTGTTATAGTGAAATCATCTAGCTTTACTATAGTTTGCTGTATAGAGTCTTCCTGCATT
>JBGUUL010000069.1:0-2051 GCA_045133515.1 Ruminococcus sp.
TGCTTACTTACGCCACCACCAATGCAGAGGATGTCTGGCTGGAAGATGTTGATTACATTAACAAGACCTGTTGCAAGGTAGCTAACATACTGTTCAACAACAGCCTTACCTGTGGAGTCACCTGCAAACATAGCGTCAAATGGAGTTTTACCATTTACATTGTTAAGGTCGCCGTCAACAGCCTTTAGCATATATGAGAATTCTGCATTTTCGTTCTTAATGGCATCCTTAGTCATATTGATGAGAGCAGTTGCAGAAGCATAAGCCTCCCAACAGCCCTTTCTGCCACAGCCACATTCCTTGCCGTCCTTAACAATAACCATATGTCCAAGCTCAGCACCTGCAAAGTTTGAGCCACTGTACAAGTTGCCGTCAATGATGATACCACCACCAACGCCTGTGCCAAGGGTAATTGCCACAGCGTTTCTGCAACCCTTTGCAGAACCTGCAATATATTCGCCCCAAGCTGCTGCGTTAGCGTCATTTTCAATCTTAACTTCTTTTTTAAGGCGTTCCTCCATCATCTTGCCAACTTCCCAGTTGTGGAAGAATAGGTTAGGGGAGGTTTCAACAACCTTTGTTTCAGGATTAACTGCACCAGGAACACCAATACCGATTTGTGCAATATCCTCCATTTTTAGCTTGGCCTTTTTAATAGCCTGTTTTGCAACCTCAGCCATTGAGTCGCAAACCTCGCTTTCAGGACGAGGAATAGCAGTTTTACATTCAGCCTTTGCAATAATGTTAAAATCCTTGTCAACCACACCGGCAACAATATTTGTGCCACCAAGGTCAATACCAACTTTATATTTACTCACTTTAAAATCCTCCTGTTTGGTAAAGAAATTTATAAATTATTTTATAAGGAGATTATAACATTTTAAGTCCTGTATTTCAATATGTAGGTTAACATATTTACAGGGGAATATTTATAGAAATGGCATAAAAATTGTATTTTGAAGTAAAAATAAATGAAAATGGCAAGTGAGCATAAAAGAGTATAAAAGAGTATTCGGGAGAATAAAAGAGATTGCAGGGTGATAAATTAAAATATTTCAAAAAAGTGTTGACAATGGGTAGTAAAAATGATAAAATCTACAATGCAAATGAAAAAAGACAAGGAGGACAAAGCTATGTCAACTTATATGGCAAAGAAGAACGAAGTTGAACGCAAGTGGTATGTTATTGATGCTCAGGGCAAGACTCTTGGTAGAGTTGCTTCAGAAGCTGCTAAGCTTCTAAGAGGTAAGCACAAGGTTACATTCACACCACACGTTGACTGCGGAGATCACGTTATTATCGTAAATTGTAAGGATGTTGTTCTAACAGGCAACAAGCTAACTCAGAAGAAGTGGTACAGACACACAGGCTATATCGGTCATCTCAAGGAAACTCGCTATGATACACTTATGGCAACTCGTCCAGAGAAGGCTATGGAGCTTGCTGTTAAGGGTATGCTACCAAACAACACAATTGGTAGAGATCAGATTTTAAGATTAAGATTATTTGCAGGTGCAGAGCACAATCATTCAGCTCAGCAGCCAGAAGCATATGAAATTTAAGGAAGGAGGCTATTATAATGTACGATAACGAAAAGTTTTTCTATGGAACAGGTAGAAGAAAGTCATCTGTTGCTCGTGTAAGACTATATCAGGGCACAGGTAAGATTACAATCAACGACAGAGATATTGATGAATATTTCGGTCTTGAAACACTCAAGCTCATCGTTCGTCAGCCTCTTGAACTTACAGAAACTGGCGAAAAGTTCGACATCGTTTGCCGTGTAGCAGGTGGCGGTGTTACAGGTCAGGCTGGTGCTATCCGTCACGGTATTTCCCGTGCACTTCTCCAGTATGACAGCGAGAACCTCAGAGCAACTCTTAAGAAGGCAGGATTCCTCACTCGTGACCCACGTATGAAGGAAAGAAAGAAGCCAGGTCTAAAGGCTGCTCGTCGTGCACCACAGTTCTCAAAGAGATAATTATTATATTATTTATATCAAAACCCTCGGATTTCCGAGGGTTTTCTACTATGAGGTAATGCTATGAATA
>JBGUUL010000070.1:0-6422 GCA_045133515.1 Ruminococcus sp.
TGATTTCTGAGTGCAAAATTATAAAGAAATCCCGAACTGACCAAATTTATTTCAAGAAATCTTCTGTTTGTTAACATCTTTTAAGACTTAGCACCGCAAAGTACGCCATTGTGCCTTATTTTACCATCTGAAAAAGGGAGGCAGGACTTAGAAAAGAATATGCCTGAAAACAACAATGATAACAAAGAAACAATCATACAGAAAAATTTGCCTGCCTCCCAAACATCTTAGTTAGTTGGATGTTGTGAGCACCTATTAAATCAAATGCTCCAACATTATATAAATATTAGGCTAAGTCTTGAATGGCTTTTGCCATTGACTTCTTGTTTTCGTATTCCTTGTCCTCTTCCTTAGAGGTTGTCCCATGTGCTTTCCTGTGGTGGTAGTCACATAGCAACTTCCAATTCTCTTGGTCATAGAGCAACCTGAGTTTTTCACTCTCAGGTAAACCTCCTTGGAATGGACTTATTATATGGTGTAAGTCTTTGCCTACGGTGTAAATTCCATCTTCTAAACAATCTTGGCACCATATTTTCTCTCTTTTGTACCAGTCCACAGCCTTTCTGTAATCTGTCCTTTGATAAAGTTTTTGTCTCTCAGACTTTCTGACTGATGAGGTACTTTTCTGTAATCTAGGTATTTTTGGCATTTGTTATTGTAGATAATGCTCCTTAACCTTCTGAACTCTTCCTGTCCAAGGAACAGCCATCCTGGCTTTGCTACCATGATTGGTCTTTTTGATTACCAACAATTCATGCTGTTCTATCAAACCCCAAGCCAACTTGTCCCAATTGATGTACTCCTCATCCATAGCCTCGTAGGTTCTTGTGTCGAATATTCCTGTCACATCCAATTTTGTCTTCCACTTTAGTTGAAGGTTGATATGCTGTTGGAATAGTTGAAGTGCTACCTTCTTACCGTGAAGCAGGATGAAATCAAATAAAATGCCTGCATACTTTGGACTGTGGTCAAAAATATCTAAGAGATTACAGTACCTGAAGACTTGAGAGTAATAGTAGTCAATTACCAAAGGTTCTAACTCTGGAATTACCTCTCGATAGTTTACCCTTCTAAAATTCTTGATGCTATCAAGTTTCTTCCACAACTCTATGTTAGGGTTGTTTTTGCGAGAAATTCCCATATAGTATTCCTCACCATTCCAGTTGTTGTAGCCTCCCTCGAATTGCAGGGAGAACTTGATAATTTGTTGAATTGGTTCTGCTATAGTCATATTCTTTCTTTTTTCTGATTTCTTTTGCAAAATTACTCAATTTTCCTTGGAACTATTGATGAAATTTTAAGGTTTTTATCATTTATCTTTTCTTTTTATAATTATCTTGCTATTTATAATTAGTATTATGATTAGAAAAAAAAATGACACAAGAGCAAGAAGAGAAAGATTATAGGACAGTCAAGAGGATTCTTGAGGATTTGTTCAAGGATAAGTTGGTCAGGATAGAGAAAAGACCTGAGTACAGTCCTAGCGACTGTCTGTATTCCGCACAGACAAAAGACAACAACATACGTGCGTACAGCCTTGAGATTAAGGAGGTCAAAAACATAGACTACATTTATGAGCATGGCTTCCTGTTGAAGATTTGTAAGTATATCAAGTTGAAGCAGGATAGGGACAACAGAAACCCTCAAGAGAAATTATACATTATATATATTGTGCCCGAATTGGGAGAGTATTACATTTTCGACATAGACAGGATTGACTTGAATACTGTGGAAAAGGTGGTTCTCAACCTCAAGGTTAAGCAATACGACCCTCACAGTGCCAGGACTGAATATGCCTGCCTGTACATTCCCCTGATACAATGCCAATTCAAGGGACAATATAATGTAGAAAAAACATAAACACGAAAAAACACAAAAATTTCATCAATGTTTCTAAGGAAAATTGGGTAATTTTGCAATCAGATGTGTGGGCTACCATTGCAAGGGTAGAGGCAGGAGTTCCTTTTTGTTCTTCATCCTCCTGCCATCCCACATTTAAAATGAAGGACATCATTGAAGTTGAATTTAAAACTTTTTTATATGAAGAACAAAAATTCTAAGAAAGAACTTAAAATCAAGAAAGATTTCTTGAAGGAGTACATATCCATGATTCCATGTGGATATGAGTTTGACAATGAGTCTGCGAAGAAAGTTTTCGCAGTCCTCTATTTCTATTCTACACAGAATAATCACGAACCTTTTACGCTTGGAATGAGAACTATAGCGGATGATGCTTTAGTCTCTCTCATGACTGTTAGTAGGACTGTTAAGTTGTTGGCTGAAGTTTATGGTTATATTAACTATTCCAAAGGACATCTTAATACTAACTCAACATATCAAATCCGTCCTTGTACCACTGTAACATCTACTGTACCACCAATGATTAAAAATGATATGTTACAGGAAGAGTCAATGTTACAACAAAATGTTACAGCAAAAATGATACAAGATGGTACAGCAAACCATATTGATACTGAGAAAGTTACAGATGTTAAAGAAAATGTTAATGGTACTGTAACATTTGACAATTCCAATTTGGAGCAAATGTTACATAAACTTAAATATAAACATAAACTTAATAATAACAATAATAACTTAAAAAGTAGAAATGCTAATAAAAATAAAATTCCAAATAACAATATGGAAAAAGAAATAAAAGAAAAAGGTTCACTTCAAGAATCCGCTACTGCCGTATTAGGATATTTAGAAAAATTTTTGGAAGTTGGAGAAATGATTGCAAGCAATCTTAACACTTCAAGTAAGATGACTGCTTTAGAAGACAGAATCACTCAACTTGAAGAGATTGTTAAAAAACAACAAGAAACAATTTCATTGCTTACCTCAAGACTTGACAATGCTTCAAGACTATTCGCAGAAATGAAGAAAAATATAAACTCAAGTTCGCTCACAAACTCAAGTTCACATCAAGAATCCGCTACAACTAACTCAAATTTTGATATTAATCTTTTTGAGTATAACAAGGCTATTAGGGAATTTTACGACTTGAAGGATATTGACTTGAAGAAAGCAAGTGAAAAACTTGATATCCTCAACTCTCTCTACGAGAAATTACCTCAAGAGAAACAAGCAAAAATAATCCATGCCCGTAAGGTCTACGAGACTCTTTCTTCCAACTCACAAGATAAAATTGCTCTCCCCCAAACCCCCTCTCGCTTCAAGGAACTTCAGTCAAAGTTCTACGATACCATCCAAGAGGAAGCCTCTCTGGAGAGAAATACAACCCTCATAGAGACTTTCAGAACCCTGCAATCTCTCAAACTTACAGACCTTGAGCAGGCGAACATGGATAAAATCTCTGATGCTTTCGCCAAAGAACTTTCCAAGAGTGAGAGTCTACAAAAGCACTTCCGCATCAATCTCATAAACCTCAACACGAAATGGAAGACTGCCAAGCAAGACGGAGATTGGAATCAGGTATTGGCTCTTGCACAAGCCTATCAAAAAGAGTTCCTTTCCTTTGACAGATTGCCAAAGCCAGTACTCACAGCCTTGGGAGTTAAAGACAGACTTGACCTGTACAAGAAAGACCTCAAAAACAACTCGCATTTCTTCTTCCATCCAATCTTGGATTATTTGCGAGAACATAGCGGAAAGCAAACAACTGCCCAACAAATCTACGAGGAAGTTGCCAATGCAAGGTGAAAACACCCCATTAATGGCACTTTTTAGGGCGCATGAAGCAACAAACACCTTTGGGTGGATAAGTTGTCCACCCATACAATTTTAACCGCCTTAAATGGCTTAATTTAAAAACTTGGGAAAATTTATGAAAAAGTTAGCACAAGAGATATCAGTCCTTGACTGCGTAAGGCACATGGACGGACTTTGCAAAGATTTCAATTTGAATTTTGAAGAATACCAAAACCAACTCTTCTACAGATACCTTCTGTACAGGTCTCACTACGAAGGTGAGGATTGCCTGCTATTCACAATACAGGAAGATGGAAGAATGGGTGCGGACTACCTCTACACAGAGTTGAATGTTGAGGCTATCAATGCCAAATGGTATTGCCTAATGAGCACAAGAGAGTTCTTGGAAACCTGTGGTTGGGATGTAGATGATGCAATCAGGCAAATGGAAAAGCAACTTGACAAGTCGTACAAGAAAATGTGCAAGAAAGAAAAGGCTGTCAAGAAGAAACCCAAGAACATAGAATATAGATAATTTGGAATTTTTTTCCAATTTGCTATTATTTATATGAATGACAGGGGGAGTCTAGAGAGACTTCAAGTATCTGTTTAAATTTGCCATTAGATACATTATTTAAATTACAGAATTTCATTTTTTTTTTAACTTTGTTATTGTCTCCCTCTGGTTTGTGAAAATAGGAGGGTTTTTTCGAAAGATAATCTGTTGTCATTTTAGTATTATATATAAGTTGTTTTAGTTTAATTTTCTTAGTTATTTTTACCCCTGTGGTTTGAGAAAATAGCAGGGTTTTTAATTTGGATTCTCAAATATCAAAAATATACTATAATTTTTAATGTTTAGCATTACCTCTCTCCGTCTGTGAAGATAGAGAGAGGATTTTTTATATTCTCCTCTCCCATTTCATTTTCCTCACAATTTCACCGCATACATACTTCAGTTCCAATTTCCACCCTCTAACTGAGTAATGATACCAGACCTCATTATCATCCAAAGAAGGGTCGGTATAGTGTATCTGTATCTTGTAGGAGTTTGCGGACAATTGTGATACGTCAATCCTTTTGATACACTTCTGCACCAAAGCCTTAATTTCTACTGGGTCCGTCAAAGCCTTGAAGGATTCATCACCAATTATCTTGTGAGTATCTAATCTGTCCTGGAATTGCTCAGACATTGCCTTGAATTTGACAATGTTATCCATGTTGTCATTCTTAATCTTGAGTGTCCTATCAATTTCATCCTGTATTGACTGCCACCTCTTGTTGTAGTCTGTCTCACCAATCTTGTCAGTCTGAAACATGGTATTCACCTTGTCCTTCTGCTTTTCCAAAGAGTTGAGTTGAGAGTCACATTCAGACACTCTAAGATTAGCCATTTTTAGCCCCTCTGAGAGGTTTTTAAGCCTCTGCTTGATAGTTTTATCATCAAGGACAGTAACAGCCCCACAGGACAGTTCTTTTGCAAGACTATCAAGTACATTTATACTAATGCTGTATCTGTGACCATTGTCCTTGTCCGCAAAGATGTATGCTTTCTTTTGGAGATTTGGAGTCATCATTCTCTCTCCAAATCTGACCAATCCCTGACAGTAATAGACTACCTTGGTAACACCCTTCTTGAAGTCCCTTGTCTTGAAGGTTTCCTGCACCTTGTCAAACAGGTCTTTTGATATTATTGGTGGATATTGGAAATGTTCATTTTGTCCAATGTAGGTCTTGTCATGTAGGATTTTCTTTATCCTACCTTCTCCACTACTTCTCTTCAACTTTGGAAAGATACCTGTAAACTCGTACTTTCTCCATATCTCACCAACAGTAGTACCCTCTGAGTAGAGAGTGAAAATGTCCCTTATAGCCTTTGCTTCTTGAGAGTTAATGACAGGCTTATTGTCCTTGCTTCTGTCATATCCCAATTTAATCTTGGATGCTGTGATTCTACCCTCTGCCCTCTTCTGCTTGATACCACTCAATGTCCTTTCAGTTTTAATCATGCTTTCCTGTTCCGCTACAGATTGAAGGAATGCAAGCATGACTGTTGCCGTAGGGTTTGGTGAGCCGTCCTTATTGATAGTTCTGAGAGGTGTGGGCTTATCAATGTACAGGCAAATATTGTGCTCTGTTATCACCTTGAGGACACCATACATCACGTCACTTCTGCGAGAGAGTCTTGAAATTTCAGAGGTATAGACAATCTCAATTGGATTGTTGTCTATCAAATTTATCAATTCCTGTACAGATTGTCTTTGTTCAAAGTTGTTCTTGGTGGCAGATTCCTTGTACTTTATGATATGAATGTCATTTTTTGAATAACCGTCTGCCATTACCACAGGCATAAGGTCAGAAATTTGTCTCTCGTAGTCCTGTTGATTGCTACTTACCCTTGCGAAAATAATACATTTTGTTGCCATAATTGCTGAATAGTTTAAGTAATTTGCTTGCAAAGGTAAGGAAAATACTTGATATGACCAAATGAAAAGTGTTAAAAGATGGTTAAATAAGGCATCATAACTATAGTCATGGGACTTGAAATATACATTTGAAATTATAAATATTTATAATAGTAGCAAAAGTGTTAAATACTGTTAATCCGTCACTTATGATGGGTTTAGGCAACCGTGTCCAAAAATGTAACTACCTGTAAATAAGGTAGATGGACTCCAAACTCTCAGAAGTACCGTGCGGTTAAGATGATGTCCTCAAGGTGATAACAGAGCACAATATTTGCCTGTACATTGATAAGCCCACACCTCTCA
>JBGUUL010000071.1:0-10309 GCA_045133515.1 Ruminococcus sp.
GATATGTCTGCAAAGGTTCACGCATTAACAGGCTCAGATGGTACTATCAAAAATGCTTATACAGATATGCTTTCTTCTTCAGTTGCAATGAACGAAGATAGATATGGCTTTATTGCAGGAGAAGCTTATTGGGGTAGCGCAGATACTGGTAAAGATTGGGATGCTGCTGTAACAAGCCTTGACAATTGGGTAGAAGCAAGAGCCGATTGGCTTGACACACAGCTTGAAACAACAGTTGTAGTTGACCCAACAGACCCAACAGACCCAACAACCCCAGCAGATACAAAGTACCTCTACTTCCAGGATAATGCAGGTTACTACACAAGTACAAGTGCTGATATTAAGGCACATATTTATATTTACTATAATAGTACTTCTTACAATGCTTGGCCTGGTGTTAAGGGTGAACTGATTGACTCTGTAAACAAGATTTATCGTTTTGCATATACAGGCACTTATACCAATGTTATCTTTAACGGTGGTAAAGATGGACAGCTTGGTAGTGATAATCAAGAAATCACCCAATTTACTACAAACAATATGCTTGTTTATAATGGTAAAAATAGTGATGGTACTTATAATGCCTCTTGGACAACATATGGCACAGTAGTTGACCCTGAAGTAACAGACTACTATATCGGCGGTAGATTCTCAACTGCATCAGGTGCTACAACTGGTGATTGGGACATTGATTCTACAAGTATTAAGTTCAGTTATGATTCTACACAGGCTCTATATTACTTAGACACAGGTAAGACTGTTGCTGACCTTTCAAAAAATGGAAATCAGTATTTCATTGTTCACGATGGAACAACAGGATACTATCCTGAATCAGAAGACAAAAATTTTGAAAATTATAATAATACAAAACTTGCATTAACTACAGGTTCTATAGGCGATAATGTTCCTAAGATGTTATTTGGTGACACAGCTTCCACATCTAAAGCTAAGGTTATCCTTTGGTTTGATGCTACTAACAAGCAGATTTGGTACACAACTGACCAGGATAACAAGATTTCTGTAGAATCATCTGTTGTAGATGGTGTAGGTGGTACAATCTCACCAGCAGGTACTAATATGTATGATGCAGGTCAGGTTGTTACATACACAGCAACTCCTGCAACAGACTATGCAATTAGTCATTGGATTGTTAACGGTACAATAGTAGAAAGCACTTCATCAACCTATGAATACACAGTATCTGCAGATGTAGAAAGTCCATCTGTTCAGGTAGTATTCAAGAGGGATGCAAAGCTCAATCTTACAAGAACAGCATATGTAACCTATACATATAACGGAAAAGAATATGCATCCTCAACAGGAGAAGATATTTCTACATTACCAGATGGCACAGTTCTTACAATTATAGTAAAACTTTCTGATGATGATAACTTCTTCACATTAAGTAATGTAACTGTAACAGGTGGTACTGATGCAAAAGTATCTATTGATGAAGCAAAAACAACAGCAACAGTTACAGTAAAGACCAACGGCACAAGTATTACAGTAACTCCTGTGCTTGTTTCAAGTGGTGGCCAGGTTACATTGAATATTAAGGACCACACAGGTAAAGAAATTGAAGGCTATGCTCCTGTAATCTTCCCTGGTAAGGCAGGCTCGGATGTAACTCTGACAGCTCCAACAGTAGAGGGTTATGACTTTATAGGCTTCTACACAACTACACATAAGCTCTTATCAAAGAATTCAACATATGTAGTTCCTGGTACAGTCTTTACAAAAGATATTGTAATTACTGCAATTTATGAGAGTGATGATATAGTTGACTACTTAGGTATTCTTTCTTACACACATTCAACTTACAACATCAAGAGTGAAAACGGTACTGTTTCTGAAACACCTGCTCCACTTATTAAAACTGAGAATGGTTACACAAACAGTCCACAGAACACAGGTGTTGTAACAAAGAACGGTGTTAACGATTATACAGTTTACTATGCTGATGTTGATAGCTCAATTAAGGACATCAAAACAACACTTTCAGCTCAAACATCACCTAACAACAGTGCTTACCAGTTCACAGGTTGGCTTGACAACGGTGTTTCTGTAGTTACAGGTGGTAGCACAACAACCCTTGCATTTTCATTCGGTGATACTTCAAAGGGTGCAACACCTTCTGATGAAAAGACAATCATCGCAGTTTGGGTTGACGCACTCTATGACATTAAGCTTACCTATAAATATAAAACATATAATGGTAACCTTGTTACAGAAGTAAACTATGACCTTAGTGGTAAGGGTAGCAGTGCAACTGATATTGTCCGTGAAGTAAAGGGTGTTGGTCTTTCAACCTTCCTTGCTAACATCGAGCAGTTTGCTACTCAGTATGCACCAATAGTAAACGATGTTCGTTATGACTATGTATTTAAGTATGATAGCCATACATTACCAACAGGTAATGATAAAGAGATTACTTATAATGCAGTAGCTGACTACACACAGACAACACAGCAGAGATACACAATTACTAAGGGCACAGGTTCTAAGAACTTTACAGTTACTTATAACCCTGAGGCTGGTACAGATTCAACTCTCTACAACTGGATTGTAAATCTTGTGGCTGAAAAACCAGAAGTTGGCGAACAGGCAAAAGATGAAAACGGCGAAGTTGTACAGGATGACAAGATTGTTTATGTTTGGTACACAAAGTCCACAACAGGTAACGAAATTCTCTATGGTTCATATGACCAGTACTTCAACCTCCGTGCAACATCTACAAACAACCAGACAATCTACCTGATTTGTGGTAAGGCATCTGAAACATTTGAAGGTAAGCGACTTGATTCCTATATTACTCAGGAAACAACTATCCACGGTAATGAAATCACTTATACAAATGTTGATAATGTAACAAACTTCCACTACAGAACTGATGTTAACCTTAAGAAGGGTGACGAAATTGAAAAGATGGGTGCATTCTTCTACTATGCTAAGGACTCTGTAAATACAGGTTCTGCAGAAAAGGAATTACCAGACGGCTATGACATCAATATGGAAAGTGGCGAATATGCCGTTCCTGCTGACCTTTCAGCCTATGTTGATTATGTTGTAGATAACTCAACAGCAACTAAAAAGGGTGAAACATGGTTTGGCTGGATTCCTGGAGCAGGTGTTTCTTATGCTTACCTATACGCAGCTGATTTAACCTATGTAGCTAACAAGGATAATCAGGTATCTGTAGTAATTCCACTTAACAACAATACTGGTCTTGACTATTATGCAAATGTAGTATTTGTTAGCTATGTGAAATATACTACTACAGAAATTGATGCTGATGGTACAGAAAAGAGAGTAACAAAGTATCTATTCTCTGATAAGTTCGCAGGTACAATTCCTACAGAATACTATAATGTCCCAGAAAGCACAACTCAAAGCTAAGTTATTTCTTTAGTCAAAATTTTGTAACAGGTGGGGCAACCCACTTGTTACAAAATAAAAAAATACTTGCATTATATATGTAAGTGTGTTATAATTACGAATAGATACGATTAAGGAGGTAATTGAGTTGAAAAAATTATATGTTTCTCCTGAAATTGAATTAGATAACTTTACACTTATTGATACTTTATGTGCAGATTTATATGGTGGTCGCTCTGGTGGTAGCTCAGAATTTTATGCTATTGGTGATGGTAATGGTAATGTTTCTCCTGTTCCAGAGGCAACAGGACCTAATCCTGGACGACCAAGAGGATAATAAATTTCAATATGGAGATATGAGGGTATGGGAACATACCCTCTTTTAATTAAAAAGTTGTGGTGATTATTATGAAGTCATTTAGAAGAATTAAAAAATCATTATTCACATCAGTTGTGGCTATATTACTTGTTTTAGCAACGGTAACATCAGCCGGTGCTGCAACATTCGTAAGGCTTGGGGATTATCGTTACGCAAAGGCTTCTGATACCGAGGTGTATGTTGAGTCATACATTGGTACAGATTCAAAATATTACTTCACAGTGCCATCTAACCCAGCACCAGGCTTTACAACAGTAGGTGTTTATGACAACTTTATGATGAACAATAAAAACCTCAGTACAGTAACTTTGCCGGATACTGTTGTGGAAATAAATCAGCTTTCCTTCTCAGGCTGTACTTCACTAAAATCATTTACAATGCCTTATTCTCTAAAGGTAATTGAAAATGATGTATTCAGAGGTTCAGGCCTTACCACAATCAAGTTTAACAATAGCCTAAAATCTATAGGTAACGGAGCTTTTTCCTATATGAACGACATAAAAACAGTAACATTTCCATCCTCTGTTGTAACAATAGGAGAGGGAGTGTTTAGTAACTGTTCATCTCTTAAGTTCGCCACAGTTCCACGCTCTGTTATGGAAATAGGCCAGGGTTCATTCTTAAATTGTGATAAAAACTTCATTATGTATGTAGAGCCAAACTCCTATGCTCAAAAATACGCAGAAGAAAATGATATTTTTTATATGACACTTTACGATGTAAAATACGGCGATGTAAATGGTGACGGTAAGGTTAACATTCGTGATGTTACATATATTCAAAAGTGTATTGTAGGTATGGAAGGCTTTGTCATTGAACCAAACTCCACAGAATTTGTTTCAGCTGATGTAAACGGTGACCAGGTGGTGGACATCAACGATGCTCTACAAATCTCAAGATACATTAA
Organism: Ruminococcus sp.; assembly: GCA_045133515.1. Taxonomy (GTDB): domain Bacteria; phylum Bacillota; class Clostridia; order Oscillospirales; family Acutalibacteraceae; genus Ruminococcoides. The sequence continues at coordinate 4,662 of JBGUUL010000071.1, forward strand.
CCACATAATTAACAAATTCCCTGTAGAGGGATAATCGACTGCACCTTCGGGTGCAGTTTTCTTTTACTTGATTTATTTGGTAATTTATTCTATAATGATAGTAAATATGATAGTGTGAGGTGGTATAGTGATTTGCAAGTTTGCAGGATTTTTTGTTGATGTTTCACCAATATATGACTACACAAAATTTATGGTGGAAAAATTCCGTTTTAATGGCTCTATACCAAAGGATGCTGAAATTATTTCAGTTGGCAAGAATTACACAGAACAAACCTATAAGGATTACTTGCAGGTTTATCCACAGCTTACCATTGAAGAAGCAGAGCATATATACTTATCTGGTGATTTATTCAGAAAAATTATTGATTTTGGTGCTATTATATTACACTCCTCAGCAATAAAATATGGTGATAAATGTTACCTTTTTTCTGCCCCCACAGGCACAGGCAAGTCCACTCACACCTCCCTTTGGGAAAAGCTATATGGCAACAAGGTGAGGATTATCAATGACGATAAACCAATTTTAAAATATAAAAAGGGAAAAATAATTGCCTATGGTACACCCTTTGCAGGTGGTACTCACAAATTCTTCGATGAAAATGGGGAAGTGGACGCCATAATTTTCATAGAGAGAAGTGCCGAAAATTCTATAAAAGAAATAACAGCCAAGGAAGCTATCCCTCTTATTTTTCAGGAAACTGTAAAAAAGCTTGGTGCAGATAGGATGAACATTGTCCTTGATATGATAGAAAAAATCTGCAAAAATGTAAGGCTCTTTAAGCTTTACTGCAATATGGAGGAGTCCTCAGCAGTACTTGCCCACAATACTTTGATAAAGGATGATATAAATGAAGGTTAAAGAAGATTTTTTACTAAGAGAAGTAGCAGGTTGCTATGTTGTTGTACCTGTTGGAAGTGCCACAGTAAACTTCAACGGAATGTTGAATCTTAACGAAACAGGTGCATTCCTTTGGGAAAAGCTACAGAAAGAAACTTCAAGAGATGACCTTGTGGCACAGTTACTTGATGAGTATGAGGTTACGGAGGATATTGCCACAAAGGATGTTGATGCCTTTATAGAAAAATTACAGGGAGCTAACCTCCTTGAATAAAAAAATAACAATGGAGGAGATTATCCCTGTTTTTCAAGAGGTTTGGGATAGGGGCAAAAGCGTGAATTTTACTCCAAGTGGCAACTCAATGCTCCCAATGTTAAGGGATAGACAGGACCAAGTGGTGCTTTCTGCAAAAAAAGGTAAGCTGAAAAAGTACGACCTGCCACTGTTCCGATATAATGACCGTTACATCCTCCACAGAGTGTACAAAGTGCAAAGGGACGGTACATACATTATGCTTGGGGATAATAGGGAAGCCTTTGAATGTGGCATTACCGATGATGACATACTTGCAGTGGTGACTTCATTTACACGAAAGGGCAAAACCTATTCCGTAAATAACCTTGGTTACAAGGTTTATTGCAGATTTTGGGTAGGTAAAAAAAAGGTTAAATGGAAGTATTATTCCTTAAAAGAAAAAATATATCCATATTATAGAAAGATATTTAAAAAATGAGCAAAAAAACTTTACAGAAAAAATTGAATAAAACTGCTCTCCGTTGGATAATAAAAAAGAGTAAGCCACAGCTTTTAAGCATACTGTTTTTGGTAGTTCTGTATGTTGCTTTGGCTCTTGTTGGGGTGTATTCTGCTATTTGCAGTAAGTATGTTGTAAACGCAGCTACAGGTCACGACCCACAGTATGTTAACAACAGAATGGAGGGCGTGTTCTTCTACGGAATAATTTTTGCATCAATAATTGTGATAGAAATTATCGTAAGCGTTTTGCAAAGAATTTTTGTGTTTAGAATATCTGCAAAACTTGAGATTTCCTACAAAACCGATTTATTCCAGCAGATTATCCAAAAAGAATTTGCCGATGTAACTCAGTTTCATTCTGGGGAACTCCTTAACAGACTTACAAGTGACATTAGCACAATTACAAATGCCATAGTGTCAATTATTCCAAGCCTAACTTTTATGATAGTGAAGCTTGTGGGTGTTTTTGTTGTGCTAATTCAGATTAGCATTCCATTCACAATGGTTTTTGTTGTTGGTGGAGCTCTTGCCCTTTTTGTGGCATCGCTATACAGAACTAAAATGAAGTCATTTCACAAAAAATCTCTGGAGACTGACGGTAAGGTCCGTAGCTTTTTGCAGGAAATTATGGCAAGTCTGCTTGTTGTAAAGTCCTTTGATGCAGAGAAAAAGGTGGTTGAAAATGCAAAAGATTTGCAATATGACAACTACTTTATAAAAAGGAAAAGAAATAACCTGTCCGTAATTAGTTCATCAGCCTTTTCATTTGTATTTATGCTTGGTTATACCTTTGGACTTATTTGGGGTGCTTACAATATTGTAGAGGGCAACATTACATATGGCGTGCTGACTGAAATTATCTCTCTGATTACTCAAATTCAAGGTCCAATTTCAGGACTAACAGGACTTTTCCCAACTTATTTTGCAGCCATAGCTTCAGCAGAGCGTATTATGGAAATTGAGAATATGCCTGATGAAAAGAAAATCAATGATGAAATAAATGTACAGGAAGTCTATAACAATCTTGATTCCATTGAATTTGACAATATCTCATTTAGCTACAACAGAGATACAATTCTTTGCGACACAAGTCTTTCCATTAGAAAAGGTGATTTTGTTGCCATAACAGGTATAACAGGCATTGGCAAAAGCACTCTTATGAAGTTACTTATGAGTGTGTTCCGTCTTGATAGTGGTGAAATCTATCTTTCTTTAAAAGAAAATAAAAAGATATATGTTGATAAAAATATCAGAAAAATCTTTGCCTATGTGCCACAGGGTAACTTCCTATTGTCTGGTACAATACGAGAAAATCTACAGTTTGTTGCCCCAAATGCAACTGATGAGGAGATTTATAATTCCCTCTATATTGCTTGTGCTGACTTTATGGGTAGTTTGCCTGAAGGTCTTGACACAAAATTAGGGGAAAGAGGTGTTGGACTTTCCGAGGGACAAATTCAGCGCCTTGCTATTGCAAGGGCAATCCTCACAGGGGCGCCAATTTTACTTCTTGATGAATGTACATCTGCTCTTGATGAGGCAACTGAAAAAAGATTGCTAAAAAATCTTAAGGAATTAAAGAACAAAACCTGTCTGATTATTACTCACAAAAATGCAGCTCTTTCAATTTGTAATAAGGAAGTTAGAATACATAATAAAAAAATTATGGTTGAGGAATTATAATGAAAAAAGAATTTTCTTTACAAGAAAAAAGAGATTATATTTTTATACTAAAGGCATTGTCCTGTCTGTTTGGCAATCGTTCAACCATTGAAACAGAAAATGTGGATATGCAAAATGTTTTCAAAATTTCAAGGGATAGCCATATCGCAAATATGGTTTCTTATGGCATAAACAAGGCTGGAATAAAGCTCACAGGCGATGTGGCAAGTGCCTTTGAATACAACAGAAAATATATGCTTATGAAGGATGCATCACAGTTTGTAGCACAGAAAAAACTCATTGATGCCTTTGAAAGCAACGGAATAGCCAACCTTCCTGTTAAAGGGCAGTTCATAAAAAACACATATGGTCAGCCTGACTTCCGTACAATGAGTGATATGGATATCCATATTAAGATTTCTGATTTTAATAAAATTCAAGAGGTTCTAAAAGCACTTGATTTTAATGTTAGTTTAGTAACTCAAAATCTAATTTTGGCAAGTCAGCCACCATTTGTTAATTTGGAGCTACACGGTGACAATGGGGAATTCAAAGATACCACATTTGGGGATAACCTTTTTAATGTTGCAAGTCTTATTGAGGGGAAAAGCTACTCCTATGAATTTTCTCTTGAAAATCACTACATCTATATTATTGAGCATTATGCAAAGCATTTTCGTGATGTTTCAGGTATGGGCGTTAGAATGGTTTGTGATGTGTATAATCTTTATAGAACTTATAAGGATAAAATTGACTTTGAATATGTAAATGATATTCTTAAAAAATCAGGAACATATAAATTCCACAAAATGCTAATTGAAAAATCTAAAATATATTTTGAATCAACTCTTAATGAAGACAGCTTTGATGCCTTGGATATTTTCATATTGTCAAATAAAATATTTGGAACAAGGGAAATTCTTATTCATAATTCAAACAAGAAATTTTCAGATACTTATCTTGAAAATTCTCAAAAAGAAAATTATCTAATTCACAGAATATTTCCTCCAAGGAAAAAAATGGTAAATTACTATCCTATTCTTAACAAGGCTAAATTTCTTTTGCCCTTTACCTGGTTACATAGAGGTGCAAAACTGATGCTGTCAAAAAACAGCAAAGCGTATAGGCAAAATATTAAAGATTATAAAAAGTATAACGATAAAGAAGTGTATGATTATCTAAATGATATTATGAAACAAGCTGGTTTCTAAAGTAATCTGCAATAATTATGTATAAACCTTTAAAAATATAATCATTTTATTGAATTATTTTATGCTTTGATGTATAATTATACTAACTAAATTTAGGAGGTTTTCCCTATGAAAACTAAGTTACTTTCAGTAGTACTTGCAGTTCTTATGGCAATTAGTATGATTACAGTTGCTCCTGCAGTATCTGCTAAGGAAAAAGCCACGGTAAATGGTGTTGCAGTTAATGTTGGTGACACCGTAGTGGTTACATATTATGCAAAATCAACAGACCTTTGGGAGAATTGCCAGGGATATGTTGATTATGATACAACAGGCTTAGAGTTTCTTAGCTTTGAAATGCCAAACATTACTACAGGTATGAAGGGTTATAATAATGTAACAGATGATAGTAAGGTTTACTACCATGGTTCATCATTAGATTATTACGACTTTACAACAGAGGGTATTGTGTTTGTTGCAAAATTCAAGGTTGTTGCTTTAGGCAACTACACCGTAGCAAATACTTGGGAATTGATTGATAGTGATTCATCGGAGTCACTTGCTGATTATGGCGTAATCAACGAAGAAAAACTCTCTTTCCGTATGGAAACTGCAGTTATCCCGATAAACTATGGTGTTGTATATAACCTTACAAACGCTGTGTCAAGTAGTCTTGTAAGTGAGATTAAAAGTGGTGACTCCTACTCTACAACAATTTCACCAGATGAGGGTTTTGAGATTAAGTCCCTTTCCTGTAAAAATAGTGATGAAGATGTTGAGTGCGTGGCTGACGGAGAAAACTACATAATTTCTATAGATAATGTTGTAGGTAATATTGTAATTACAGCTGTTGCTGAAAAAAAGGAAGAACCAACTTCTGAAACAACAGTTACGGAAACTACAACAGAGCCAAGCTCCGAAACAACAGTAACTGAAACTTCAACAGAACCAAGCTCTGAAACAACAGTAACAGAAACTAAAACAGAACCGAGTTCAGAAACAACAGTTACAGAAACTTCAACAGAACCAAGCTCTGAGACAACTGTAACTGAAACTACAACAGAACCAAGTTCAGAAACAACAGTTACAGAAACTACAAGTGAGTCAACCTCTGCAACTATTGTCCCAACAACAATTTCCACAGAGGATGAACCAACCACAATAGCAACACCTGACATCCCTGCAACACAGAAAATTGTTG
>JBGUUL010000072.1:0-2092 GCA_045133515.1 Ruminococcus sp.
TGAAATAGTGTTATTCTCAACGTCTTTATCACCCATTAAAATCATATAAGGAACCTTTTCAAGCTGAGCTTCTCTTATCTTATATCCGATTTTCTCGCTTCTTGTATCAATTTCGCAACGCATACCTACAGCCTCTAGCTTAGCCTTAACTTCCTTTAGTGCATCAATATGACGGTCAGCAATAGGTAATAGCTTAACCTGTACTGGTGCTAACCACATTGGGAATGCACCTGCATATTTTTCAATAAGCAAAGCAAGTGTTCTCTCATAACAACCAATAGATGTTCTATGAATAATATAAGGATTTTTCTTAACACCGTCTTTATCAACATACTCCATACCGAATTTCTCAGAAAGAAGCTGGTCGATCTGAATTGTGATTAGTGTATCTTCCTTACCGTAAACATTTCTAATCTGAATATCAAGCTTTGGACCATAGAAAGCAGCTTCACCAACTCCAACCTCATAAGGAATTTCAAGATTATCAAGAATCTTCTTCATAATTCCTTGAGCTTCGTCCCACTGCTCAGGTGTACCAATGTACTTATCGCTATCCTGTGGATCCCACTGTGAAAATCTATAAGAAACATCTTCGTATAATCCCAATGTTTTTAGCATATAGATTGCAAGCTCTAAACAGCCCTTAAATTCATCTTCGAGCTGTTCAGGAGTACACATAAGATGACCCTCTGATATTGTAAACTGACGAACACGAATAAGTCCGTGCATTTCACCACTTGCTTCATTTCTGAACAGAGTTGATGTTTCGTTATATCTAAGTGGTAAATCTCTATATGAGCGACCACGATTTAAATAAGCCTGATACTGGAATGGACAAGTCATAGGACGTAAAGCAAATACCTCTTTATCCTTTTCTTCATCACCAAGAACAAACATACCGTCCTGATAATGATCCCAGTGTCCTGAAATTTTATAAAGATCGCTTTTAGCCATAAAAGGAGTTTTTGTTAACTGCCAGCCTCTCTTTTGCTCTTCGTCCTCAACAAATCTTTGTAAAAGCTGAATTACTCTGGCACCCTTTGGAAGCATAATTGGCAAGCCTTGACCGATAACATCAGAAGTTGTAAATAGCTCAAGCTCTCTGCCCAGCTTGTTGTGGTCACGAGCAATAGCCTCTTCTCTCTGCTTTAAATATTCATCAAGCATAGAAGCCTTTGGGAATGCTGTACCATAAACTCTACATAGCTGTTGGTTATTGCTGTCGCCTCTCCAATATGCACCTGTACAATTTAGTAGCTTTACAGCCTTAACATTGCTTACAGACATAAGATGTGGACCAGCACAAAGGTCTGTAAAGTCACCCTGCTTATAAAAGCTTATAGCCTCGCCCTTGTCAGCATGCTCCTTTGCAAGCTCAACCTTGTAAGGCTCCTGCATATCCTCAAGCATTTTAACAGCCTCTTCTGGTGCAAGCTCAAATCTCTCTAAAGGCATACCACTTTTTACGATAGCCTTAATTTCTTTTTCTATTTTCTCTAAATCCTCTGCTGTAAAAGGCTTTTCGACCTCAAAATCATAGTAAAAGCCATTATCAATAGCAGGTCCTATAGCAATCTTTGCGTTTGGATATAATCTTTTTACAGCCTGAGCAAGAATATGAGACGCTGTATGCCAAAAAGTCTTTTTACCCTCGTTAGAATCAAATGACAAAATCTCTACAGTACATTTGCTGTCTGACTCAAGCACAGTTCTTAAATCCTTTAGCTCACCATTTACCTTGCTTACACAAGCATTCTTAAATATGCCACCACCAAGTGATTTTGCTACATCAGCAACAGTAGTACCATTTTCAAACTCCTTAATAACACCATTTTTAAGTTCAACACTTATCATCACTAATCTTCCTTTCTCGATTTTTATATTATTGGGTATAAAAATAAAAACCTCGTCCCAACAATATGGGACGAGGTTATACCCGTGGTTCCACCCAAATTCAGTATGCATAGCATACCCTTTGATACATATAACGGTGTTCACCGGCACACCTTATTTCGGAGTGCAGCTCAAAGGTGGTAATTTATAAACTGTTAATACATCTGTTTCAGCAAATATCAGATGCTCTCTGAAAAAA
>JBGUUL010000073.1:0-10834 GCA_045133515.1 Ruminococcus sp.
AGTAACTGCATTAAAAAGAGGTACTGTGTATCTGAAGGCAACAGCCAAAGACGGCTCAAGAAAGTATGGACAATGTAAAATTATAGTTAGATAGAAAAAAATCCCACTGGAAACAGTGGGATTTTGACTATACTTTTTCTTTTGTATTAAACTGTTGCAGGTTTCTTTTTCTTCTTAGTTTTCACCTTAATATGCTTGTCAAGCTCCTCTCTGGCAACTGCAAGCATCAGCTTAATTCTATTTTCCTGATTAACCCTTGGTGCGCCTGGGTCATAGTCAATGGCAACAATATTTGCCTTTGGGTTGATTTCCTTAATTTTTCTAATCATACCCTTGCCGTTGATGTGATTTGGCAGGCAACCAAAAGGCTGAGTGCAGACAATGTTTTCAAAGCCTGTTTCTGCAAGCTCCAACATTTCTGCTGTCAGTAGCCAACCCTCTCCCATTTTTGAGCCAAAGCCGATAACACCATCTACAAGGCTCTTGGTGTGGGCATACTTTGAAGGTGGCATAAAGCCGTACTTTTTGGTGGCATTTATCATAAAGTCCTCTGTCTTTGACACATAGTCAAGCATAAACTCACAGACTTTTTTCTTCATTTTGCTACCACCGTATAGCTTAATGTCCTCAATTCTATTGTCAATCTTAAAGGCTGCAAAGCCCATAACACCTGGCAGACAAACCTCACAGCCCTGCTCATAGAGGAACTGCTCCAAATCGTTGTTGCCAAGACGGGCATATTTTACATAAATTTCGCCAACAACGCCAACCTTGATTTTCTTCTCATCTGTCTTTTCTATTTTTGCAAAGTCGGAACAGATTTTGTCAAGAATTTCTTCCATATCCTTAAAGCGATAATTTTTGCCGTGTCTAAAGTCATCAGCAAGTTTATTCTGCCACTTAAGAACCAGCTCATCAGCTTCTCCCTTTTTCACCTCATAAGGCTTTGTCTGGTTGCGAACTGACATTAGCACATCGCCATAAACAAGACCTGCAATAACTCGCCTTATAAGTGGGAGGGAAATCTTAAAGCCAGGGTTCTTCTCAAGACCTGAAAGGTTAAGAGAAATAACAGGTATCTGCTCAAGTCCTGCCTTTTTAAGACCCTTACGAAGAAGATGTATGTAGTTGGAGGCTCTGCAACCACCACCTGTTTGTGTAATCAGCAGTGCAGTTTTGTTAAGGTCGTACTTGCCACTTTCAAGGGCATTTATCAGCTGACCAATAACAAGCAAGGCTGGGTAACAGGTGTCGTTGTGAACATATTTTAGTCCTGTCTGTGCAATCTCTGGGCCGTCAGTATCAAGTAGCTCCACATTGTAGCCCTCGTGACGGAAAGCATCCATAAGAATACCAAAATGCACAGGCATCATCATAGGAACAAGGATTTTGTAGCCCTCGTCATTCATTTCCTTTGTATATATCAAACGGCCGTCTTTATCATAAACTAACTTTGCCATTGGAAATCTCCCCTATCTAAAATTACTTGCCAATTGCAGCAAGGAGTGAACGAATACGGATTTTAACAGCACCAAGATTTGTAATTTCATCAATTTTAATCTGGGTGTAAATCTTGCCGTTCTTTTCAAGAATATCCCTTACCTCATCAGTTGTAATGGCATCAACACCACAACCAAAGGACACAAGCTGTACAAGCTCCATATCACTTCTTGTACTTACATACTTTGCAGCAGCGTAGAGTCGGCTGTGGTAGGTCCACTGGTTAAGGACGCCAACCTTGAACTTTTCAACTCTATCAGAAACACAATCCTCAGACACAATGGCAACATTAAATGAGCCAATCATTTTGTCAATACCGTGGTTAATTTCTGGGTCAACATGGTATGGTCTGCCTGAAAGAACTATAATTGTTTTGCCCTCTTTTTCAGCCTGTTCAATAATCTCGTTACCTCTTTTGCGAATATCTGCAAAGTAACGGTCATATTCTTCATAGGCAAGCTTTGCTGCATTCTTAACTTCCTTAGCTGTTAAATCAGGGAAGTAAACAGAAAGTGCCTCATATGCCTTTTTGGCAAAGTCCTTCTTCCTGTGGATGCCAAAATAATCCTTGATAAAGGTAATATCCCTAACTTCCTTCATATTGTTGTAGATAACCTCAGGATAGTAGGCTACAACAGGGCAGTTGTAGTGGTTGTCACCTAAATTTTCGTCAAGATTATAGGACATACAAGGGTAGAAAATCTTATCCACACCCATATCAATAAGTGCCTTAATGTGACCGTGCATTAGCTTTGCAGGGAAGCACACAGTATCGCTTGGGATTGTCTGCTGACCCTTTTGGTACAGCTTTCTTGTAGAGAATGGACTTCTCACCACCTCAAACTTTAGCTCTGTAAAGAAACGATGCCAAAATGGGAACAGCTCATACATATTCAGTCCCATTGGAATACCGATTTTACCACGGCTACCCTCAACAGGCTTATATTCCTGTAGTTTTTTCAGTTTATATGTGTATATATTAAGGCTCTCGTCAGGAGCTTTCTTAGTAATTGGTCTTTCGCATCTGTTACCTGCAATAAACTTTCTTCCGTCAGCAAATTTATTAACAGTAAGACGGCAGTTGTTGTTGCACTTGCCACAGTTTACAACAGAAATTTCGTGAACAAAGTTCTCAAGAGCAGTACTGTCAATAAGTGTTGACATTTCAGTCTTGTCCTTTGCCTTGCTCTGGGCATACATTGCTGCACCGTAAGCACCCATAAGGCCGGAAATTGTTGGACGAACAACATTAACGCCCATTTCCTGCTCAAAGGCACGGAGAACTGCATCGTTAAGGAATGTACCACCTTGAACAACTATTTTTCTACCAAGCTCATCTGGGCCTGACGCTCTGATAACCTTGTAGAGGGCATTTTTAACAACGGAAAGTGACAAACCACTGGAAATATCCTCAATAGTTGCACCGTCCTTTTGAGCCTGTTTAACAGAGGAATTCATAAACACAGTACATCTTGAACCAAGGTCAACAGGGTGTTTACCGTATATTCCAAGATTTGCAAAGTCCTCAATGGAGTAGCCAAGGGCATTTGCAAAGGTTTGCAGGAATGAACCACAGCCAGAGGAACAAGCTTCGTTCAGGAAGATGTTGTCAATGGCTCCGTTGTGAACCTTAAAGCACTTAATGTCCTGTCCACCAATATCTATAACAAACTCAACATCTGGCATAAAGCTCTTTGCCGCTGTAAAGTGGGCAACAGTTTCAACAATGCCATAGTCAACGCAGAAAGCGTTTTTGATAATATCCTCGCCATAGCCTGTTACTGCAGAGGACTTGATTTTAATATCTGGCTTTAGGGAGTAAAGCTCCTGCAAAAAGCCCTTGATAATTGGCACAGGGTTACCACTGTTTGAAAGGTACTTTGAATGTAAAAGCTCACCGTTTTCACCCATAACCACAGCCTTAACTGTTGTTGAACCTGCGTCCATACCTATGTAGCAGTTGCCATTATATTCAGCAAGAGGAACTTCCTTAACTGTAGCCTTTGCGTGGCGTTCCTTAAACTCCTGATACTGCTGTTGGTTTTCAAAAAGAGGTGGGTTACAGGCAAAATTGCCACTGCCTCTGTAGTTGCTTACTTCCTCAATTACCTTGTCAAAGTCAATTTTTTCAGTAGCGCAGAGGGCTGCACCACAGGCAACATAGTATAGTGAATTTTCTGGGCAAGTACCCTTTGCCCCTAACTCCTCATCAAAGCATTTTCTAAGCTCTGACATAAAGGTGAGAGGACCACCAAGGTACACAATGTTACCCTCAATTTCTCTGCCCTGAGCAAGACCTGCAACTGTCTGATTAACAACTGCTCTGAAAATACTCTGGGCAATATCGGCCTTTCTTGCACCCTGGTTAAGAAGTGGCTGAATATCTGTTTTTGCAAAAACACCACAACGAGATGCAATAGTATATGTTTTTTCATAACCCTTTGCAAGGTCATTCATTTCCTCAAGAGGAACATTTAGGAGGGTTGCCATTTGGTCAATAAATGCACCTGTGCCACCTGCACAAGTACCATTCATTCTTACCTCCATACCACCAGACAAAAAGAGGATTTTTGCATCCTCGCCACCAAGCTCAATGACTACATCTGTACCTGGAATAAAGGTGTTTGTGGCAACTCTTGTTGCGTAAACCTCCTGTACAAATGAGATGTTACACTGCTCTGCAACACCCATACCTGCTGAGCCTGAAAGGGCAACAAGGGCATTTTCAACACCCTTTATTTCCTCTCTTACCCTTTTTAAAATCTCTCCGATTTTAGTGGTAATTTGGCTGTAGTGCCTTTCATATGTACTATAAAGTAATTTGTTGTTGTCATCCAAAACAACACATTTTATTGTTGTTGAGCCTATATCCAATCCAAGTTTCATACCAAACCTGCTTTCTTGTCATATCTACCCATTTTGACATTTTTATTATTATATAATTGTATTCCTTTTTTCTTAAAAAATAATTCCTTTAAAGAATATTATTCTCAAGCCACCACAATTCTACATTCTATCAATAAAGCTTTGTTATAAGGGAAGTAATTTGTGTAAATTTTCAATTTTACATAGGAAAATCCCCAAAGATTAACTTTGGGGAAATAAATCAAAACAAGTCGCTCTTGGCAACCTCCTCCGTAGCTTCGCTTTCATTTTTCTTTGGATTTAGTGCTGGACTTTCAGAGGATTTTTTGTATTCCTCCTCATTGGAACAGGCAACTGTAACTTCAGAATTCACATTACTCTGCCTTCTGATTTTCTGAATTTCAGCAGGGGTTGACCCCTTTTCTATAGCAAGGTAGGCAATCTTTGCGTACTCAATGTTTTTCTGACTATCCTCAATAACATTACAAAAGCTTTTGTACTCCAACTTTTCCTCATCAGTCATTTTATCGTAGAAAATCTTACCCAGCGACTCATAGGCTTGAGCCATAATTTCATTTTCTCTCTTAATGATTCCTCTGAGCTTCCTCATTTGACTTTGCTTTTTGTTCTTCTCGGCAATAGTTTCTGCTGTTTTTTCCAGCTTAACCTTTGCCACAGCCATATTTTCAATTAAGTTATCTAAAAATGCCATAGATAGACCTCCTGTCAATAAAATACAATTATATTATCCCAGATTTTAGGAATAAAATCAACAAATTTTTAAAATTTACTTGCTTATTTTTTTCATTTATAATAAACTATAAACAGAAGAAGGAGGTGGGGGTTTGCAGAAAACAATTATTAAGGAAATTGTCTGCCCAAAGTGTAATGAAGTTACCGAGGGCAAACTCTACACAAGTGTAAACGCCACAAACAATCCACATCTCAGAAATGAAATTTTGGAGGGCAACTTGTTCCGTTGGAGGTGCCACAGCTGTGGACATCAAGTAAGGCTCAACTATCCTATGCTTTACAATGATATGAAAAAAAGATTTATGATTTACCTCATACCAGAAATTGACCGTTTTCAGCTTGCTGACAACGAGCTTGAGGAGGAATTCAAAAATCTTATAGGAATTCGCAAGAGGCTTGCGCCGGACTTTAACACACTTAGGGAAAAGATGTTTATCTTTGAAAACGGCCTTGATGATATGGCTGTTGAGATGACTAAGCTTGCCATTAGCGAAAGTGTGGCTAAAAAGCTAAATTTGAAAGAGGTTACTGAGGGCTATCTTTCTATGTATGACAGGGAAAGCAACACAATGGGGTTCACCTTCCTTATTGGCATTGAGAAAGAGCCTTATATTCAGTCAGTACGACTTGAAATTTACAGCAAAAGTCTTTCCATTGTTGATGAGCTTGCAGTAAAGGATAAGAGGCTCAACGGCTTTTTGACTATTGACAGAGAGTGGGCAAAAAGCATCCTCTTCCGTTACAAGAGAAACAGACAGAGGGCAAAGGTTAGGCAGTCCATAAATCCTGACTCAACACCACAGGATTTATAATCAAAACTTTAATAACATAATTTTGGAGGTTACTATGTATCATGATTTTTTTGGAATAGCATTTGTTGGAATGTTATTCTTCATCCTTATCTTTATTGCCATTGCAGTAACAATATATGTTTTTAGTTCATTTGCCTTATACAAAATGGCAAAAAACAGAGGAATAAATAACCCTTGGATGGCTTGGATTCCATTTGCAAATATGTGGATTTGGGGCGAGCTTGGCAACTATTTTTATCGTCTTGACAACGCACCAAAGGAAAATTTGCCAATATTGCTACTTGTATTTACCTTGGGTGGACTCATCCCAATTATTGGCTTTGCATCTACAATTATAGCTTTAGTTTTACAGTATATGGTGCTATATCAGATTTATAAGCACACAACACCAAACAACGCAGTAGTATTTTTGGTACTAAGCATTATCTTCCCGGTAACAATGCCATTCTTCCTCTTTGCTCAGAGGAATAAAATTGATGTTCTGTAAGCAAAATCATCCGTGTCCTAAGGCACGGATTTTTTGTGCAACAAATTGTGGGAGCAGTTTTACTGTTTCTTTTTTTATACCTATAATTATTGACATTTTACTACACAAATGCGATAATGAGAGTGTATAGACTTTGCTATGAAGGAGAATGAAAAAATGGCAAAAGAAATGGCAAAAGCCTACAACCCAAAAGAGGTTGAAGACAAGATATATGATTTTTGGATAAAGGGCAACTACTTCCACGCAGAGGTTGACAAGGACAAAAAGCCTTACACTATTGTTATGCCACCACCAAACATAACAGGTCAGCTCCATATGGGACACGCTCTGGACAACACATTACAGGATATTCTTATCCGTTGGAGAAGAATGGAGGGCTACTCTGCTCTTTGGCTCCCTGGCACAGACCACGCAAGTATTGCTACTGAGGCAAAAATTGTTGAGGCTATGCGCAAGGAGGGCATCACAAAGGAAGATATTGGCAGAGAAAAGTTCCTTGAGAGAGCCTGGGAATGGAAAAAGGAATACGGTGGAAGAATTGTATCCCAGCTAAAGAAAATGGGTTCATCCTGCGACTGGGAGAGAGAACGCTTTACTATGGACGAGGGTTGCTCCGAGGCTGTTAAGGAAGTGTTCGTTCGCCTTTATGAAAAGGGACTTATTTACAGAGGCGAACGCATTATCAACTGGTGTCCTCACTGCTGTACATCAATTTCTGATGCAGAGGTTGAGTTTGAGGAACAGGCAGGTCACTTCTGGCACCTTCGCTACCCACTGACAGACGGTAGTGGCTACCTTGAACTTGCAACTACAAGACCAGAAACATTACTTGGTGACACAGCTGTTGCTGTTAACCCAAATGACGAAAGATACAAGCACCTTGTTGGCAAGACCCTTACACTTCCTCTTGTTGGCAGAGAAATTCCAATTGTTGCTGATGATTATGTTGATGTTGACTTTGGAACAGGTGTTGTTAAGATTACTCCTGCTCACGACCCTAACGACTTCCAGGTTGGTTTAAGACACAACCTTCCTGTTATCAATGTTATGACTGATGATGCGAAAATTACAGAGGATTATCCAAAGTACGCAGGTATGGACAGATATGACGCAAGAGAGGCCATTGTTAAGGACCTTGAGGAGGGTGGCTATCTTGTTAAGATTGAAAACCACACCCACAATGTTGGTACTTGCTACAGATGTCACAACACAGTTGAGCCAAGGGTTTCTATGCAATGGTTCGTTAAGATGTCTGAACTTGCAGGTCCTGCTATTGAATGTGTAAAGAGTGGCAAAACAAAGTTTGTTCCAGAACGCTTTGACAAAATTTACTACCATTGGATGGAAAATATCCGTGACTGGTGTATTTCTCGTCAGCTATGGTGGGGTCACAGAATTCCTGCCTACTACTGCGATGAATGCAACGAAGTTACTGTTGCGAAATCAATGCCAGAAAAATGTCCTAAGTGTGGTTGCACACACCTACATCAAGATGAGGACACTCTTGACACTTGGTTCAGCTCTGCACTTTGGCCATTCTCAACCTTGGGTTGGCCAGAAAAGACACCTGAGCTTGACTACTACTTCCCAACAAACACACTTGTAACAGGTTATGACATTATTTTCTTCTGGGTTGCAAGAATGATATTCAGCTCAGTTGAGCAGATGGACAGTCAGCCATTTGACACAGTATTTATTCACGGTATTGTTCGTGACGAAAACGGTGTAAAAATGAGTAAGAGCCTTGGCAACGGAATTGACCCTCTACTTGTTATTGATGAATACGGTGCTGACGCACTAAGAATGTTCCTTGCCACAGGTAACTCCCCTGGTAACGATATGAGATTCTCTGAAAAGAGAGTTGAGGCTTGCAGGAACTTTGCCAACAAGCTATGGAACGCAAGCCGTTTTGTTCATATGAACATTGACGACTACAATGTTGAAAACAAGCTACCTGCTACCCTTGAAACTGAGGACAAGTGGATTCTATCCACTCTAAACAGCGTTTGCAAGGAGGTTAACGAAAATCTTGAAAAGTTCGAGCTTGGTATTGCACTTTCTAAGATTTACGACTTCATTTGGAACACCTACTGCGACTGGTACATTGAGCTATGCAAGGCAAGACTACAGAGCGAGGGTGAAACTGCACAGAATGCAAGACAGGTACTTATTTATGTTCTTGACAAAATTCTAAAGCTACTCCACCCATTTATGCCATTTATTACAGAGGAAATTTGGCAGACAATTCCTCACGATACTGACGGCGAAACTATTATGAAGGAAAGCTACCCACAGTATGACGAGAGCCTGAACTTCCCTGTTGAAGAAGCTGAAATGAAGAAGGTAATGGAGGCTATCACTGCAATCCGTACCCAGAGGAACGAGATGAATGTTCCACCTTCAAAGAAGGCTAAGCTGTATATTGCAACTGCAATTCCAGAAACCTTTAAGAACGGAGAAAAGTTCTTTATCAAACTTGCATCTGCAAGTGAGGTTGAAATCGGCAAGGAATTTGATTTACAGGGTACTGTTACTGTTGTTACAGGTGACGCAAAGATTTATATTCCAATGGACCAGCTTGTTGACAAAGAGGCAGAGCTAAAGAGGCTCAACAAGGAGCTGAAGCAGGTTGAAAAGATGCTTGCACAGGACGAGGGTAAGCTGAACAACCAGGGCTTTATGTCAAAAGCACCAGAAAAGGTTATTGAGAAAATCAAGGGTCAGGCTGAAAAGGAAAGGGAGAAAATCGCCCTTATTAAAGCAGCTATTGACGCACTTAAATAATCAAATTACAAATAATTATCCATAACAAAAAGGCACACCAAAAGGTGTGCCTTTAGTTCTATATATTCTTTATATATTCTTTCGACAAAAATCTGACATACAGCAATTTTCGCATTTTGGGGAACGGGCAGTACAGGTTTTTCTTCCGTGAAGTACAAGTCTATGG
The DNA here is from genome assembly GCA_045133515.1 of Ruminococcus sp. GTDB lineage: Bacteria > Bacillota > Clostridia > Oscillospirales > Acutalibacteraceae > Ruminococcoides. Next base: position 9,368 of record JBGUUL010000073.1, read on the forward strand.
CAAAAGTCGTTGCTTTCCTCTGGAGGTAGCAAGTCCCTTAGTATAAACTCGATTTTCTTCTGGTCCTTTTCCTTGTGAAGTCCCAGCCTTCTTGTGATTCTGATACAGTGGGTATCCACCACTACAGCAGGCTGTCCGTAAACATCCCCCATAACAAGGTTAGCAGTTTTTCTGCCGATACCTGGTAGAGTTATAAGGTCCTCAAGGGTGTTGGGAACTTGTCCATTAAAATTCTCTGTAATGGCCTTGCCAATTTCCACAAGGGATTTTGCCTTTGTTTTGTAAAGTCCACAGGATTTTATGAGATTTTCCACATCGGTAACATCGGCATTGGCAAAGTCTTCTGCTGTTTTGTATTTTGCAAAAAGGTTGGGCGTTACCATATTCACTCTGGCATCGGTGCATTGGGCAGCAAGGCGAGTTGCAATAAGGAGTTGCAAGGGGTCATCATAAACCAAGGAGCATATGGCCTCTGGAAATTCCCCTTTGAGAGCCTCCACGGCCTGTAGTGCGATTTGTTTTTTTGTCATTTTCATTCCCCCTTTTTTGCTATTATAACACAGATTTTTTATGTTGCAAAGCAGTAATTTTTGTGGTACAATTACTGCAATAAATTAAATGATTTTAGGTGGTGTAATTATGTTTAAGAATTATATTTTTGATTTGTACGGAACTCTTATTGACATTAACACAGATGAGGATGACAAGAATTTATGGGAGAAAATGGCACTCCTATATTCCTACAGGGGCGCACACTACACAGGCAAGGAATTTAAGAAGGAGTATGCCCGTCTTTGCAAGGAAGAAAAGAAGAAAATCAAGGCTGAACACCCAGAATTCAAGAACGAGGTTGACATCAATGTCGAAAATGTTTTTAAAGGTCTTTTTGACCTAAAGGGTGTGGAGGTAAGCCAAAAGGAAGTTTGGGATATTGCAGGAACTTTCCGTTGTTTCTCCACAAAATACATTAAGCTATATGACGGTGTTATTGATTTGCTAGACACCTTAAAGGCAAAAGGAAAGAAGATTTACCTCCTTTCCAACGCTCAGCGTAGCTTTACTCTTAACGAGATGAATATGCTTGGACTCACCCCATATTTTGACGGAATTTTTATTAGCTCCGACAAGGGTGTTAGCAAGCCAAACCCTTGCTACTACAACGGTCTGATTGAGGAATATGGTCTTGACAAAAAGGAAAGTATTATGATTGGCAACGACTATAAGTCCGATATAAATGGTAGCAAAAGGGCAGGACTAAAGAGTTTGTACATTCACCAATCCATTAGTCCGGAAATTAAGGGCAAGCTCAATACAAAGTGGGCAATTATGGACGGAGATGTTTACAAAATCAAAAAGATGATTGTAAAATAATATTACACTAACTTATACAGGGTTTAACACCCTGTATTTTTTTGCACAAAAACCCCCACTCACCAAGGTGAATGGGGGAATTGTTATAACAGATTA
>JBGUUL010000074.1:0-1728 GCA_045133515.1 Ruminococcus sp.
GGCACCAAATGTTGCAAGAATGAAAATTTTGGGTGCAAATGTTATTGAAGTAACTCACGGACTTGCAACACTTAAAGAGGCTGTTGACGCAGCTTTTGATGCATACTGTAAGGATTATAAAAACTCTATTTATTGTATTGGTTCAGTGTTAGGTCCACATCCATTCCCTATGATGGTACGTGATTTCCAGAGTGTTATCGGAATAGAAGCAAGAGAGCAATTTATGGAGATGACAGGTGAATTGCCAGATGCTGTTGTAGCCTGTGTAGGTGGTGGCTCTAATGCAATGGGTATATTCTCGGGCTTCCTTAATGACCCTGTTGAGATTTATGGCGTTGAGCCTCTTGGCAGAGGTTCAACATTAGGTGACCACGCTGCAAGCCTAAAATATGGTACAGAGGGAATTATGCACGGATTTAACAGCATTATGCTTAAAGATGATAAGGGCGAGCCTGCACCTGTATATTCAGTTGCAAGTGGTCTTGATTATCCATCATCTGGTCCTGAGCATGCGTTCTTGCACGACCTTGGAAGAGTAAAATACGATGTAGTAACAGATGATGAAACTATTGACGCATTCTTCACACTTTCAAGACTGGAGGGTATTATTCCTGCAATTGAAAGCTCACACGCTGTTGCTTACGCTATGAAGCTTGCAAAGGAAAAGGGCAAGGGTTCTATTCTTATAAATCTTTCAGGTAGAGGCGATAAGGATATGGATTATATTATAGAAAAGTATGGTATCAGATAAATTTTGCTAATTAAAAGAGCGACAAGGTGTTATAGCCTTGTCGCTTTTTTGCAAATAGTTATAAATTATTATTTTACAGTTATCTTACAGGTTGTTGTTTTGCCGTTGTAGGTTTTTGCTGTGATTATAACTGTACCCTTTTTCTTTGCAGTTACTACACCACTGCTGTCTACAGTAGCAATGCTAGTATCAGCACTTGTATAGGTTACAACTCTTGAAGCCTCTCCACTAGGCATTTTGCTGTTAAGGTCTACCTTTTGACCAACTGCTAATGTTTTACTTTTATAATTTAGAGAAACACTAGTAGGGGCTTTCTTAACTGTTATTTTGCAGGTTGCAGTTTTACCGTTGTAGGTTTTTGCTGTAATTGTAACAGTACCAGTTTTCTTTGCAGTTACTACACCACTGCTGTCTACAGTAGCAATGCTAGTATCAGCAGAAGTATAGGTTACAACTCTTGAAGCCTGTCCACTTGGCATTTTGCTGTTAAGGTCTATTTTTTCACCAATACCAAGAGTTGCACTTGTTTTATTAAGAGAAACACTGGTAGGGGCTTTTTTAACTGTTATTTTACAGGTTGCAGTTTTACCGTTGTAGGTTTTGGCTGTGATTGTAACAGTACCAGTTTTCTTTGCAGTTACTACACCACTACCGTCTACAGTAGCAATGCTAGTATCAGCAGAAGTATAGGCTACAACTCTGGAAGCCTCACCAGTAGGCATTTTACTGTTAAGATCTATTTTTTCACCAATGCCAAGAGTTGCACTTGTTTTATTAAGCGAAACACTAGTAGGAGCTTTTTTAACTGTTACCTTACAGGTTGCAGTTTTGCCATTATAGGTTTTTACAGTTATAGTTGCTGTGCCTGGTGTTTTTCCTGTTGCTAAGCCACCACCAGCCTTTACACTTACTACATTAGGGTTGCTTGACGAATAGACAGTGCTGTATGACGCTGAGCCTTGTGAAAGACTGCTGTT
>JBGUUL010000075.1:0-41243 GCA_045133515.1 Ruminococcus sp.
GGAATGATAACTGTTGATGCACCTGTCTTAAGAGGAATGTAAATATCCCTGACAGCTGCAATATAGTCAAGAGGTGACTGATTGCCAAGGACATCCTTTTCATTACTTTCAAGAACCTTTGTAACTGCATCAATATAACAGATGAGAGAACGGTGACTTGTAATAACACCCTTTGGCACACCTGTTGACCCAGAGGTAAAAATCACATAGAGAGGGCTGTTCTCTGTAATACAGGCAGTTCTCTCTGCAAGGATTTCTTCCCTTATTTTCGTATCAATAATATCCTCAAGGATAATTACTTCGCCATCAAAATTCAGCTTTTCTGCAATTTTCAGGTTTGCCCTATCCACCACCATAACAGGGGAATTTATTACATCTAAAATTTGATTTAACCTTTTAACAGGCATTGTGGCATCCATTGGCACATAAAAGCAACCTGACCTTACAACACCTAAGTAAATAGCTGGAGTGTAAACATTCCTGCCTGACATAACCACAACAGGACTATTGACAGAAACTTTGTCACTTAAGAATGTACCAACTGACTTTGTGATTTTGTCAAAGTCACCAAAGGTAAGGGAATTTTCAGTATCATTAAAAAGCACCTTATCCCTATAGTTTTTGGCTGAATTGTCAAGCCAAGACAGAACATTACTGCTCATGGTATTCCTCCTGTCAATAAAGAATTTACAAAAAAGTCACAACTACATATTGTATATTCTAAGTTAAAACTTAGCTTTTGTCAACATTACTTATTTATGAAAAATCACTGACCTAAACTCTTATATATGTATAATATTACACCAAATTCCAATAATCTATTTTTTCTAAAGTTTTCTAATTTTAAAAGCATATTTTACATATAATATTTTCTTTCATAACACACACAATACTATTGCGGTAAGAAATCAACCGCTTAATATAAATCAAAAAACAAAAAGGCATCAGTAAGTTACAAATACCTTACTAATACCTTTTGAAGAAAGGAAATTTATATGTCAAACAGTAATAACCAGATCAACGTACCAGAAGCTAAGGCAGCTCTTAACAAGCTAAAAATGGAAGCTGCATCAGAAGTTGGAGTTACCCTAAAGGACGGCTACAACGGTGACCTTACCTCTCGTCAGGCAGGTCAGATTGGTGGCAATATGGTTAAGAAAATGATTGAAAGCTACGAAAATTCAGTTAAGTAAAAGCCAAAAGGACTGCTTAAAAAGTAAATCCTAAAGCTAATCGCAAAGAGGACTGCCCCAATAGGAGCAGTCCTCAGCTTATTTTCTATAGTACCTTTTGTCCCCCACATTCAGGTAATCATATCCTTTGAATTTTCCTCTTTCAATGGTACATAGGACAGTTACAGTTTTATTCTTTTTAAGTAGCTTAGCATTTATCAGCTTGCCCTTTTTTTCTAAATAAACCTTGGTATCCTTTTTTAGTTTTTCCTTTGGATAGGAACTTAATCCTTTTTTGTCAAGTCGGCTGTTGACTACAAAATATTCTTTGTTACCATAACGAACCTTTGACCAACCGTAGTTATCATCAAAAAGCCATCTCAAAGTAGTACCCTTTTTAAGTGACTTTACCGGAAGGCTTGTTTTCCCCACAGGGTCACTATAAGCATAACTATATAGCCCTGCATTTTTCTTTAGCTTTACATTTACAACAGGTGTCTTGTAAACATAGTTCATATCAAAAAAACAGGCATTATCTTTTATCCTTCCACTATCGCTGTACTGCCAAATATCACAGTCAAAGTCCTTTTCGTTAAAATACTGTGCCAGCCACACAGAATAGCTTTTTCTTATCTCATCATAATCAAGATAATTTCTAAACCAATTTGCATTGGCATAAACTCCTGCGTAATATCCCTTATTCTCAATGTATTTGCAAAAAGCCTTTGCCATTTTAGTAAGTGTGTTTTTCCCAAGATATGTTAGGTGGTCCTCCTCCATATCAATATATACAGGTAAATCAAGGGTTTTACCCTTGAGCCAACTAAGACAGAGCTTAGCTTCCTTAATAATTTCAGCCTCTGTTGTTGCATAGCTGTAGTGATACACACCAATCTTAAGTCCTGCTCTCTTAGCATTACGGTAGTTACGCTCAAAGTATGGGTCTTTCTGATTACTTGCCATACCATAGCCACACTGAATTATTACATATTCAATGCCCACATCTTTTACTGCATCAAAATCCACATTTCTGTTCCATTTGCTAATGTCAATCGCCTTCGCCATTATTTTCCTCCTTTAGTTCAGGAAGTCCCGAAATAGATGTAAGCAGGGACAAAATTCCTGCCAAGGCTGACGCCGATATAACAGCAACCCAATCTACATTAGACAAAACAGCAGACACTCCAATAGTAGAAACTGCTGTCTGTGCAACTGTTTTTAAGGCACGAACACATGCACAGCGTAACCACTTCTTAAAATTCACCATTATTTACCTCCTAAATTCTCTAAGTCTTCTATTCTATGATTTACAACCTTAATTTCTTCCGAAATCACAGAAATATTTTTTTCAGCTTCATACATTCTCTCAACAACCTCATTATGCTTGTCAACCTTTTTTTCAAGTTGCTCAATACGGTATGCCATAACCTTGTTTGTGGCAAGGATACCACCAATAGTACCTAACGCTGAACCTGCAAAGGTAATTAGAGCAACCAGTACTTCTCCTTCCATAGTACATTCCTTTCTTGTTATTACCGTTTTGTCCTGTTGGCAGGATAATATTACAATTAACAACAGGACACATATAATTGTAGAGAAATATAAATTTTCCTCAATGCAATAATTGCATAAAGTTCTACTAAATACTATGAAAGGGAAAATCATTTGTGATTTTTCTGCAAAATAAAAAGCCACCTATGGCAATCCATAGATGGCAAATTAGCTGTTATTTAGTAAAATTTTGCAATTTCCTCAAGGGGTTTTCTCTTTGGCATTTCAGGTTCAATATCACTGTAGCCAAGGGCAAGAACAGGAGCAATCTCATAATTATCTGGAATATCAAGAATCTCCCTTAGCTTATCAGAATCCCTAATACCCATAACAAGTGTACCAAGTCCCATTTCATAGGCTTTTAGCATAAGAGTTTGATTTTGAAGTCCCAAATCATATGCACCCCACATATCCCCTAACTCATTTGTGGGAGTACCGTCCTTTTCAAACCCTGCATTACCCTTTTCAAAGGCTGTAACAATCAGCACAGGTGCATCTGCAGAGTTTTTCTGATTATATGGTGCAAAGCACTCTGCCTTAACTCTGCTAAGCACTTCATCGCTCATTACAACATAATATCTGCCTGTTTGGGAGTTCTTCCAGGAAGGTGCTTTTTGAGCTGTCAAAAGCAACTCCTCCACCATTTCCTTAGTGACAGCCTTACCTGCCTTATATTTTCTAATACTTCTTCTCCCATTTACAACTTCATTAAATTCCATAATTATCCTCCAAAGCTAAAATTATAAACCTTATTCACCATAGTGTATCCTTTAAATTTTATGCCAAAAGTCATAATCTCAACTTTATTATAAAATACTTTTTATACAGAGTCAATACATCCACTGGTTTATATTACCGTTGATTTAGTAAAATTCACATTTCCAATTAAAAATTTCTTGTCATACTTTTTCTGCACAAGCAGTCGGCTCTCAATAAATTCATCCGTAACAAGTACCAAAAATTGCTTGTCCTCCTGTTCCACCAAATAATACTGCTTATCTTTATTTTTCATTTGGTTAATAAGGGAAGGAATTCCAAATGGTGCATCTGTGAGAAAACCAAGGAGATTGTCAATGATTTTCTCTCCTTTAGTCAACTTAATTTCCGGAATCAGCCAACAGATATTTGCGTTAGGATATTTTTCTCTTACCACCTTATCCTTTTTCTTTCTTTTATTCCCCTTATATTTTGATAAATCAATAGCTTCCTTTACAATGGACTTTTCAAGGCTCTCTCCATTATCTAAAAGAAAATCTATGCTAACACTCAACATACTCGACAGAGCTTTTAGATTTTCAACATCAGGAATACCCTTATCAGTTTCCCATTTCGCAACTGCTGAGCGAGAAACTCCCAGTTTTTCAGACAACTGTTCCTGTGAAAGTCCAGCCTGTTTCCTTGCTTCTTTTATTTTTTCTCCTAATGTCATATTATGACCTCCTTGCGTTAATGGGTAAAGCATATTACAACTGTCCCCAAAAAGCAATATATCCTCTGTAACAACTCTGTTACTCTCCGTAACAAGGGTAAAAATGGCAGAAAACCTTTAAACGTTTGAATAATGTCCTTGCCATACACAACGCATTTCATATATAGTCCTAAAAATTCATTCAAGCGCTTCAAGGTCTGACTTCTCATATCGGTTATGACCCTTTTGCTTTTTCTTATACTTCCAACACTTAATAGCATCCTCTAAAGCTTTTCCCTGATTATCCATGAAGAAATCACGGATATAGGTATTATACTCAAACTGTCTGTCGATTTTTGTCTTTCCTTTTTTCTTTTCCTCAAGAATTTCATAATAGGCTGTAATCGCCTCTCGGTAGGTCTTTCCAGCGTTGCTTTTTAGCCATTTTTGAAAAGCAACATTAAAGGAAAAACTGTTTCCAATATGCTTTTTAAAAAAAGCTCTATGCACTTCCGAACATACAATATCTGATTCAATTCTTGTTTCCTCATTTATATCAACTACTGCTGCATTTTTTCTTCTTTTAGTATTTGCTGACAGCACCTCCCCTGTATCAAGAAAGTGTGCAATCCTATCAGAGAGTTCTATCTTTCCTCCAGAAACAGGCAAGTTATTTTTTCTGCAAAAATCCAATAATTCTTCTTTCAAATAATAAAATTCACGAAATGTTTTGCTATCTAAATTTATATCTAAAACAGGTCGCTCAGCCACATTTTTTTCTCTCATTTTACTTCCTCCAAGTTAATGTTTTCTATTCAAATGAAGTTCTTAAATAATAGGGTATCATAATAATCTCCACAAATATAAACCCACATAAATTAAGTCATTTCATAATTCTCCTTTATACCGCCTAATTATACCATCTTAGCCCCAAAAAAGATAGCCCACACACCTAAGTGTATGGGCGAAATAATATCAAATTTAATTACCGAGCAGACCACCTAAAAGGCCATCCAAGTCACCTAACAAATCACCAGCAGACTTTACATCCTCTTTTTTGAGATTTACATCGGAAACATCTGATGTATCACTCACTACAAAATCTCCCTTAATTGAGTTATAGCTAAAGGAAAGGTGGTTTTCATCATTCTTATTGTAAGTGCCTAATGACATAGTATTGTCAGAGGTTTTATATTCTCTGTTGACAATATCTCCACCGTCATAATATACAATGTATTCAAAACTACCCTTGCTATCATAACATTCCTCTGCTAAATTGCGAATAGAATTGGCCATTTCTGTAGGGTCATTTGAAGAAAGCAGTCCAACTCCTGTAAGTAAACTTGCAATTTCTTCCTTATAAATTCTCTGTGTACCCTCATCCTTATCAAGCTTGTCGGCAAGGGCATTTAGAATAGCAGACTGATTTTTTCCTGTAAAGGTGTAGGTGTCAACTGTGCAGGTAGAACCTTTGTATTCTGCCTCTGTGGTTTTTACACAGCTTTCAATTTCATCAAAAACAGGTGAATTTATAAAGTCAAAGAGCCAAACTGCCTTATCCCAAGTTGACATTTTTTCCACTTCAGTCTTTGACTTTGAGGAACTTTTCTTGCTGTCTGATGACTTTTTATCTGCTTTTGTTGTAGTCACAACCTCATCCCCACCATTAAAGCAGAAGGATAACAGGTCACCCTGTGACTTCAGCTCCAAATCAATAAGACCTAAAAGGTTCATATCCAGCTTCATTTTTCCTTGGCTGTTACTGCACTGAACATTCAAATCGATGTTGGTTTTTTCTGCCTCTGTAAACACAAGGATTGAACCGTAGTCCTCGCCCAAGGTAAGGTCGCCGTCAAGACTATAATCCTCTGTGGTAACATTATTGATTGCAAGTCCCTCTTTTACAAGATAATACTTTGCAGGTCCAAGGATACCCCTTGTAATTTGGTTTCTAAGTGCAAAGGTTGAGATTGCACCGGCAATAAGCACAACCATAATCACTATGAAAATTATGCCACCCTTTCTTTTAAAGAAAGGCTTTTTCTCTTTCTTCACCTCTAAATCACTCATATTTATCTCTCTTTCCGTTTTCTAAGTTTAATATACCCTAAGTTCCAATTAAGTTAACATTTTTATAAGATAAAACTACCCCCTAAGGAGTAGTTGAACTTATATATTAGTACCTAATTTTCTAAATCTGTTATAGCGATTTTCTGTAAGAGTATCAGTATCAACAGCCAAATTTTTCTCAAAGGTACGAGCAATAAGCATTTTAAGACCCTCAAACATCTTTTTATCCTCAATACCAGCTGGTTCTCTGATAATTCGCTCAACAACACCGAGATTAAAAAGGTTGTGAGATGTAAGCTTAAGGCACTCTGATGCCTCCGGAGCCTTTGAGCTATCCTTCCAAAGAATTGATGCACAGCCCTCTGGAGAAATTACAGAGTAAATGCTGTCCTCAAGCATCCATACCTCGTCAGCAACTGCTAAGGCAAGTGCGCCACCTGAGCCACCCTCGCCAATAAGAATTGAAAGCACAGGTGTTTTAAGTGTCATCATTTCCATAATATTTTCAGCAATAGCGAGACCCTGTCCTCTTTCTTCAGCACCAATGCCTGGGTATGCGCCACTTGTATCTACAAGGCACAAAACAGGACGATGGAACTTTTCAGCTTGTTTCATAAGACGGAGAGCCTTTCTGTAGCCCTCAGGGTTGGCAGAACCAAAGTTACGAGCCATTCTCTCCTTGGTATTTCTACCCTTTTCAATGCCAATTACTGTAACAGGCATATCATAAAGCTTGGCAATACCAGCAACAATGGCCTTATCATCGCCAAATCTTCTGTCACCGTGAAGCTCAAAGAAGGAGCTACCGAACATTTTGTTTATATAGTCAACAGCAGTAAGTCGCTTGGCATCTCTGGCTGCCAGCACCTTATCGTATGCACTCATCAGTTCTCCTCCTTAGCATTTGTATGAATTGAAAGCAACATCGAAAGAGTCTTTTTCATATCCTTTCTTTCAACAACTGCATCAATAAATCCCTTGTCAAGAACAAATTCTGCCCTTTGGAATCCCTTTGGTAGCTTGGTATGGGTTGTCTGTTCAACAACTCTTTGTCCTGCAAAGCCAACAAGGGCATTTGGCTCAGAAAGAATAATATCCCCTTCCATAGCAAATGATGCTGTAACACCACCTGTTGTTGGGTCGGTAATTACTGTAATATACAGAAGTCCTGCGTCACTGTGCTTTTTAACTGCACCAGAGGTCTTTGCCATCTGCATAAGGGACATAATACCCTCCTGCATTCTTGCACCACCTGAAACAGTAAACACAATTACAGGAAGTAAATTCTCTGTAGCATATTCAAAAGCTCTTGTAATCTTTTCACCTGTAACGGTTCCCATTGAACCCATAATGAAATCTGGTGACATTACGCAAAGCACTGTTTCTATACCATCAATTTTACAAAGACCGGTAACAACACTTTCCTTTTCATTGCTTTTAAGCTTTGCATTCATCAGCTTTTCCTTATACTGAGGGAACTTTAAAAAGTCCTTGCTTTCCATATCAGCATCAAATTCTTCAAAGCTGTTTTCATCAGCAACAAGGTCAATCCTCTCCCTTGCAGTCATTCGGAAATGGTGGTTACACTTTGTACATACACCCTTATTTTCCTTTAAATCACTTGCAAGGAGCATTGTGTTACAGGAATTGCACTTAACCCAGAGGGAATCTGGGATAAAAGGCATAGCTGTTTCTGTTTCCTGTGAACCTTCAAGCTCATTCTTCGGTTTTAAAAAGGTAAATAAATCCATCTTATCACTCACTTTACACCAATGCTCTGCAATGGCTTAATTTTCGGCATATGCCTTAACATTTCTATTATAACACTATATGGGAAAACTTACAAATAAAATTTATATTTTAGCTTTTCTTTCTTCTCTCTTCAAATTCCTCAATAAAATCAGTTGTGTAGCTACCGTCAATGAACTCATTGTCAGAAAGAATTTCAATCTGTAAATCTCTATTATGGTCAATACCTGTTATGGAAAGCTCAGAGAGAGCCATTTTCATTTTACGGATTGCAAGTTCACGATTTCTGCCCTGAACAAGCACCTTGCCCACCATACTGTCATAAAATGGTGGAATTGTGTAGTCAGGATAAATGGCTGTGTCAAAACGGACAAATGAGCCACCAGGAATGTGAAGTCCTGTAATTTTACCACAGGAAGGACGGAAGTCCATATCTGGATTTTCTGCATTGATACGGCACTCAATAGCGTGACCGTGGAAGAAAATCTGGTCCTGTGTTCTTGTAAGCTTTGTTCCTGCAGCCACTCTTATCTGCCACTGCACAAGGTCAAGACCTGTCACCATTTCAGTAACACCGTGTTCAACCTGTAGTCTTGTGTTCATTTCCATAAAGTAGAAATTCTTATCCTTGTCGAGAAGGAACTCAACTGTACCAACGGAGTTATAATTAACTGCCTTTGCAGCCTTAATTGCTGCCTCCATCATATTCTTTCTGATTTCCGGTGTAAGAGATGGACTTGGACTTTCCTCAATTAACTTTTGATTTTTTCTCTGAACGGAACATTCTCTTTCACCAAGGCAAAGTACATTTCCGTGCTTGTCGCAGAGAAGTTGCATTTCAATGTGCTTAACAGGCTTTAGGAACTTTTCAATGTAGCAACCACTATCACCAAAGGCACTTTCAGCCTCGCTTGATGCACTACGGAAGGCATTGAGAAAATCCTCTTCCTTTTCAACAAGACGGATACCACGACCGCCACCACCTGAACGAGCCTTAATGAGTATTGGATAGCCAATTTTTCTTGCAGCCTCCATAGCCTCATTTTCGTCCTCAATAACCTCTGTACCAGGAGTAACAGGAACACCTGCAGCAGCCATAGTTTTACGGGCCTTATCCTTGTCACCAAGGTCATTTATCATCTGTGAGGAAGGGCCAATAAATGTAATGTTACACTCCTCACAAAGGGAAACAAACTTTGCATTTTCAGACAGTAAGCCGTAGCCTGGGTGGATAGCTTGAGCACCTGAGCATACTGCAACTGAAAGGATGTTCAGCATATTAAGGTAGCTGTCCCCAACAAGAGCAGGACCAACACAATATGCCTCATCAGCTAAAGAAACGTGAAGTGCATCCTTGTCAGCCTCGCTGTAAATAGCAACTGTGCTAATGCCCATTTCTCGACAGGCTCTAATTATTCTTACTGCAATTTCGCCACGGTTGGCAATTAAAACTTTTGAAAACATATGTAAATCTCCAATCCAAAGTGGGATGGTTAATCTTTATTATTCTAATTACTTAACTGCAAAGGACATTTCAGCCTGAACATGAAGTTTGCCGTTTACATATCCCTTTGTACTAATAAAGTAGAATGGCTCTCGAATTCTTGTTACTGTAGCCACTGTTTCAAGTGTGTCACCAGGTAATACAGGCTTTTTGAATTTAACGCCGTCTAACTTTGTAAAGTATGGTGTGCCACCCTTAACCTTGTCTGCAAGGAGAACACAACTTGCCTGTCCCATCATTTCACAAAGGATAACACCTGGCACAACAGGATTTCCAGGGAAGTGACCCTTAAGGAAGAACTCATCGCCCTTAATTGTGTATCTGCCCTTTGCTGTGTTTTCATCCACAAGCTCTGCTTCTTCAACAAGGAGCATATTATCTCTGTGTGGGATAATTTCCATAATCTCTTTTTGATTCATAATCTTCACCTTTTATTATGCCTTCCCCAATAACAGGAGAAGGCTAAAAAATCTATTTATTTAATTACTGAATTACTGAATAGCAAAAAGTGGCTTGCCAAAATCTACAACTTCACCATTCTTAACAAGCACCTCTGCAATAACGCCATCTTCCTCAGCCTGAATTTCATTCATCAACTTCATAGCCTCAATAATGCAAACAGTCTGTCCCTTCTTAACGCTTTGACCAACCTTAACATATGGCTCAGCATCAGGAGAAGATGCCTGATAGAACACACCTACCATTGGTGCATCAATAGTCTTTGTTGGAGCAGATGGTGTCTGCACTGGCTCTGCTGTCTGAACAGGTGTAGCTTCAGGAGCTGGAGCAGTTGGCTGTACAGCTGGTGCAGGGGCTGGTGCGCTACTTGCGTTAAAGCTAACAACAGGAGCAGAATTTTGACCGTTTCTCTCAATACGGATTCTTCTGCCTCTTTTTGATTCTATTTCAAGAACACCAAGGTCGTTCTTTTCAGCAAGTTCAATTAGCCTTGTAACATCATCAAGGTCATATTTTTTTAAATTAAAAACTTCCATCATTAGTCCTCCATATATTTTTTGAAGATAAGACAAGCATTATGACCACCAAAGCCAAGATTAGTTGAGGCTGCCACAGTAACATCCCTCTTAACTGCCTTGTTTGGTGTGTAGTTAAGGTCACATTCCTCGTCCTTTTCTGTGTAGCCGATTGTTGGAGGAATAATTCCGTTCTGAAGTGTAAGTGCGCAAACAATAGCCTCAAGTGCGCCTGTTGCACCAAAGAGGTGACCTGTCATAGACTTTGTTGATGATACATTTACATTGTAAGCCTTGTCACCAAGAGCAAGCTTAATAGCTTTTGTTTCTGTAATATCGTTTAGGTGTGTTGATGTACCGTGAGCATTCCAGTACCATTCCTCGTCACCTGTAACACCTGCTTCCTTCATAGCAACCTTAATTGCATTTGCAGGAACAACTGCTGTTGAATCAGGAGCAGTAATGTGGTTAGCATCACAAGTGTTGCCGTAACCTGCAATTTCTGCATAAATCTTAGCTCCACGAGCCTTTGCGTGTTCATATTCTTCAAGAATCATACAAGCTCCGCCTTCGCCCATAACAAAGCCACTTCTGTTCTTATCAAAAGGAATTGATGCCTTCTTTGGGTCGTCAACTGTAGTAAGAGCCTTAATGTTCTGGAAACCTGCTACTGAAAGTGGAGAAACTGCTGCCTCTGCACCACCTGCAATAATTGCATCGCAGTAGCCGTTTTTAATTGAATGGAAAGCCTCACCAATGGCATTTGCACCTGTAGCACAGGCTGTAACGATTGGCACACAAGGGCCTTTAGCCTTAAACTTAATTGCAATTGTACCAGATGCCATATTGGAAATCATCATAGGAATAAAGAATGGACTAACCTTCTTAGCACCTGACTTTTCAAAATTGATTGAATTCTTGTAGAAAGAATCAAGACCACCGATACCTGAGCCAACATAAACGCCGAAGTTTTCTTCCTCAATGTTGCCAAGAATACCACTGTCCTCAACAGCCTCTGTTGCAGCAGCAACTGCAAAAAGAGTGTAAGGGTCGTTCTTTCTTACTTCCTTCTTTTCAAAATACTTTGTTGGGTCAAAATCCTTAACAAGACCGGCAACCTTAACCTTTAAACCCTCTGTGCTGAATCTTTCCTCTGGAATAAGGTCAATACCACACACACCATTTATAAGGTTGTCCCAAGTTGTTTTCATATCGTTACCACAAGGAGTTACAGCACCGATACCTGTTACTACTACTCTTCTCATATTATTTCACCTTTCCACCTAAAGCTTAGGTTTTGTTTGGATATTCTCTTAATAAAGAACTTACATTGCAAGTCCGCCGTCAATTCTGATAACTTCACCTGTAACATAGGCTGCATCATCAGAAGCAAGGAAGCAAATTACATTTGCAACATCCTCTGGTGTACCTCTTCTTCTCATTGGAATACTTGCCTCAAAGGACTTTTTAACCTTGTCGGAAAGAACCTCTGTCATTTCTGTTGCAATATAACCAGGAGCAACTGCATTAACAGTAACACCTCTTGCGCCAAGCTCCTTTGCAACTGACTTTGTAAGGCCGATAATACCTGCCTTTGATGCAGAATAGTTTGCCTGTCCTGCGTTACCTGTAAGACCAACAACAGATGCAAGAGAGATAATTCTGCCACTTCTTCTCTTCATAAACTGCTTATATGTAGCCTTAATCATATTATATGTGCCTTTTAGGTTGATGTCGATAACAGAACTAAAGTCGCTGTCCTCCATTTTGAGAACAAGCATATCCCTTGTAATACCTGCATTGTTTACAAGAATATCAATACCACCAAATTCCTCAATAACGCTGTCAACTGTTGCCTGAACAGACTCCATATTGGAAACATCACTCTGATAGAACTTTGCAACAGCACCCATATCTTCTAATTCCTTAATGGCAGGAGCTGCCTTTTCGCTGTCACAAATATCTGTAATAATAATTGTTGCACCCTCAGAGGCTAACTTCTTGCAGGTTGCAAAACCGATACCTCTTGAACCACCGGTTACAAGTGCTACTTTTCCTTCTAACTTCATTTTATTCTCCTTTTATTAAACTTCAAGTGCGTCTAAATCTTCTTTATTTTCAACCTTAATTGCTTTTACTTCCTTGTTAATCTTCTTGATTAAACCGGTAAGGGTTTTGCCAACACCAACTTCAATAAAGGTGTCAACACCCTCTGCAATCAGATTTTCTACTGTTGTCTGCCACCTTACAGGGTTTTTGCACTGATTTGTAATAAGTGCCTTGTAGTCACCCTCATATGGCTGTGCTGTGTAGTTTGCATAAAGTGGAATTTCAGGAGCTTTTACTTCCACGCCCTCAAGATACTCACCTAAGCCATTTGCAGCCTCCTCCATATATGGGGAGTGAAACGCACCACTAACCTTGAGAACAGATGCTCTGCCCTTTTCAGACTTAACCTTCTCACAAAAGGCATCTACATTGTCCTTGTTCATAGCCACAACTGTCTGTGCAGGGGAGTTGTAGTTAACAGGCCAACATTCAGTAAATTCACTGCAAATTTCCTCAATTCTCTGTGGTGTTAGCTTCATAACTGCAACCATAGCACCCTGAGTTTCATTTGCAGCCTTATCCATAAGCTGGGCTCTCTTGCAAACCAGCTTAAAAGCGTCCTCATAGCTCATCATACCACTAAAGCCAAGGGCAGCAATTTCACCAAGGGAAAAACCTGCAACATAATCAATATGTACGCCCTTTTCCTTAACAGCCTCAGCAGCAGCCAAATCAGCAGTAAAAACTGTAGGCTGAGTATTTACTGTAATGCCAAGCTCCTCTGCAGTACCCTCAAAACACTGACTACTTGTACCCTCACGGATACTGTCAGCCATATCATAAACTGCCTTTGCAGCAGGAGAACAATCATATAATTCCTTGCCCATTCCAGGGTACTGTGCCCCTTGTCCTGAAAATACTAATGCTATTTTACCCATTTTGTAGCACCTCTAAGTGTTTCCTCTGCCTGAGCAAACATTTCCTCAATAATTTCTCTTGCAGGCTGTTCCTTTTTAACCATAGCAGCAACCTGACCGGCAAGTACTGTTCCGTTTTTAACATCGCCTTCACGAGCAGCCATACGGAGTTTACCTGCACCCATATTTTCAAGGGTTTCGTCATCGCACTTACTTCTGTCAAATTCACATTCCTGATATATCTTTGTAAAGGCATTTCTAATACCTCTAACAGGATGTCCAAGTCTTTTACCTGTAACAACTGTGTCAAGGTCCTTTGCCTTAATAATTCTATCCTTATATTCCTGAGCAATAGTACATTCCTTGGCAACTAAGAATCTTGTACCAACCTGTACACCACTTGCGCCAAGCATAAATGCAGCAGCAACCTGTCTGCCGTCAGCAATACCACCTGCTGCAATAACAGGGATTTTTACAGCGTCAACAACCTGTGGAACAAGTGCCATAGTTGTAAGGTCACCAACATGGCCACCACTTTCGCCACCCTCGGCAATAACTGCGTAAGCGCCACGCTTTTCAACCATTCTTGCAAGGGCAACAGATGCAACAACAGGAATAACCTTTATACCAGCCTCTGTCCACATTGGCATATATTTAGTAGGAGTACCAGCACCTGTAGTAACAACCTTTACACCTTCTTCTACAACAACCTGAGCTGCCTCATCAGCAAAAGGGGATGCAAGCATAATATTAACGCCGAAAGGCTTGTCTGTAAGTTCCTTACACTTCTTAATTTCTGCACGGAGCTGTTCACCGTTTGAGTTCATAGCTGCAATAAGACCTAAACCACCTGCATTACTAACACCAGCTGCAAGGGATGCGTCAGCTACCCAAGCCATACCACCCTGAAAAATAGGAAATTCAAGGTTCAGTTCTTTGTCGATTACTGTACTGATCATTTTATACCTCCTGTAATTACAAGCTTTCTGTAGAGATATGGTGAATTTTCACAACAAAAGTTGAAAATCCCACACTTCTTTCATTCTAACTTTTCAATCCTCTCTATTTTACTATATTTCCACTTTATTGTCAATGAAAGTGAGGGAAATATTAGAAGAAAGTATTTAACAAACAGCTAATTTTATCTTAAAATTAAGGGGTTATAATAATCATATTTGGGTTTTTATGTTGAATATCTCTCTAAAAATCGCCCTAACTACAGTAATCCTCCAAGGCCTTTCTAAGTCCTGTATCCCCTAACACCTCAATTCCATTTTCAAGATTTTTCTGGTCCTCCTTTGGAAGATTTTCCACCATAGTTTCGGTTATGATAAAAGGTGTATTTTCCCCTTGTTTAAAAACAGCAAGACGACCGTTTTGGGTTTTTAACACATACCTTTCCTCCGAGAGTTTTGTTTCGCTACTACTTGCCACTAAATTGTCAGATTTCATTTCAAAATTAGAGGACAAAAACACGGCGCAAAACAGTATAATTCCTGTAATAATAAAGCACACATATCGCTTCAAAATAAACATCCTTTCTGCCATATAATTCCTAACAAGCTGTATATATTCCTATAGAGAATTATTTTTCCATAAAATTACACTAATATTCACTTTATTATAGGGAATTTTTGCACATATAAATAAAATGTAAAAAATAGGTTTATTTTTATTGATTTTTATGTTACAATACATAAGGCTATCTTTTACATATATATTGAAAGAAAAAATCCAAATAATATATATACAAAATGGTAGGTATAAAACAAAATACTATGTCCACTTAATACAGGAGGTGGTGGTTTTGAAGGAAACTGATATCAGTAAGTACTCTAAGGGGAAAAAATCTGGTAACAGCGAAATCGAAATTGACAAGAAGGGTGCTGTAAAAAGCTTTTTCTCAGGTATAGGCAAAACCATATTCACCATTTTTATGGTGTGTGTCTTTGCCGGTGTAGCAGTGGCAATAAGCCTTGGAATTTATATATTCGGAATTGCTACAGAGCCAACGGGAATTGACCTTTACGCAGCCAGTCTTAACCTTACCAGCCACATTTATGTTCAGGATGAAAAGACACAGGAGTTTAAGGAGTACCAGGCTCTTTATGACACCGAAAACAGAGTATGGGTTGACTTCAAGGATATTCCACAGCATATGAAGGATGCTATGGTTGCCATTGAGGACAAGCGTTTCTACGACCATAGTGGTGTTGACTGGCAGAGAACTGCTGGTGCTTTGTTGTCACTTTCATCGGGAAGCAGTAGCTACGGTGGTTCAACAATTACCCAACAGCTCATCAAAAACATTACTGATGACAACGAGGTTTCTCTTAACAGAAAGCTGAGAGAAATTTTCAGAGCCTTAAATGTTGAAAAGGAATATACCAAGGACGAAATACTTGAGGCTTACCTCAATGTAGTTAACTTTGGTAACAACTGCCAGGGCTGTCAGTCTGCGTCCCAGCTTTACTTTGGTAAGGATATACAGGATTGCTCCATTGCTGAATGTGCTGCTATTGCAGGTATAACACAGAACCCAAGTAAATGGAATCCTCTAATCTACCCTGATAACAACAAACTAAGACGAGAAATCGTTATTGAGGAAATGTACAAACAGGGTATGATTGATAAAAATGAATTTGATAAGGCTATGAAGGAGTCCGAAACCCTTAAATTTAAGGGTTATAACCAAAAAAAGGAAGAGGACACTATTACAGTCCAAAACTGGTATATGGACGAACTTTACTATGACCTCAAGCGTGACCTTGCTAAGGAATACGATATTTCTGAGGATGCAGCCTCAAGAATGATATATACCCACGGCCTTAAAATTTACAGCGCTATGGATACCAAAATGCAAAAGTATATTGAGGAAGTTGGTATGAATGTTAACTCTGACGGCATTTATGGTCTGCAAACTGCTATGACCCTTATGGGTTATGACGGACGAGTTATTGCTACAACAGGTTCATCCCTTAAAAAGGACAGTAACCTTATTCTTGACAGAGCAACACAATCTGCTTTACAGCCTGGTTCTTCCATTAAGCCTGTAGTAGTTTACCCTTATGCCATTGAACATAATCTGCTAACCTATGGTTCACTTGTAAAAGACGAACCTTTGGAAAATTACCAGGTAGGTGCAGACGGTTCTCCCGTTGAAGGTCCTACAAACTGGTACCTTAGCTATAAGGGTTCAATGTCACTACCAGACGCTATTGAAATTTCTTCAAATGCTACAGCAGCACAGGTTATGAACCAAATCACACCACAGGCTGCTTACAAACAGGTTACACAGCTTATGGGCTTTACTCATCTTGACGAAAAGGACGGTCAAGAGGTAGGTGCACTTTCAATCGGTGGTATGACAGGTGGTGTTACAGCAAGAGAAATGGCTGCTGCTTATCAGTACCTTGGTAATGGTGGTCAGTACTATGAGCCATACACCTACTACTATGTAACAGACAACGACGGTAAAATCATTATTGATAAAAGGGATAAAATTCCAAAACAGGCTTATTCTGTTGAAACAGCAGCAATTATGAACAGGGAGCTACACTTTAATGTTGAAACCTCCCACAACACTCAGGCTGTATATTCAAAAATTGACGGTTGGGATATTATTGGTAAAACAGGTACTACCAATGACGATAAGGACAGCTGGTTCTGTGGTTGCTCACCTTATGCAACACTTGCTGTATGGACAGGCTTTGACCAACCTGCAACCAACCCTGACACTTCAATAGCTGCAAAGAATTTCCAGCTTGTAATGAGCAAGTACCTAAAGGACAAAAAGCCAAAGGAATACAACTTCCCAGCTGATATGGAGGAAATTTATTACTGTATAAATTCAGGACTTCTTGCCTCCTCCTACTGCTCAAACACAAGAATTGGTTACTACTTTAAGGACAAAAAGCCTGACTACTGCTATGGCGACCACAGTGGTACAGTTTATTACAACAATGATGACACCTATAATAATCAGAATTACGACTATTATGGTGACTACAGCAACAATGCAGTAAATGATTATACACAATCTGCCGATAACACCGATTATGCTGGTGAAAATCAAGCTGTAGAAACATCTGCTGAAGAAACTGCCCCACAGGAAACTGAAGCCCCTGCTGAGGAAACAAAGGCTCCTGTAGATGGAACGCAGGCTCCTGCTGAGGAAACAGAAGCTCCAATTACAGAGGCTCCACAGCCTGAAACAGAACAACAGCAGGAAAACGCTGTTCCAACAACAGCTATACAATAAGGAAGAAAGATAAGGAATGAGAGGTATATAAAATGATTCCAGTAGCAATTATGGGCCACGGTACAGTTGGCTCAGGTGTAGCAGAAATTTTAACAACACACAAACACAAACTTTTCTCAGCAGTTGGCGAAGAACTGTACATCAAGTACATTCTTGATTTAAGAGATTTCCCAGACAGCCCACTTGCTGACAGATTTACAAAGAACTTTGAGGACATTGTAAATGACATTGAAGTAAGAGTTGTTGTTGAGGTTATGGGTGGCACAAACCCAGCTTATGACTTTGTTAAGAGATGCCTTATGGCTGGAAAAAGCGTTGTTACCTCAAACAAGGAGCTTGTAGCTGCTCACGGCAGAGAACTCCTTGCTGTGGCAAAGGAAAACAATGCAAACTTCCTTTTTGAAGCATCAGTTGGTGGTGGTATTCCAATCATCCGTCCTCTTTCACAGTGTCTTGTTGCAAACGAAGTTGACGAAATTGCAGGTATCCTAAACGGTACAACAAACTTCATTTTTGGCAAAATGATTAACGATAATATGGACTTTGAGGAAGCACTTAAGCTTGCTCAGGACTTAGGTTATGCTGAAAGAAATCCAGAGGCTGACATTGAGGGACACGATGCTTGTCGTAAGATTTGTATTCTTGCCTCCCTTGCATTTGGTAAGCACGTGTATCCAGACAGTGTTTACACAGAAGGCATTACAAAAGTTACTCTTGAGGATGTTAAGTTTGCAAACAAGCTTGGCTATGTAATCAAACTTATCGGTGATGTTAAAAAGGATAAGGACGGTAAGCTTGACATTAAGGTATGTCCAATGCTACTTTCAAAGGATTGTATCCTTTCCGACATTGACGATGTATTCAACGGAATTATGGTTAAGGGCGACTGCACAGGTGATGTAGTATTCTACGGTAAGGGTGCAGGTAAGTTGCCAACAGCATCTGCTGTTGTTGCCGATGTAGTTGACTGTGCAAAGCACCTTAAGGCAAGAAAGAGAATTTTCTGGACTGAGGGTGACAGCAAGGATATTGCATCATATAAAGATAGTATAACAGCTATGTACATTAAGGTTGCAGGTGACGGAGAAAAGGCTCTTGAGCTATTCCCTGACTCAAAGGTTATGACAGAGGATGGCAAAACAGTACTGCTCACCAAGGAATATAAGTTTGGTGAAATTGAAGAAAAGCTACAGTCACTTGATGTACTTTCTGCAATTCGCATTGGCAACCTTTAATAAATTAGTTAAAATATAGTTTACTATATAGAGGAGAGATAGAAATGGCACTTATAGTTCAAAAGTTCGGTGGTTCATCTGTTGCAGACGCCGAAAGAGTGTTCAATGTTGCAAAGATTGTAACAGACACCTACAAAAAGGGCAATGATGTTGTAGTTGTTGTATCTGCACAGGGTGACACAACTGACGACCTTATTGCAAAGCAGATGGAAATCAACCCAAATGCTAACAAGAGAGAAAGAGATATGCTACTTGCATCAGGTGAACAGATTTCAATTTCACTACTTGCAATGGCTATTGAAAAGCTTGGTTATCCAGCAATTTCACTTCTTGGTTGGCAGGCAGGATTCCAGACAACTTCTTCCTACACAGCTGCTCGTATCAAAAAGGTAAATGGAGAAAGAATCAAGCAGGAGCTTGACAACCACAAAATTGTAGTTGTAGCAGGCTTCCAGGGCATCAACCGTCACGAGGATTTGACAACTCTCGGTAGAGGTGGTAGTGACACATCTGCTGTTGCTATTGCTGCTGCACTTCACGCAGACCTTTGTCAGATTTTCACCGATGTTGAGGGCGTTTATACAGCTGACCCAAGAAAGGTTAAAAACGCAATTAAGCTAAAGGAAATTTCCTATGATGAAATGCTTGAACTTGCAACTCTTGGCGCACAGGTTCTTAACAACCGTTCAGTAGAAATGGCAAAAAAATATGGAATTGAGCTTGAAGTTCTTTCAAGCCTTACTAATAAACCAGGTACAATAGTAAAGGAGAAACCAAAAATGGAAAAAATGATTATTTCAGGTGTTGCTAAGGACTGCGACATTGCAAGAATTTCAATAAAGGGTATTCCAAATGAGCCAGGCTTTGCCTTTAAGGTATTTTCAAAGCTCTCAGCAAAGGACATCAATGTTGACATTATCCTACAGTCAGTAGGCACAAAGGGTACAAAGGATATTGCCTTTACAGTTGCTGAGGACAAGGGACAGGAAGCTATTGATACTCTTAACAACTACAAGGAGGCTCTTGGTTTCCAGGAGGCTATTCTTGACAAGGATGTTGCTAAGATTTCTATTGTTGGTGCTGGTATGGAAAGCCACGCAGGTGTTGCTACAAAGATGTTTGAGGCTCTTTACAACAACAATGTAAACATTCAGATGATTGCTACATCAGAAATCAAGACTTCCGTTCTCATTGACAAGAAGGACGCAGACAGAGCTGTGGCATCAATCCACGATAAGTTCTTTGGTTAATTCATAAATAACTGAACATAATTTTAAAAGGCAATTCCAAATTGGGATTGCCTTTTTTGTTAATCATAGAAATATTGTGGATAGTCCTCTGCTTTATATTCTTTGAGAACCACATTCTTAATGTAACTGATTGTATTCTCGTAGCTACTGTCAATCAGAACATTCGGTAGAATCACATCATAATATTCTGATGTATAAAACTCGATTATACCACAGTCATCCTTTTGGGGTGTTTTTATATAGCCTACTTTTTCTACATCTTTTTTAACAGCCTCAAAAAGACCTTGAGCAATTTCATCGGATTTATCTTCGTTTTCTAAATCATATACACTAATACAACTATTTTTAAATTCTCCATCAATATTCAGGTATATATCTGCACATGAGATTTTCTTCTTATTTGTGCTAGCAATATAATCTATATCAAGGAGAGGTATAAGCTCGTTATACAATATTTCTGTTGAACTGTCATTGTAGGAGTATTTTCTATTTACTGTAATTCCATTTTTCAGTTTAATATCAACTGTCACATTGTACATTAAATCATAATTTGTAATATAGTCATACACAGTTTTAATTTTTTCATCAGAGGCATCTATATAATGTTCAAAATCATTTGTTGGAACATACCATCCATTGCGTTTGTCATCAATATCCTCTACCAGTTTTTTCTGAATTTCAAGTGCCTTGGCAATTTCCTTTCCATCTGTAATTGTAATCTTCCAGCCATTATTATCTTCAGTAAATAAATCTTCAGATATATTATAGCTAATACTCTCTACATTATCAGCATTTGGAATATAAGTAACCACACCTGTAACATCTCTTGAGATACCAAGGAAAACTGACAGGCCAATGGCAATTACAATGGCAACGGAAATCAACTTTTTGAGATAACCACTCATTCCACCATTGTAAATAAGATGAATTACCAAATCGGAAACAACTGTAGCAACTACAAAGCCAATGACAAATGTTACAATAAACAGAGCAACTGCATATACTCCACCAAGACTACTTGCAAAGGAGAAAATAGAGCTTAGAAGTCCACCACCTATGCAACCTACTGTAAGGGTGGCAAAGAACCTTATAACATAAATTGGAATACGGAAAGCATATCCTGTTTGTGCTGTTTCAGTTCTTCTCTTTTTAATGAGAACATAGGAAAGCACCATAAAACCTATAGCAAATACTCCCCACCATATGCAGTAGAAAGCAGTTGTTCCACCAAACTTCAACATAGGAACTTCCACCATAGCCTGTTCTTCCAAATTAAGGCTGTTACCAAAACCTGCAAATGGTGCGAATATTGGTGAAAGCAGAGTAACAACAACAGCATTTAAAAATGACTTGTCAATTCCAGGAAATACTGATGAAGGATACAATCCTACAATAAGCATTAAAACAGGATAAACAATGTTTATTAGGAAGTATGATGCACAGGTTTGAGCAATTGTACCACTACAAATTGCCAAAAATCCGATAAAGGCAATATTACCTATGGTAGCAAGACTTATCATCAAGGTAAGCATCATTGTTGTGCCAAAGCCTGCAAAACCAACTGCCAATGAGCCCAAAATTGAGCAAACCACAAGTGGCACAATAACCACAGTAATAACAGCAGTTAATCTGCCAAAAAACTGGATTCTTCTGGTAACAGGGAGTGATGCCACAAAGTCCATTTGCCTTTTGTTATGTAGGTAAGAAAAAGCAATAAAGGCTATTATTGCACTAAAAATCACAGAGGATGCTCCAACAAAAATTATCTGAATCCACTCTGACAATATAGCAAGGTCACTTTCGGTCATAAGGGAGGCATTAACATTGTTTAGATACTCCATATAATTTGTGAACCTAAAAAGTAGCTCTAAACAGGGGTAGAAGATAATCATAATTCCCCAATAAGCTGACGATACAGGAAGAAACTTCCTTAATGTATCAAAAAATACAGTTTTAAACATCTTAGATGACTTCATATCCTACACCCTCCATTTCATTAATAAATGCCTCCTCAAGAGTAAGAGGAAGAATATCCATAAATACAGGATTAAGATTGTTCAGCTTTTCTCTGATTTCCTCCTCATCACCAAGGGCAACAAATGAGAATACTCTGCCGTTTTGGGAGAAATTACGGAGCTTTATACAGTCAAAAATTTCAGGCTGAACATCCTCCTTAAAGGCAATCTGCACTCGACAGGCAGAGGACTTCATTTCATCCACACCACCACATCTTACAACTTCACCCTGATGTAGTAACAGCATACTGTCGCAAATATCGTTGAACTCCCTAAGATTATGAGATGCAATTACAACGGTCATATTGTTGTCAGCCACATTCTCCACAAGTAGCTTTTTTAAGGTTTGACGGATAACAGGGTCTAGACCATCAAAAATTTCGTCAAGATAAAGGTACTTTGGCCTTGTAGCCAGAGCAAGAATAAGAGATGCCTGTCGTTGCATACCCTTACTCATTGTGATTATCCTCTTTCTCTCCCCAACAGGAAAGTAGTGGCACAACATTTTGTAATATTCTTCATCCCAGTTTGGATAAATCTCCCTTAAATACTTTGACATCTTTTTAAGGGTTGCACCATTTGGACAGTAAGGATAGTCAGGCACATAGTAACTTTTTCCCTTAACAGAAATGTTCTCAAAACCAAGCTCTCCGTCAATGATTATTGCACCCTCGTTTGGCTCATAAACACCACTTAACATTCTAAGTAATGTGCTTTTGCCACTTCCGTTTGAACCTGCAAGTCCACAAATAGTTCCCTCAGGAATGGTGGCTGAAATGTTGTTTACTGCAACAACCTTGTCAAATCTTTTGGTAAGATTTTTTATTTCAATCATTATTTACTCCTCCTTTATACACCTGATTTAGCAGAATGATAATTTCCTCCTCCGAAAGCCCAAGACCTTGTGCCTTCTTGAAGTCCTCAAGAATCATACTTTTCATTTCCATTCTCTCAGCATCTGCCATTTGGAGCTTTTCAGAAACAAAGCTCCCCTTTCCTGTAACAGTATAGATATATCCGTTACTCTCAAGCATTTGATAAGCCTTTGCAACGGTGTTAGGATTAACCCCCAAGTCCGTTGCAAGTCGCCTTACAGCCGGTAGCTTTTCATTGGGACAAATTATTCCCATTGACACAAGGCGAATAACATTGTCATATATTTGCTGATACACAGGCACTCTGGACTGAAAATTTACAATAAACATTTTAGCCTCCTTTAGTGTGTTACTTTGCATAGTACAATTAGTACACTTATATAGTACACCATAGTACACTTTCTGTCAATACCAAAATCAAAAAATTTTATATTGACACTTAGCTATATTTTTGATAAACTAAGAATATATATGGAGGCTAATTATGAAAAAGGAAAAAGACAATTTATTTTTAGGTAAATATCAAATATATGATGCACTTCTTGTTATAGGAACTGCTTTGGTGATTCTTGGAATTATCTTCCTTGGAACAGTATTCCTTGGCACATTTACTATGGGCAGGGCTTCTGTTATTATTGCAGTAATTCTCCTAATTGCCGGTTCAATCGCTATTGGCAACGGTAAGGTTATGAAGAAATTTGCTTTAAACGAGGTTGATGACTTCTACACTGACTACAGAGCAGAGAAAAAGGCC
Source organism: Ruminococcus sp. (assembly GCA_045133515.1). Taxonomy (GTDB): domain Bacteria; phylum Bacillota; class Clostridia; order Oscillospirales; family Acutalibacteraceae; genus Ruminococcoides. The sequence continues at coordinate 23,785 of JBGUUL010000075.1, forward strand.
AAAAAACAAGCTGAAAAAAAGACTGAAGAAAATATTTAACAATAACAAAACCCCCACTTCACTAAAACAATGAAGTGGGGATAACTTTTGCAAAAAATCAATTAACAAGTTTGAATGAGCCAATAAGTGGAAGTTCCTTTGCCTTGTTATTTGCAACATTTACAATACCTAAAACCATAAGTATAAGCTGACAAACAAAGAGCAAAGCACTAATAATAGCACCTAAAACAGGAATAAAACCAACAATTACATCTACAATCAAAACACATAAATTAAGTAAAAAAAGTGCAAATCCCTGATTTACATGAAAGCGAACATACTTGTTTGCTTTTTCTGCAAACATAGGAATAAGTACAAGGAAACCTAAATAGCAAAGGATAGACATAACCTTGCCGTTCTTAATATCCTCAGGTGTGTATTCCCCTGTGTGGTCCTCTGTGTCAAAAATCTTATCAACAACAGCTTCAGTTGATGCTGTTGTACCCTTTTCAGTCTGTTGCTGAGCATTATACTGCTGTGGGCCTGGCTGTGTATTAGCCTGTGCATTTTGTGTGTTAGCCTGATTATTAACAGTTGGTGTACCACAACCAGGACAGAACATTGCATCATCAGCAATCTGTTTTCCGCATTTACTACAAAACATAATTTACCTCCAATAAATTCTATGATACTATGTATCCATTAAATTATAACACACTAAAAGGATAATAAAAAGACCTTTGCCAAACTTCATTAAAAATAAACAAATAACAACATTTATCCACTTGAAAACATTTCACATTTATACTATAATTTTCCTGAGGTGTAATATGAAGTACGAAAGAATAGTAAAGGGAATATTTAAAAATCGACCAAATCGCTTTATTGCCCATATTGAAATTGAAGGCAAGGAAGAAGTTGTCCATGTAAAAAACACAGGCAGATGCAAGGAACTGCTGACTGAAAACGCAAAGGTTTTCTGCCAGAAAAGTGACAATCCAAACAGAAAAACAAAGTTTGACCTTATCTCTGTTTACAAGGGAAAAAGACTTATAAATATGGATAGTCAAGCTCCAAATAAGGTGTTCAGAGAATATCTTGAAGGTGAAAATTTTGACTACATAAAGGCTGAATACACCTACGGAAGTTCAAGAATTGACTTCTACTGTGAAAAGAAAAACAAAAAATATTTAATTGAGGTTAAGGGCGTCACCCTTGAAAATAACAATGTGGTACTGTTCCCTGATGCTCCAACTGACCGTGGTGTTAAGCATATTAAAGAGCTGATTAAGGCACAAAATGAAGGCTACCAAGGTGTTATTGCATTTGTAATTCAAATGGATGATGTTAAATATTTCACCCCAAACGTAGAAACCCACAAGGAGTTTGCAGATGTGCTAAAACTGGCAGAAAAGTCTGGTGTAACTATACTCTGCCTTACCTGTTCCGTTACGGAAACAACCCTAAATATCAATGGAAAAATCCCCTACAAACTGTAAAAAATCCCACTACCAAATTGGTAGTGGGATAATTATTTAGCAAAATTTTGACTAATTAGTCAAGCTCTGCAACAACCTTCTTAACAGCCTCAAGAGCCTCGTCAGGAAGCTTGTCGTAGCCTTCCTTAGCTACTGCGAAACCTTCAACAGCGTCAACTCTGTTCTGCATAGCAGCCTTAAGAGCATCCTTGTATTCAGGATCGTCCATATTAACCTCAAAGCCGTCCCAATCCATAATTTCAATATCGGAGAATGGACCCCAAGGCTTAAACTCTGCCTTCTTTTCAACGATTGTTTCAAGAATACCAAGAGTATCAGCAGGCTTAACCTTCTTACCCATAAAGTCGCCTGTGTTGATGATATAGCAATCAACATTCTTTTCTTCAACTAACTTCTTGAACTTAACATAGTCGTTCTTAAGTGGGTATGTTCTGAATGGGTTTGCATAAGGAACAATACGAAGTGCATTCATATCTGTACCAGCCTTAACTCTTTCAGCAGTTGAAGTCTTTGTAGCAAGTGTTGCACCCATTACAGAAGCAAGAGCAGCACCCTTTAGCTTAACAACTGGTGGGATTGTTGGGTCCTTCATAATCCAGAAGATAGCATTAACAGGAGCATCAATCTTGTCAACTCTGTTTGGTGACCATAGCTTTGACTTAATAGCACGACCGTTGCCGTTTCTAATATCTTCAGTTACAAGCTGAACCTTGCCATCTTCGTCAATAGTAGCACCACAGTTCTGACAAGTTAAGAGGTACTTGTTGTCTGGGCAACCAGCTGGATAGTCAGCAGTCTTGTCAAAGTATGTTGGCTCAAGAGCGATAGATGCACAAGTATCTGTGTTGATGATAAATGCGTCATCGTGAAGAACCTTAATTTCATACTTGCCATTGTGCTTTGCGTGTGTAAGTGTGGACTTACCTGAACCGGAAAGACCATATACAGAAGCAACGAACTTTTCGCCGTTGTCAAGGATATATTCCTTCTGACCACCGTGGCAAGATGCGTAACCATTTCTGTTAGCAATAGCCCAAGCCATTGTAAGTGTGCCCTTCTTATGCTCACCAAAGTACTTCATACCAAGGATAGCAGCACAGTTTGCATTTGTATCAAAATAGCAAAGTGTAAGTGGGTCACTTAGACAGCTGTAGTCAACGTCAGGGCTTTCTGTTGGTTCCCACTGTGGGTCGGAGAAGATGTAGATGTCAGCTTCCTTGCCGTCACCAACAGCCTTTGAGTTCTTGTACATCTTTACATATTCGTCAGACATATACTGGAAGTTTAGCATCCAAGAATACATAAGGTTTTCTTCACCCTCTGGAATGAGAAGGTGTGCCTTTACCATAAATTCTGGGTCAAGACCAACATATACTGTTGCGTGATACATCTTTTCAAAACGAGTCTTGTAAACAGCGTCCATAACAACCTTATCGAGCTTTGTGTCATCAACGCCTGGCTCGCCCTTAATTCTACGAGCAGCAGCATAACGGCCTGTAACAGCACCGTCATTAAAGAGAAGAACCTTTGCGTCTGAATCAAGACCAAATTCTTCACCTCTGTAAACAGGGAGGTCTGTTACAATTGTTCCTGGAGAATTCTTAGCAAGATTATATGCTTCTTTAAGTGTGTTTACAGGAACAACGTTGTTACCATAGAAAGCTGATTCAATGATTGATCTTGTTTTTGAAAAACCAACCTTACCAGCACCAATTTCTTCTGTTTTGTAATTAGCTTTTGTTGACATTTCATTGTCCTCCTTTAATCTAAATTACTTCCATATTCTTTGCAATTTCATAATTGATATATTGCATACAGATATTATACTACTTTTTATTTCTTAAATCAACCTTAAAATGTGCAAAAAAGGAAATTAAATTATTCATTTTCTGGAATAAAATCAAAAAACGAGTTATATTATTCCGCAAGGGAATTTTTCCGTTTTCTAAGGTAATCCTCAAGGATAATTGTAGCAGCAACAGAGTCCACCACAGACTTCCTTTTCTTACCTCTTGTATCAGTAAAATTCAGATAATTATGGGCAGTAATAGTTGTACCTCTTTCGTCCTGCATATCACATTCTATACCACAGTAATCCTGCAATTCCTTTGCAAATGCCCTTGCATTCTGTGCAGAGTCACCCTCGCTACCGTCCATATTTTTGGGAAGTCCCACCACAATTCTCTCCACCCTATGCTCCTTTGCAAGAGCCGAAATTTTCTCAATGAGCCTTTCCCTGTTGTATTCATTTATTTGAGTTAGTGGTGAGCTTAGCATCTCAAGCTTGTCACAAATGGCAATACCTGTTCTTGCCTTGCCAAAATCCACCGACATAATAACCATAGCTTTCCTTTCACTGGAACAAATCATTTGTGTCGCTATGGTGGGTCTGCACATAAACGGACAGCTCATTTTCTCCGTCAGCCTGTGCTATAAACACATCCTTAAGAGCAACTCCGTTTTCCTTTAGCTTAGACATTAGCCACAGTTTATCTTTGCCACTTCGCTTTAAATTCTTTTCAAGAACCTTACCATCCATAACAAAAACAGGGTCCGCTGTTGCCTTACTCGGCTTCATTCCCATATCATATGGCGTCATAGGCTTTTTGTAACTTTTGGGAAGTACACTAAGCTTACCGTTACTTTCAAGGTAGGCACTTTCAATTTCCTTCATACTAAAATAGCCCTGGCTTCTAAGCTCTGACATAAACTCTCCTATATCCAGCTTACACCTTCTAAGATTCTTTTTGTAGAACTTTCCATTGTCATAGATAACAGTAGTCTTGCCAGAAAAGAACCTTTTCAGTGGCATAAGAGTAAGGGAAATGTATGAAATCGCCACAGCTACCAAGCCATAAATCACCATTGCAATAAGTGACTCGTGCCAATCATCCCAAGAAGAAGTCGCAAGTTCAGCTGCAATAGAGCCAATGGTTATTCCATTGATATAATCAAAGGTGGTTAGCTGTGAAATCTGCTTGTTACCCATTAGCTTTGCAAGGATAAACAGCACCACAAGGGACACAAATGTGAGTATTACAGTTTTTAATATGAACATAAAATCACCAATAGTATTATGGTGTTTTTATGTTCTTTTATTCAGATATTTTTACCAAGGCTCAACTGAACCTGTAATTTCACTTAAGGACTTAATTCCGTTTTTATCCATATATTCTCTAAGTCCTGCATTTATCTTTACAGGGGCATATGGGTCAGTAAACATACAAGTGCCAATTTGAAGGGCAGTTGCACCAGCCATAAGCATTTCAACAGCATCCTGCCAGGTGGAAATACCACCCATACCTATAATTGGAACATTTACAGCATTTGCAACCTGCCAAACCATTCTAACAGCCACAGGGAATATTGCAGGACCTGAAAGTCCACCTGTGTTGTTGCGAATAATTGGTCGCCTTGTGTTAATGTCAATCCTCATACCTGTTAAGGTGTTAATCATTGAGATTGCATCTGCTCCTGAACATTCTGCTGATTTTGCAATTTCTGCAATATTTGTAACATTTGGACTTAGCTTAACCACAAGTGGCTTGTCCCCACAATGAGCCTTTACAGTTTTTGTAATAGCACCTACGCTTTCGCAGGAAGTACCAAACTGCACGCCACCACTTTTTACATTAGGACAGCTAATATTAAGCTCAATCATATCAACATTTGTGTGGCTAAGCTTTTCAGCCATCATTGCGTATTCCTCAGATGTATTACCTGCAATATTGGCAATAATAACTGTATTCTGCTCCTTTAGCCAAGGCAAGTCCTTTTCAATAAAGTGGTCAACTCCTGGGTTCTGCAAACCAACTGCGTTGATAATACCACTTGGAGTTTCGGCAATTCTTGGAGGTGGATTACCCAGTCTTTTCTTTAGGGTGATACCCTTGCAGGAGATACCACCAAGCTCTGATAAATCAAAAAACTCGCTATACTCGTGACCAAAACCAAAGGTGCCTGATGCTGCAATAAGTGGTGAATTAAAGTGTACTCCTGCAACATTTACTGATAAATCTGCCATTAAAATACAACCTCCTTGCTGTCAAATACAGGACCGTCCTTACAAACGTGAACATAGTCATTTGTTCCGTCATTTCTCTTAACCTCACAGGCACATACAAGACAAGCTCCAATGCCACAGCCCATTCTCTCCTCAAGGCTAACCTGACAAGGCACATTTGCATTGTTGCAAAGCTCTGAAATAGCTCTAAGCATTGGCATAGGACCACAGGCGCAAACCTCGTCAACCTCACTTAGCTTCTCCTTGAGAACATCGGTTACAAATGCCTTTCTGCCGGCTGTTCCGTCATCTGTTGTAAGGTAAAGCTCGCAGTTATCCTCAAGGAAATCACTCTGCAAAATCACTAAATCCTTGTTTCTAAAGCCTGTAATTACCACAGGATTTTTCTTCTGCTTTGAGGCATAAAGCATTGGTGGAACTCCAATGCCACCACCGATAAAGCAGTATTTTTTATCCTCTTTAATGTCAAAGCCGTTACCAAGTGGGGCGATAATGTCAAGCTCCTGTCCTTCCTTTATTTTTGAAAGAATTTCAGTACCCTCGCCCTTAACCTGATATACAAGTCTTAGACAACTCTCATTTGCATCACAAATTGAAATTGGTCTTCTCAATGTCTTGCCTGGCACAAGAATATGGGCAAACTGCCCTGGCTTGGCAAGTGGAGAAAGTTCCTTGTTTTCCACCCACAAATCAAAGATACCAGATGCAATTTCTTCATTTTTCAGAACCAAAAATTTCTGTGCATCATACTTCATTTTTATCTCTCCTTACTGATATTTTAACTGAACTGTTACCACATACAAATTTTCCTTTTGAACAATATAAACCTGTTCCTTATCAATATAGTTTGCAGGGTACATTGAATTTACTGTGTCGATATAGCTGAAAAACAGTTGGTCACCAGAGTTAAAAAGCTGGTCAACTGCATTTGTGTACTCAAGGTACATAGGGTCAATGTAAAAGCTAAAGTAATTGTCGCCACTATTTGCACTTTCAAACAGGGCATTTGTCATTTCAGGGTTATCATAGGAATATAAATCCGTAAAATGAGGAGTACACTTCACATAGTAATTTTCCTCAACAGAATTACACTTTGGCACACTATGATTGAAGTTAAGAGCAGTTTTACCATTTGTACCACAAAGTTCATCATTTGTAGCATCCTTATATTCCTTGCTGATTGTATGGTCCTTTAAGAGCTGTTCCTCTGTTATGTTGAAGTAGTCGTACTTTGAATACTCCTTACTATCGTCCCAACTAACATCAACAAAATAAAAGTTGCCATTTATCTTAACACTATTCCACATATGAAGCTCTGTCTTGCCCCTGCCCATAATTGTGGTACATTCAATTCCAAGCTGACTCATTAGATACTGGAAGGTCTTTGAGTATCCCTCGCAAACTGCACTTCCGTTAACAAGAACGCCATAAACAGTAAACGCAAGGTAATCATCCTTAGAGGACTTCACATCATCTGCATATTTGCACATTTCAAGAATTTTATCGTGAATTCTAAGCTCAAGTGTAAATTCATCAAGTCCACCCTCCATAGAAGTAACAATACTATTTGCCACATTTACCATTTTGTCGCTTTTTTCCTTAATTTCCATAGGTGGAATAAGGCTATAAAGCTGAATTGTGGTGAACCCACTTGTGTTACTGTAGCCAAAATGGTCTGAAAGCCAAAACACGATTGGATTATCAATCTTAACAGCAGAAATCACAAGCCTAATTTCAGCTTGCGTCAGCACAACTCCGTCAAAATTAACCATTTTACAAGGGTAATAGCCCTCACTTGTTGCATCCTCAGACACTTCCCACACACTTTTACATAGCTCTGTATAAAAGTTCTTTTGCACCTGTGTTGTCAGAGAATTATAACCAAAGAGGATTTCAGTCGCCTTATAGTTTCTATTTTCTTTTTCATTATCTGTGTCAATATCCTTGTAATTACTTTTTTCAGTTGGCATTGTTGTGGTTTGAACCACATCCTTCTGGGTTCTGCCACTTGTTATGCACCCAGTAAAACTAAAAGTAAGCACTACCACAAGGATAAGTGTAACTAACTTTTTTATTAAAAATCACCTCAAACTATTTCTATTATTATACGATAAAGGCACAGAAAAATAATTCCTTATTAGAACAAAACAAGCTATAGAGAAAATCCCTATAGCTTTCATTTTGTAAAATCATCTGTAATCTATTGGTAATGTGGCAACAGCGTTTAGGTCAAGACCTGCAATATTGTTGTCCAGGTATTCATAATAGGCCTGACTTGCCACCATTGCGCCATTATCACCACAATATTTCTTTTCTGGCATAAACAGATTGTAACCTCTTTTGTCACATTCCTCTGTTAACCTTTTTCTAAGTAATGAGTTGGCAGAAACACCACCTGCAATAACCAAGGTTGTAGCCTTGTAATCCTCTGACGCCTTTAAAAAGTTTGTAACAAGGCAATCCACCACTGCCCAACGGAAGGAGGCACACAAGTCAGCCTTTGGAATTTCCTCTCCCTTTTGACTAAGGTTGTGGATAGTGTTGATAATTGCAGTTTTCAGCCCACTAAAAGAAAAGTCATAAGGGGAATTTGCCACAACAGGACGAGGCATTTTGAAGGCAAAAGGGTCGCCATTTTCGGCTTCCTTATCCATAGAAATTCCACCAGGGTAGCTCATACCCATAGTTCTTGCTGCCTTGTCAAAGGCTTCACCTGCTGCATCATCCCTTGTTCTGCCGATTATCTCCATTTCTGTGTAGCTTTTAACATTCACAATATGGCTGTGACCACCTGAAACCACAAGACACATAAATGGAGGCTTCAGCTCTGAATTTGAAATGTAGTTTGACGCAATATGACTTCTTAGGTGGTGAGTAGGCACAAGGGGTTTCCCCGTGCTATAGGCAAGGCCCTTTGCAAAGTTCACACCTACCAGCAAGGCACCAATAAGTCCGGGAGCGTGGGTTACGCCAATGGCATCAATCTCCCCAATAGTAGTATTTGCATCAGCAAGTGCCTGTTTTACAACCTGACTGATACATTCTGCGTGACGGCGAGATGCGATTTCTGGCACAACACCACCGTATAGCTTATGCTCCTGAACCTGACTTGCAACTACATTTGAAAGTACAATTCTTCCATTTTCAACTACTGATGCTGCTGTTTCGTCACAGGAGCTTTCAATTCCTAATATCTTCATAATTTTTCCTCTACAGAAATTTTGTTAAAATCAAACCGTCCTCAAGGGGATTGCGATAAAAGTTCCTGCGAACTCCCTGCTGACTAAAGCCAAGACTTTCATAAAGGGCCTTGGCAGGAGTATTACTCTCCCTTACCTCAAGGCTTACAAATGCCAGGGAATTCTCCCTTGCTGTTGCAATAACTTTTTCCATAAGTGTTCGTGCCACACCTTTTCTACGGAACTTTTCCACAACTGCAACATTGGCAATATATCCCTCATCAAGAACCATATTAAAGCCAATATATCCTGCCGGTTGTTCATCCATCATAGCAAGATAAAAATAAGCCCCCTCCTTACAAAGCTCTGCCTTAAAGCTGTCTAAGGACCAGGGGCTAACAAAACATCGGTCTTCAATTTCCTTTACAGAATGAATATTATCCTCATTCATTCTCACTATCTTTAGTGGCATTTTCTCCCTCTTTCAGATATTTTGTAATGGACTTCTCAATATCCCTTTTTATTACATCTCTACAGGAACGGTAAATTCCCATACCAAAGCCATATGGATCAGGAACTCCGTGGTCGGTTCCACTTAGCACCTCAATTTTGTTGTGAGGTACACCCATTTCCAAAAGAAGATTTGCGTGGTCAAAGGACATTGTAAGGAATCTTGCATATTCGTCAAGATTGAGCTTTGAAAATTCCCTTGATTTATGATTACTAATATCAATACCAATTTCGGCACAGGCTTTTACTGCATTTTCAGATGGAGGAAGTCCATCCTTTGTAGCAAGACCAGCACTTTCAGCCACAACATCAAGTCCATATTCCCTTGCTAATTTATTGAAAATACCTGCTGCCATAGGTGAACGACAGGTATTGCCGGTACATACATATAAAATTTTGCCCATAACAAAACCTCCCATTAAAATAAGGTTTAATATTTATTTCAAATAAAATAATATAACCTGTTTAAAACAAATCGGTTCTACAGGATAAATTATAGCACCTATTATTTCTTTTTGCAATAGATTTAATCTATTATAGCATTAAATATAACATATTATTCCTCAAATTATTATTATGTCTTAATATTATCTTTCCGTAACTTTACCATTCCTGGAAATGAAAAAACATATTCTTAGGAACAATCTTTAAAGCGCAAAAAACTCCACAAACCGAAGTTTGTGGAGTTTAGTTTTAGAAATAAGGGAATTAACCCTTAACACCACCGGCTGTAACACCCTCAACATAGTAAGTCTGCATCTTAAGGAACAGAATTGAGATAGGAACAGCAACAAGTGTTGAACCTGCCAGGAATCTCTGGAAGTATTTTGATACATACTGCTGTGAAGTCATCAGCTGTAAGCCGATTGAAACAGTATAGTTATCACGAGCATCACCCATAATAATCTTAACAAGGATAAAGTCTGTCCAAGGACCAATGAATGATGTTAGAATTGTGTAAACCAGAATTGGCTTTGACATTGGAAGAATAATCTTCCAGAAAATCTGATTCTTTGTAGCACCGTCAATAGTAGCAGCTTCATCAAGTGCTCTTGGAATTGTGTCAAAGAAGCCCTTACTAATCTGGAAGCCAAGACCTGCACCTGCTGAATAGCAAATAACAAGGGCAGGAAGTGTCTGTGTAAGACCCATAGCCTTTAATAGATAGTAAATAGCAATCATTGTCATAAATCCTGGGAACATACCAAGAATCATACCAATATTGATAAGTGGCTTTCTTGCCTTAAATCTTAGACGGCTGAATGTGTAAGACACCATAAGTACAGAGAATGTTGAAATAATACAAGAGAAAATTGCAACAATAAATGTATTTAAGAACCATCTTGGGAAGTTAAGGAGTGCTGTGTCTGTAAACAAATCAACATAATGCTGAACTGTAAATGATTTTGGGAGCAGATAGTGAACTGCAGAACCACCTTCAGCACGGAATGAATGGAGAACCATCCAAATAAGTGGTGAAACCCAAATAATACCTAAAACTGCCAAAAGAATATAGATGAAGGCATTTGATAATCTTCTTCTTAACTTGTAGCTTTTTATCATGAGAACGCCTCCTCATCCTTTGCAGATTTTGTAAGGTTGAATGTGATAAGTGACAGAGAAGCACAAACAATGAATACGAGAATACCGATAGCTGCGGCATAGTTGTAGTCCTGTGAACTCATTGTCAGCTTAAACAACCATGTTACAAGCAAGTCTGTGTAACCTGCCTGATACAAATCTTGGCTGGTTGGAGCACCATTAGTCAACAGATAGATAACATTAAAGTTGTTGATGTTATTGATAAATGTTGTAATGAGGTATGGTGTTGTAACGAAGAGCATATATGGTAGAGTAATCTTTGTAAAGCTCTTCCAAGGACCAGCACCATCAATTGTAGCTGATTCATAAAGGTCAGCTGGGATATTCATAAGAATACCTGATGTAATAAGGATAGTGTAAGGAATACCTACCCAAAGGTTGATTACAATAACTGTAACTCTCGCAACCATTGGCGAACCGTTAATAAAGTCAACCTGTTCAAATCCAAGGTTCTGTAGAAGAATATTGATAGCACCTGTGTCAAGCTGAAGCATCTGGTTCATAACAAGAAGTGTAACGAACTGTGGTACAGCAACTGTGATAACAAAAAGTGTTCTCCAAAGAGCCTTGAGCTTAATGCCCTTTTTGTTAATCATAAGAGCAACAACCATACCCATTATGTAGTTAAGGAAGGTTGCAAAAATTGCCCAAATAATTGTCCACTGTGTAAGTACAAAGAATGTGTGACCCATACTTGCACCACCCTTTGTGCTGAATACCTCTGCAAATGTATTCAGTCCGTTCCAAGTGAACAGAGAGTTTGGAGGGAGGTTAGGTGGACGATATGTTGTGAACGCAATCAAAATCATAAAGATAAGTGGAAGAATTGAGAATGTACCAATGAGAAGTACTGGTACAGAAAGAAGTGTTACATGGAACTTTTCGTCGCCAAACTGCTTTACTTCCTCAATAAATGTTGGAATGTGTTCACCGTTTTTCTTAAGGTTCTGAACCTTAAATGCAGACTTTGTGTTTGCAATATAAAGTACTAAAAAGATGATTGTAAGAACTATAGTCATAACACCGTAAAGTAGGATAAGCATTGAGTTATCGCCATCAATCTTTACAGGAATACCTGTGCTATAGTCATAACCACCTGTGGATGTACCAAGTGTTGTGAATTTTGTAATGTACTTTAATCCGAAGAAAGCCAAAAATACTCCGTATCCTACTTCAAGTAGGAAGAAAATAAGACCCTTAATGTACTGTCCCTTAGCAAAGTTACCTGCACCCATAATAATGTAGGAAAGCTTTGTTATTGCATCACCCTTTGCAAATCTCTTGCCATAATTTGCAAAGCTATGTGCTATACCTAAGACCAGCTTCTTAAAGAAATTACCAATCATACAGAAGAACTTCTTTAGCGCACCTGGTAAATTCTTGAAGAATGTCTTAATCTTAAAAGCGGCTTTCTGAAAAGGATTCAGCTGAACATAATCAATATATTTCATTGATTTTTACTCCTTTTACTGCCGATGATTTTAAATAATCGCTACAGGTGGTTACCCACCTGTAGCATAAGTTTTGTCCTAAGGTTAAAAGTTTATAGTATTTTTATTATTTGACAATTAGCCGTTTACATTAGCAAGTGTCTTATCGAGAAGTTCCTTAAGTGACTTTTCGTCAAGCTTTGCGCCGTCCTTCTTAAGCTGGTTACCAAGGTTTTCAAATGGTGTCCAGAAAGCAGCAACGATGTCAGCCTGTACAACGAATGTCTTAGCTTCTTCTAACATAGCAGCTGTACCTTCGCTTGCTTCAGCCTTAACAGCCTTGTGTGTTGGAGTCCAACCAAGTTCGTCAAATCTTTCCTGCTGACAATCCTGACCTGTAAGGAAGTTAGCAAATTCCATAGCAGCGTTTGGATACTTTGTCTGGCCATTAACACCGATGTACTTATAACCGATCATACCAATTGTGTCTGTAGCCTTACCGTTGATGTTGATTGTTGGTAGCTTAACTACGCCGTAGTTGTCGCCAAGTGATTCCTGGTCAACAGCTGCGTTCCATGTGCCGTCAACACCAGCTGCACAAGTACCATCCTTGAAACCAGCAGAAACCTTATCTACTGATGCAAATGAGAATGTGTTCTTGTAATCTGCAAAGAGCTGACCAAATGCCTGCATTGAAGCAACAACATCGTCTTCGTTGAAGTCATTGAACTTCTGCTCGTCCTGAGCTTCGCCTGCAAGACCGTCTAACTTAAGACCACCTGTAAAAGCGAACATACATGAGTAGTAGCCGTTACCTGCGTCCATAACGAACTTCTTACCAGCCTTCTTACATGCAGCAAGAACGCCTTCCCATGACTTTGCGTCTTCATCAGAAACTACAGACTTATCATATACTAAATAGTAACCGTTGTCTGTTTCTGGGAAAGCATAAAGAACTTCCTTACCCTCGAAGTCGCCCTTAACTGTTTCTACAGCAGCTTCTGTGTGGTTAGCCTTGATGTCTTCTTCATATGTTGGATATACAGGAAGAAGTGCCTTAGCAAGTGTGAGCTTTGAAAGCTGGTCAGATGCAAAAGCAAATACGTCAGCTGCAGCTGTTGGGTCGTTAAGAAGGTTTGTAGCAGCATCATTTTCTTCCTGTGCTACAACTTCAATCTTGATGTTCTTGTCAGGATACATATCCTGGAAAGCCTTAACCTGCTTCTTGATGAGATCTACAGATGCAGATGGGCCCCATACCTTTAAACTTGCGTCTTTTTCTACTTCTACAGCAGCTGTTCCTTCGCCACCGTCTGTCTTTTCGCTGGATGAGTCAGTATTACAACCAACAAATACTACTGCTGTAAGAGCAATAGCGAGAACTAATGATAAAATTCTCTTGATTTTCATAGTAAATTCCTTCCTTCATAAAAAATATTTTTTGTGTCGGCTGAAGTACCCCCTTAGGATTGGATACTACCACGCCTTATCACTAAACAAATTGTACCACAAAAACACTAATAATTTCAACTCCTTTTGTACTTTTTATCTAAAGCAATAATAATTAACTTTGTTTTTGTGCAAAATATCTATGGAATTTTTAATACTTGTTTGTTTTGCACAATTACGCCACATAATTATTGTTTATTATGCTTATAACTTCTTTGTGCAAAATAGCAAATGGACTTTAGGAAAATTGAAAAATCCGTTTAAATAAATTTTCCAAAAAGGAAAAATAAGGCTGTTTCAACCTAATTTTACAGTTTTATAGTGTAAAATCATCAAAACCCCAAATACTACACACAATATGTTGTTTGACAAACCTTGAAAAAAGGAGTAAATTTAGCATATACATTATTATATAAATAATTATTAAACCTAAAAAATATTATGTTGGAAATATATTCCACAGAAAGGATAAGCTATGCTTTTATCAGATTTACTAAAGAATATCTCCTATACTATTTTAAAAGGAAAGACCAATATTGAAATCACAGATATAATTTACGACAGTAGAAAAGTAACAAGTGGCACAGCTTTTGTCGCTCTAAAGGGATACAATGTTGACAGTCACAAATTTATCCCACAAGCTGTAGAGTTAGGAGCTACTGCAGTTATTGTTTCTGATGATACTGACATAGAGCAGGATATTACCGTTATTAAGGTTGATGACACAAGAAAGGCCCTTGCATATATGAGTGCGATGTACTTTGGTGAACCTGCCAAGGAACTTACAACTATTGCATTAACAGGAACAAAGGGAAAAACCACCACAGTTGCTATGCTAAAAAGCATACTTGATGCCGAGGGTATTCCTGCTGGTACTATTGGCACTCTTGGTATTATTATCAAGGATAAGATTTACAGAACCAACAACACCACTCCCGAATCATATGAAATTCAACAAGCTATGCGTAGGATGATTGATGAAGGTTGCAAGGCGATGATTATTGAGGCCTCCTCCCTTGGCTTAAAGTGGCATAGAACCGATGCTATTGACTTTGATTATGGCATCTTCACTAACTTTAGCCACGACCACATTGGTGATAGTGAGCATAAGGACTTAGAAGAATATCTTAGTTGCAAGGCTCTGCTTTTCAAGCAGTGCAAGGAGGGTATTTTCAACATTGATGATGAGGCATACGAAAAGCTAACAGCTAACTCCACCTGCAACAAAACAACCTTTGGATTTAGTGACAAAGCTGACCTTACAGCCTTTGGGGATAGACTAATTTCAAAGCCTGGCTACATCGGTGTACACTTTACCACAAAAGGCATAGAGGAAATGGAAGTTGATGTGGATATTCCAGGCAGATTTTCAGTTTATAACGCCCTTGCAGCAATGACCACAGCCATAAAAATGGGTATTTCACATAAAGCAATTCTAAAAGGTCTTGACACAGTTATGGTTAAGGGCAGGGTAGAGGCTGTGCCTGTTCCTGGCAACTACACACTACTCATCGACTACGCACACAACGCACTTTCAATGGAGAATATCCTAACAACATTAAGAGAATATAACCCAAACAGACTTATCGTGCTATTTGGTGCCGGTGGCAACCGACCAAAGGTTAGAAGATATGAAATGGGCGAAACTGCCGGTAAGCTTGCCGACCTTTCTGTGCTAACCGAGGATAACAGCCGTGACGAGGATGTTATGGATATTATCAACGATATTATCCAGGGTGGCATTAAGAAAACCAATGGTAAATATGTGGTTGTTCCAAAAAGACAGGAGGCAATCAGATATTGTATGGAGAATGCTCAGGACGGAGATATTATTGTCCTTGCTGGTAAAGGCCACGAAGATTACCTTGAAATCAAGGGTGTAAAATATCACCTTGACGAAAGAGAAGTAATCGCAGATATTATCAACGATATGAAAAATAAGTAAAATTGATATTTAAAAACTAAACTATATACACTAAACAGCAAAGGAAATCTCCCCTGTCAATCAGGGGAGATTTCCTTTTTATCAAGTCAAATCACCACAAAGCCTACCACTCAAAATAAATTCCTTTATAAAACAAAGCATAAACTCATAAAACTATACTCATAAAAATATATTCATAAAATATAAAACAGTTAAAACATATAATAGTAAAACAAACTTGCAAAACAGTAAAACAAAAATAGCAAAAAGCTCTTGACATATCTGTAATAAAATGATAAAATGTACAATGTTGAGTGAAATCGACAAAAATTTATAGTATAGGGGTATAGCTCAGTTGGTAGAGCAGCGGTCTCCAAAACCGCGTGCCGAGGGTTCGAGTCCTTCTGCCCCTGCCACTCAAAAACGGCTTAAACACTGCGTTTAAGCCGTTTTTCTTTTTCGCTGACACTTTCAAACTCTCCTATATTCTCCTGCATTTTCCTGCCATTCTAAATTTATTTGGTGCAAAATTTGGCTCAAAAAAGGACTGCCTTTCGGGCAGTCCTTAATTTATATATTAAAATCAACAATAACCTTTCGTTTATACTTTTGTGTCAAATGTATGTAAATCTCTTCTGTAAAAGACACAGAAGAATGTCGTATCATTGAAGATACTAATTTACTATCTCCATTTGTTAGTTCGTATAATTTGCTTGCAAAAGTATGTCTTAAAGAATGTATGCCACACTCTTCTACATTTGCTCGCCTTAATAAATTTGTAAATCTCTTTCGCAGTGCTGTTTCTCCAAGATGTGAATAATCTGAATTATGAACGATATACCCTTTATATCCGTCAGGCTCTTTTTTCAGCATTTCTTTGAGAATTAAAATCGCAGTATCGTTGATAGGTACAATGTCTGCTGAACCCTCCGATTTTGGAGTTCCCTCAACCATTTTCTTGCCAACCAAAGCATTACCCTCACTATCTCGCTTACGAATTGCAGTAAAGTTTCTACGAATAGCAATAGTCTTATCATCAAAATCAACATCACTATATTTAAGTGCTGTTGCCTCACCACATCGTAGCCCTGTGTTTAGGATAAACATAAAATATTCGGGCTGAGTAAGAAAATATGGGCCGCTTTGAACATTTTTTCCAGTTTTTGTTGTCCAGGACAGCATATATCCGTTTTGAATAACATCTTTAATTTTCTCAATCTCATCATCTTGAAGAAAACGAATTTCTTCTTTATCTTGCATACGAAGTTTTGAAAAGGCTAAACTTTCTTCCTCCACAGTTAGAGTTTGTCCCTTCTCCTTTTTCCTGACGGCTTTATCTCTCGCCTCACGAACATTTGCTTGCTGTTCTTTAACAAATTCTTTTCGGTAAGGTTTAATCTTTCTCATTGGACTTGTTTCAACTTTGCCCTCATCTTCCAAGTTGTTAAAAAACTCATTTAATAATCTGTATATTTTTAAAAGTGTGGAGTATGAATATCCTTTTTCAAGATTTTTTTGTAAAATTTTTTTACAATCAATAGGAGTAATCTCTGATGTCTTCAAATCGCCAATATATGGAGCAATTTGATTTTTATAGACTTGCTCTAAACGGTCATATGAAGTTCCTTTCAAATTACCATACTTGTCAAATTTCAACCATTTCTCAATGTTAGTTGTAAGCAATTCATCGTAATTTGATTTTTCTGTTTGTCTGTCTATTTGGCTCTCGATAAACTCAACAATTTTGTGTTTAACATCGGTCTTATTCGGACCGTAAAACGATTTGTATTGATATTTACGAGTTATTGTATCATAAGAGATTTGCAGACGACCTCTGTATCTGCCGTCTGCAAGTTTAGAAAC
>JBGUUL010000076.1:0-2551 GCA_045133515.1 Ruminococcus sp.
TGCAGTTTGTGACAATAAAATAGTAGGTACTGTACTTGCAGGGCACGACGGCAGACGAGGCTTTATTCACCATATGGCTGTAATGCCAGATTACAGACGCAAGGGCATTGCTAAGGCTATGGCTGAAAAGGCTATCGAAAGTCTAGCTAAAGAGGGTATTGTTAAAACACATATTTTTACATATTGTGATAATAACGCAGGTCAAGGCTTTTGGAGTAGCCTAGGCTTTGAAAAGCGTGACGATATTTTTGTATACTCATATGAGAAAAAGCAATTATAAAGGAGTGAGATTATGACTCTACAGCAGATAAAAGATGATGACAGTAAAAATATAATGCAAACCTACGGACGTTTTAACGTTGCCATTGTAAAGGGCAAGGGTGCAAAGGCTTGGGACGAAAGCGGTAAGGAGTATATAGATTTTACAAGCGGAATAGGTGTTAATTGCTTGGGATATTGCGATGATGGCTGGACAAAGGCTGTTGCAAATCAGGCTGGTACATTACAGCATATTTCAAATTTATATTACAGTCCATTACAAACAGAGCTTGCAAAAAAACTTTGTGATATTTCAGGCTTTAGCAAGGTGTTTTTCTGCAACAGTGGTGCAGAGGCTAACGAATGTGCAATAAAACTTGCAAGAAAATACAGCTTTGAAAAGTATGGTAAAGAAAGAACAGGAATTGTAACACTTGAAAATTCATTCCACGGTAGAACAATCACAACTCTTTCTGCAACTGGTCAGGATGTTTTTCATAACTATTTCTTCCCATTTACAGAGGGCTTTAGCTTTGCAAAGGCTAACGATATGCAAAGCATTAAGGATAAAGTAAACAGCAATACCTGTGCAGTTATGATTGAGCTTGTACAGGGCGAGGGTGGCGTAAACCCTCTTGAAAAGTCATTTGTAGAGGAGCTTTATAATTATTGCAAGCAAAATGATTTATTGCTAATTGTAGACGAGGTTCAAACAGGTGTAGGCAGAACAGGCTCTTTCTATTGCTATGAGCAGTTTGGTATTCAGCCTGATATTCTATCATCTGCAAAGGGTCTTGGTGGTGGCTTGCCTATGGGTGCTTGCCTTTGTACTGAAATGCTTGCAGAGGTTATGTCAGCAGGTACACACGGTACTACATATGGAGGTAATCCAATAGCCTGTGCAGGAGCCTTAGAGGTTGTAAACAGAGTATCTGACAGCGAGTTTCTAAATGAGGTTGCACAAAAGGGCGAGTATATTAAGGCTAAGCTAAGTGAAATTAGTGGTGTTTCAGAGGTGCGTGGTATGGGTATGATGATCGGTGTTGTACTCGAAAAGGACAACGCAAAAGAGGTAGCTGTTAAATGTGCAGAAAACGGTTTACTTGTTCTTACTGCAAAAACACTAATTCGTTTCTTGCCTCCGTTGAATATAACTATGGAAGAAATAGACAAGGGATTAGAGATTTTTGCTGACTGTATTTAAAAATAAAATATGAGAAAAGGTATAAATTCAATTCTTGCAGTAGTAATGGTGGTTGTGTTAATGCTTGGCACTGTTGCCTGTGGTAATAATGAAGATACAACATCTGTTGAGGAGCAAAGCCCTATAGAGCTTAAAACAGATGAAAACGGAGAAACAGTAATAAGTCTGTATAAAAGAAGTGTATCAAATAGTAAGAATGAGCTTGTTATAGAAAATCCTGAGGGTAAGCAAATAAAGGGTATAGCCGAGGGAGCTTTTGCTGGTAACAGTACGGTAGAGAAAATCACTCTTCCTGATACAATTGAGTATATTGACAAGCTAGCCTTTAGAGGGTGCAGTTCGCTTGAAAAAATTAATTTTCCAAGCAGTCTTACAGTAGTAGGCTCAGCTTCATTTATGGGTACAGCCATTGAAGAAATAGTATTGCCCGATACAGTTGTTACTATAGAGCCTATGGCTTTTGCCAATAACACAAGGCTTAAAAAGCTTTCTGTAAATGAGGGCGTAACAAGGCTTGAGAATATTGTTGAAGGGGCGAATAACCTGAAAAAGCTTTATCTGCCTGCCACAATTACAGAAATAGCACAGGATTTTACATTGTCAAATAATAATGCAGTTGTTTATACACCTAATAATAGCGTGGTAATAACTTACTGTACAGCTAAAGGTATTAATTACGAAATAATATAGATTATTATAAAATAAGGAGAAAATAAGATGAAACATTTTTTAAAGCTACTTGATTACAGTGGCAAAGAAATTATTGAGATGCTTAATCTGGCTGATCAGCTAAAGTATGAGCAGAAGCACGGTATACCACATAAGCATCTTGAGGGAAAAACACTAGGTATGATTTTCCAAAAGGCTTCTACTCGTACAAGAGTATCATTTGAGGTTGGTATGCAACAGCTTGGTGGTTATCCATTGTTCCTATCTGCAAATGATATGCAGATTGGCAGAGGTGAGCCTGTAGAGGATACAGCAAGAGTATTATCAAGATTTCTTGATGGTATTATGATAAGAACATTTGATCAGGCAGAGGTTGAGGCACTTGCAGAGTATGGCTCTATACCTGTTATAAACGGTCTT
>JBGUUL010000077.1:0-29087 GCA_045133515.1 Ruminococcus sp.
GCCATTGGCTATGACGGAGATAAGCTTGATGTTGTTCTTATGCAGTTAGTAAAGCTTGTTCGTAACGGTGAGCTTGTTAAGATGAGCAAGAGAACAGGCAAGGCTATTCAACTTGCCGACCTTTTAGAAGAAGTTCCTGTTGACTCTGCAAGATTCCTCTTTAACACAAGGGAGGCTAACAGCCAAATGGACTTTGACCTTGACCTTGCTGTTAAGGAAGATAATCAGAACCCTGTTTACTATGTTCAGTACGCTCACGCAAGAATATGCTCCATTATAAATGCCCTTAAAAAAGAGGGTGTGACCCTCCGTAGCTGTAGTGAGGAGGAGCTGACAAGACTTTCAACAAAGGAAGAAATGGATATTATCAGCCACCTTGCATCCTTTGAGGAGGAAATTATTAGTGCAGCTAAGGAATATGACCCAACCAAGATTACTCGCTATGTTACAACTTTGGCAACACTTTTCCACAAGTTCTACAACGCTTGTAGGGTTAAGGGTGAGGATGAGGTACTGACACAGGCAAGACTTAACCTTTGCGTTGCAGTTAAGACTGTTATCCACAATGTACTGACAATGTTCAACATATCCTGTCCTGAATCAATGTAATAGCTAAAAAATTAAGCTGTGGAGGAATTCCTCCACAGCTTTTTTAATACTTAGTTACTTTTCTTATTTCGTCAATTACTTTGCTGTCATCTGCGTTAATTGTCAGGAAAGTTTTTCCGACTCTTTCTACAAAAGCCGTGTCTGTACTTAGGCTCTCAAAGTTCTTCCCTGTTTCTTCTTGATAGCCAGCAGTATTTGACGCCTTAATATCATCTATGACTTTCTGTGCATTTTCTTCACTGTCATAAACATCAAGACTTGCCACAACAGTACTGTTGTACTTTACAATAGCCAAGGAAACAAGTCCCTCATAGGCAAAGTCAAGTGCTTCACCCTCTGTTATTTCAACAGTAAATTGAAAATTATTGACACTCTCAAGACTTGATTTAAAGTCCTGAATGGTGATTTCTTCCTTTGATTTTTCCTTTTCTTCTGTGGCAATTTGGTTGTTGTCAAAGACACCTCCACTACCATCAGTTCCACCTGCAAGGAAGAACCACAGCACAAAGCCAAGGGCGATTACAAGTACACCTATTGACACAAGTATAGCTACAAGTTTTTTATTCATAAAGCCTCACTATCAGCTAATCATAGCCTTAATTTTTGCAAGAACATCCTGTGCGTTTGCCTTGCCCTTTGAGTTCTTCATAACATAACCCATTACTGCCATAATGGCCTTTTCCTTACCGGCTTTAAACTGCTCAACAGCCTTTGGATTGGCATCAATAGCCTGACGGCAAAGCTCATCAACAAAGCTGTCGTCAAGACCGGCCATATCCTCCTGGCTGATGTATTCAGTACAAGGCTTACCACTTTCAAGCATCTTATCAAGAGTTGCCTTTGCAAGGTTGTTCTGAATTTTACCATCCTCAAGGAGCTTACAAAGTTCATTGAGCATTTCAGGTGCAACCTTAATGTCAAAGGCCTCCTTTTCTTCCTCTGTTGGAAGAACACGGAAAATTTGACCGATGATAAAGTTGCTAACAGTCTTTGGCTTTTTCAGTCCCTCAACTGCCTTGTCAAAGTACTCAGAAATATTTCTATACCTTGTAAGGAGCTGTGCGTCATTTTCAGGCACACCCATTTCCTCAACATATCTCTTGCACTTCTTATGTGGAAGCTCAGGCAGACTATTTCTGATTTCCTCAATTTCCTCATCAGTAACATTGATTGTTACAAGGTCAGGGTCACGGAAATAACGATAGTCGTGAGCATCCTCCTTACTTCTCATTGAAGAAGTTGTATTGGTGGCATCGTCATAACGGAGAGTTTCCTGTACAACCTCACCACCACTTTCAATAAGGTCAACCTGTCTTTCAAATTCATATTCCATAGCCTTTGTAATAAAGGAAATGGAGTTCATATTCTTAATTTCTGTACGAGTTCCCAACTTTTCGCTACCCTCTGGACGAACAGAAATGTTGACATCACAACGCATTGAACCCTCCTGCATACGGCAGTCGGAAATTCCAATGTAACGCATAATTTGCTGTAATTTTTCAACATATTCCCTTGCTTCCTCAACAGAGCGAATATCAGGCTCGGAAACGATTTCAATAAGTGGCACACCACCACGGTTGTAGTCAACATAGGTGTCACCGTGATTGTGTATAAGCTTACCTGCATCCTCCTCAATATGAATGTGGTGAATACGGATTTTTCTACCGTTTGAAAGCTCCACATAGCCACGATTACAAAGTGGCATATAAAGCTGACTAATCTGGTAAGCCTTTGAAAGGTCAGGATAGCAATAGTTCTTTCTGTCCATTTTGGAAACATTTGCAATCTCACAATTTGTTGCAAGACCTGCTTTAATTCCATATTCAACTACTTTTTTGTTTAGCTTTGGAAGAGTACCTGGCAGACCAATGCACACTGGGCAACAATGGCTGTTTGGCTCACCTCCAAATTCTGTGGAGCAGGAACAGAAAATCTTTGTATCTGTGCCAAGCTCAATATGGGTTTCAAAACCGGCAACTAATTCATATTTCATAGCTTAACACCCCACTTTGTATCCTTAAAGTTTTCGCCACAAGCCTGCTGATACTTGTAGGCAACATTGAGGATTTTACCCTCCTCAAATTTATCACCGATAATCTGCATACCAATTGGCATACCCTTTTCGTTAAAGCCACAAGGAACTGAAACAGAAGGAAGTCCTGCAATATTGATTGGTACTGTGCAAATATCTGTAAGGTAGGTTTCAACAGGGTCAGAGGTTGCCTGTCCCATTTTAAATGCTGTCATTGGCACTGTTGGAGCAAGGATTACATCAACATCCTTAAACACATCATCAAAAGCCTTGATAATTGTACCACGCAAATCCTGTGCTTTCTTGTAGTAGGCATCATAATATCCTGCTGAAAGCACATAGGTACCAAGGAGAATTCTCTTTTTAACCTCGTCACCAAAGCCCTCACTTCTTGTCTTGCAAATCATATCGTGAGTGCCGTTGTAATGCTCTGTTTTGTAGCCAAAACGGATACCATCATATCTGCCAAGGTTAGAGGAAGCCTCTGCACAAGCAAGAATGTAATATACAGGCAGGGCGTACTTTAAAGCAGGGAAGTCGAAATACACAATCTCTGCACCCATTTCCTCGTACTTCTTTGCTGCCTCAAGGACTGACTCCTTAACATCATCACGAATACCCTCAAGGTATTCTCTGGCAATACCAATTTTCATACCCTTAATGTCATCGTTAAGAGTATCATATGTGCTACCCTTACTGCCAACACTTGTTGAATCATTTTCATCCTTAACAGAAATTGCATCATAAACAAGGGAAGCATCCTCAACTGTTTTTGTAATAGGTCCAATTTGGTCAAGTGAGCTTGCGTAGGCAATAAGTCCGTATCTTGAAACTGCACCGTAGGTTGGCTTTAGACCAACAATACCACAAAAGGATGCAGGCTGACGAATACTGCCACCTGTGTCAGAACCAAGGCCAAAGGCTGCAATATCACCTGAAACAGCAGATGCAACACCACCTGAAGAACCACCTGAACAATGCTCTGTGTTAAATGGGTTTGTAGCACCACCAAAGCAGGAATTTTCGCAGGAAGAACCCATAGCAAACTCGTCCATATTGGTTTTGCCAAGGAGAACTGCGTTCTGCTCCTTAAGGATTTCCCACACCTTTGCATCATATATTGGTGTGTAGCCACTTAGGATTTTACTACAACAGGTAGTTTCAATACCCTTTGTAGAAATATTGTCCTTTAGTGTCATTGGCACACCCTCAAGAGGCATCAGCTTTTCGCCTCTTGCAATTTTTTCATCAACCTTTTTTGCTGTTTCAAGGGCAGTTTCTGCTGTAACCTTAACATAGGCATTTAGCTCACCGTTGCTTTCAGAAATAGCATTAAGGTATTTTTTTGTAAGCTCAACGCAGGTAATTTCCCCACCTGTGAGCATAGCCTGTATTTTTTCTATATATCCCATACTACACTCCTTATGCGTGACTTCTCACTAAAAAATGGTCCTCTGCCTGTTCTGGGGCATTACTTAGGATTTCTTCCTGTGGTAATGACTCCTTAACTATATCCTCACGAAGAACATTACTTAGGTTGTTGATGTTATCAAACTCAACGCCCTCTGTATCTGCGTTGTTAATTGTGTCTGCAAAGGAGATAATTTCCTGCATTGATTCTGTAAGGCTATCCATTTCTTCCTCTGGAACAAATAGCTTTGAAAGAATAGCAATGTTTTCTACATCTTCTCTGGTAATCATAGTGTCACCTTCAATTCCTTATTATATGACTATTCAGCCAACCACAATAGTCAGCTGAATATAGCTTTATCTTAACTTAATATGAACCTCACGGAGCTGTTGCTCTGTAACTGTTCCTGGACTTCCAAGTAGTAAATCCTGAGCGTTGCTGTTCATTGGGAAGGCAATAACCTCTCTGATATTTTCTTCCTCAGTAAGTAGCATAATCATTCTGTCAACACCTGGTGCCATACCTGCGTGTGGTGGTGCACCATACTGGAATGCGTTGTAGAGTGCACCAAACTTTGTCTTTAAGTCCTCCTCGCTGTAACCAGCCATACCGAATGCTTTAATCATAATGTCAAGGTCGTGGTTACGAACAGCACCAGAGGAAAGCTCAACTCCATTACAAACAATATCGTACTGATAAGCAAGAATTTCCTCAGGGTCCTGATTTAGCAGGGCATCCATACCACCCTGTGGCATAGAGAAAGGATTGTGAGTAAAGGCAAGGTTGCCGTTCTCATCGTGTTCAAACATTGGGAAGTCAACAATAAAGCACATCTCAAACTTGCTCTTGTCAATAAGGTCAAGACGGTTAGCAACCTCTGTTCTAATCTGACCTGCAAGAATTGGTGCTTCAGTTGGGGTATCTGCAATAAAGTAGATTACATCCCCTGCTTTAGAGCCATTTCTCTTAATAAGTTCTTCCCTGTCCCCCTCTTTGAGGAACTTGTCAATAGGACCGTCAAATGTTAGGTCATCATTAACCTTAACATAGCCAAGGCCCTTCATACCAATGGAAAGGGCATATTCTTCCATTCTCTTGAACCACTTTTTGCTCTGCTTTGCACAATCAGGAACATTGATACTGCGAACTGTCTTTTTACGGAAAGGTGCAAAATCAGTTTCCACAAACATATCTGAAATTTCTACAATTTCAAGTGGGTTTCTAAGATCAGGCTTGTCTGTGCCGTATTTTAGCATTGATTCCTTATATGGAATTCTCTTAAATGGAGCTTTTGAAACTTCCTTATCGCTAAACTTTGTAAATGTTTCGTAGAGAACTTCCTCTGCTACTGCAAAAACATCCTCCTGTGTTGCAAATGCCATTTCAAAGTCAAGCTGATAAAATTCACCTGGGGAACGGTCAGCTCTTGCGTCCTCATCACGAAAACAAGGTGCAATCTGGAAGTATTTATCAAAGCCTGATACCATAAGCAATTGCTTGAAAATCTGTGGTGCCTGTGGCAAAGCATAAAACTTGCCCTGGTGCTTTCTTGATGGAATCAAGTAGTCACGAGCACCCTCTGGTGATGAAGTGGACAAAATTGGTGTTTGCATTTCAAGGAAGCCCATTTCTGTCATTTTACTTCTCAAAAAGCTGATAATCTGACTTCTCTTAACAATATTATTATGAACCTTTGGATTTCTAAGGTCAAGGAAACGATACTTGAGGCGAACTTCCTCTGATGTATTTGTAGAGGTCATAACCTCAAAAGGAAGATTATTCTTACTCTTACCAAGAATTTTAATATCCTCGGTGTGAACCTCAACAAAACCTGTTGCAATCTTCTTATTGATTGTTTCCTCGTCACGCTTTACAACCTTACCGGAAAGTGTAACTGTACATTCACGGTTAACATTCTTTAGAATTTCATCATTGTGTACAACAACCTGTAGCACGCCGTAGTGGTCACGGATGTCAAGGAACATAACACCACCGTGGTCACGGATGTTCTCAACCCAACCTGCAACTCTTACAGTTTCTCCTATATTACTTTCTCTCAATTCGCCACAGCTTACTGTGCGATACATATTTTCTCTTACCATTTCTACTTTCCTTTCCAGAAATGAATTGGGCATAGTACACCCATAATGACTAATTATAACATAAAGTAAAGTGTCTTTCAACTAATTAAGAAAAATAATATCCATATTTCAGTAATTTTATTAGAGATTTATGGCTCCACCATCTCAATCCTTTTAAAATCCCTTATGACACAAAAACCATTTCTAATATTATGTATTATTTTAACACAATTATTATTCAAGTACAATATGCTTACAAAAAAAGGACACTCCAAAATGGAGTGTCCCTCATTAAATCTGTAATTACTTGAGATATGTTAGGCCTGTGTCACCGATTGGTCCATCAATACCTGTGAAGCCGTCTGCACAACATACATAAACTCTCATATTACCCTGGCCAAGTGCTTCAACTGAAAGTGTGCCATTTGTTACATTCTTAGCATCACCTGTAATAGCATCAATATATGTGCCGTTTGGAATGTTCTTGAATGTTGCACCGTTACTAATTGAAACAAGAGCAAGTGAATCTGTGGAATCATCTGTATATCTTCTGATATAAGCCATATTACCACTTACATAGTTGCTGTTAACTGAGTACTGACCCTTCTGGAGAGCAGGGATAGCACGACGAACTCTGTTAAGCTTTGAAAGGTGCTTTGAAAGTGGGGAGTTAAGTGTATCACTAACTGTACCAGATGCACTATAAACACCAAAGTCAGAAGCATTTACATCGCCTTCAAGGTAGTCACCGAAGTATGCACGACCTGTTGAAGCAAGAGGAGCGTTAGGACCAACGTCAATAACAGCGCCCTTCTGGAATTCTACTTCACTACCGTAGTAGATACATGGAATACCACGGAATGTAAACATAAGGTTCATATTCTCTGCCCAAGTCTGTGTACCACCTGCAAAACGATTCTTTTCGTCAGGGCGTTCTGGTGAATAGTCGTGGGAGTCAACATACATTACATTGTAAGTTGCATCGTTGTAGTACTTATCGCCACTCTTAGCAATACCAAATGCGCTACCTGCGTTACCAAATAGTCTGTGCATCTGGAAGTCAATAGCTTCCATACCTGATGCCATTGAACGGTCTGGCTGATGATAATCAATACCCTCAAGGAATGCATTTGTTGATGTTGGTTCGTCTGAACAATCATCTTCTTCATTATAGTGGTCAAATACAACATTCATATTGTTGTTAATATCCTCAGGAGTTGAACCCCAGCTCCACTGGCTAGCCCACTTACTGTTGGATTCCTTCCAAGTGTAGTATGGTGAGGATTCTTCTGCATGGCTTCTGTACCATACATCTGTAAAACGAGTACAAATTTCGCCGAACATTAGGAAGTTTGACTTACCTGTGCCTCTTGCAATATCAAGAAGCTGCTGGTTGAACATAAGGTTAAGAGCAAGTCTTGGAATATGACGAACTGTATCAACACGGAAACCGTCAACGCCCATATTGATGAAGTTGCCATAAGACTGAACAACATACTCAGCTACTGCTGGGTTTTCTGTATTAAGGTCAACACAGTCACCTGCGATCTGACAGAACTTACATGCCCAGTCATCCCAGTTCATACTCTGGAAGTAACCACTGTGATAGTAGTTATCCTTGTTGTATTTATCACTGCTTGATACCTTAAGCATATCATAGTCTTTTGTGCTTGGGTGGATACCTGTTGAGTTACCCTGTTCTGAAGAGTATTCAAGGTTCTTCATAATGTTAAGTCTTTGCTGATACTGAACACCAGGCTGCTGTGCCCAATAATCGTCAGCTGAATCAAGACCAAATGTGTCAAGTAGATAATCAGTTGGAATCATTGATTCCTCAATGTTACTCTGGTCAGCACTGTAGTCCTTTGTAAATAGAGGACAAAGTGTTGCTTCACCAAAGTTACCTGTATGCTGCCATACAACGTCCTGTACAATCTTCATACCCTTTGAATGTGCAGCATCAACAAGATCCTGGAATGTAAAGTCTTCACTCTCGTATCTTGGGTCAACCTTTGAGAAGTCCATTGCGTGGTAGCCGTGGTAGTCATAACCAGAAGCATTCTCAACGATAGGTGTAATCCATACTGCAGAGAAACCAAGAGCCTTAATGTAGTCAAGCTTTTCTGCTAAACCCTTAAAGTCACCTCTCCAAGCTGGGTCGGAGTCTGGGTTACCTGCCTTACCGTCGTCCCAACAGTGAACATTGTTGCTGGAATCACCATCGTAGAATCTTGTTGTCATAGCAAAGTAAATTGTGTCTTCTCTTGGGTCAAGTGATGAAACTGGGTCTGCATTGTCAGGATTTGAATTTCTCCAAATACCGTTGTAGAACCACCATTCACCAGTCTTTCTTGTCTGCTCCTTAGAGAGCTGCTTGCCACCCTTGTCTGTGAAGATAAGGTTGATTTTTGTTACATCTTTGAATTCATATGTGTACCAGTTATTGCCAAGAGTTGTATCCTTAGTCATAGCAACACCTGGATACTCTGTAACAATGTTCTCTGGAAGTGAGTTCCAGTAGTAAATGTAAGGTGTAGTGTCCTCACTCTTATAATGCACTGTAATGCCTGTTGCTTCACCTGCACCAACGGACTCTACAGCAGTATCCTCAGCAGATACTGCTACAGTTCCAATTGCAAATATAGAAACTGAAATTGCAACAACCATTAACAGGGCAACTAATTTCTTAATACCTGTCATAGTAGTACTCCTTATTTAATAATACCAGCAATTAACTTCTGAATATATGTTGCATCACTGATTTGGATTTTGCCGTCACCGTCAATATCTGCTCTTTCCTCATAGAATACATTGAGTGAGTAGCGTGTTACATACTTCTGAATTAGACTTGCATCACGAATGTCAACTACACCGTTGTTGTCAACATCACCCATAAGGTAATCTGGGTCATGAGGCTCTGTTACTGTTGGAGTTGATGGCTGTGGGTCTGTTACTGTTGGTGAAGATGGCTGTGGATCAGTTACAGTTGGTGAAGATGGGTTTGTAACTGTTGCAGTTGGAGTTGATGGGTTAGTAACAGGGTTGTTTGTTGCTGTGAAAGTAAGTGTTTTCTTAACTGTCTGGTTGTCAGAACCCTGAACAGAAACCTCAACTGTGTAATCGCCCTCTGTTTTTGGTGTGAATGCATAAGCGTTATTAAGTGTGTAATAAGCTGTGTTCATCTGTGTGCCACTTGGATCCTTAACTACATACTTGTAGAAAAGAAGCTTTGTGCCAGTATTACCACCTGCTGCCTTAACAGAAACGTTTGTTGAAGCATTGAGCTTAATCTGTGTATTGTTAGAAGGAGTTGATGACTGGAAAACAGGCTTAACTTCCTTTGAAGGGTCGTTAATAACAAAAGTCATATCTCTCTGATTTGTGTTACCTGCATTGTCCTTAACATCAAGCTTTACTGTAAATGTACCTGCTGTGCTTGGTGTCCATACAAAATTCTTGTTTGAAGAATAAGCCTGCATAACAGTACCGTTTACTGAGAACTGATATTCAACAAGAGAAGCCTCTGACTTTGTGTCAGCTGTAAATGCGATTGCAGTTCCAATGTACTGTGGAGACTGTGCGTCAGCCTCAAACTTTGTAACTCTAAGTGGGCTTGTATCATACTTTTCCCACTTGCCTGTTGAGTTGTCATAAATCATACCGTCACCAGGGTATGTAAGGTCGCCTGTCTGACCGTTACCGTTGAAGATAATCATACTGTACTCAGCGTCAATCTCATAAGACCAGATGTCGTCGCCTTCGTCAGTCATAGGCTTACCTGGCCAACCTGCATTGTTTCTGTTACCGTCGCTTGGTTCCCACATATAAACATTTGGGCTACTCCAACCGGCGCTGTTTTTCAGATAAACAGTGTGACCACTTGCGGATGTTGCACCTGAATCTACAAGGTCAGTGTCTGCTGCAATAACTGAAAAACTGCCAACACAAACTGTGCCAACCATTATCAGTAGTGCAAGAACAAGACTTAAGGTTCTTTTACTAATCTTTTTCATAGTTTTCCTCCAGATTATATATTTTTATATAATTTTTACACAATAAATTATAGCAAATAATACCACTATTATTTGTTCTTTTAAAGAAATATAAAATTTAATAATACACAAGAATTACCCTCAGAAGTTGGCTATTTCTACCAAAGTATGAAATAATTATGAACGCCCTTTTAACACATTATTAAAAGGGCGATTAAACATAATATTTTGTTCACATATTCTTATTTATTCTTTATTTTTTCCCAATAAGCCTTAAAAGCTTGTTCGTTTTTGTTGTTGCCATAGGTATAATATTTCTTGTTTTTTATGTTATCAGGCAAATACTGTTGCTGTACATAGCCATTGGGATAATCGTGGGGATATTTGTAAAACTGTCCTTTGTTCTGATTATCCTCACCGTCAAAGTGCATATTTTGCAGTTGTCTTGGCACACTGCCTGTATTACCTGCCTTAACATCAGCCATAGCCAAATCAATGGCTGATTCTCCGGAATTGGATTTTGGAGAATTGCACACCATAATAACTGCATCTGCCAATGGGATTCTGGCCTCTGGCAAACCAACTGACATTGCAATATCCACACAGCTTTTTACAATGGGAATAATATTGGGATATGCAAGTCCCACATCCTCACAGGCGCACACCATAAGTCTGCGACAGGCTGAAATCAAGTCCCCTGCCACAAGAAGTCTTGCAAGGTAGTGAAGGGCAGCGTCAGTATCACTGCCACGCATACTCTTTTGGTAGGCAGAAAGAATGTCATAATGTTCCTCTCCCTCTTTATCATAACGCATAGCACTTTTCTGGGTCAGCTCCTTGGCTGTTTCAAGTGAAATATTCTTCACATCACCCTCTGTATCGGTAGCAAGGAATGAAAGCTCGGCGCTGTTCATAGCCTTGCGAACATCACCACCACAGGCTTTCGCAATATAGGACACAGTTTCGCCCTCAACATTCACCTTTACATTATGTTCTTTTGAAAGTATGGAAAATGCCCTTTCCACAGCCTTTTCAACATCACTACTGTTTACAGGCTTGAATTCAAAGACGGTACTTCTACTTAGAATTGCATTATACACATAGAAGTAGGGATTTTCAGTAGTAGAGGCAATAAGGGTTATTCTGCCGTTTTCAATATACTCAAGAAGGGTCTGCTGTTGCTTTTTATTGAAATACTGAATTTCATCCAAATACAGCAATACACCGTTTATGCCACCAAAGCCTTCAAGCTCCTTGAAAACCTCTTTAATATCAGCAGTTGAGGCTGTTGTTCCGTTAAGCTTTTTAAAGGTCATATTTGTTTTTCGGGCAATATATGTGGCAAGGGTGGTTTTGCCCACACCTGACGGACCATAGAAAATTAAGTTTGGTATTTCTCCACTCTCTATAATCTTACGCAAAGCCTTGCCCTCACCAAGAAGGTGAGTTTGCCCCACAATATCATCAAGACTTTGGGGGCGTATTCTATCTGCCAAAGGTTGCATAGTTTCACCTCAAAAAAGGGCCATATCAAACGATACAGCCCCACACATTTATTATTCGTATAAAGGATACTTTTTGCAGATTTCCTCAACACCGGCACGAACAGCCTCTTTGTTGCCCTCATAGTCCTTTAGAACCATTGTGATAAACTCTGCAATTTTGTCGCAGTCATCTTCCTTAAGGCCACGAGTTGTAACAGCTGCTGTACCAATACGAACACCACTTGTTACAAATGGGCTTAGTGGCTCATTAGGAATAGTGTTCTTGTTTACTGTAATATAGCAATCATCAAGACGAGCTTCAAGCTCCTTACCTGTAACATCTGTACCTCTTAAGTCCATAAGAAGAACATGGTTGTCTGTGCCACCAGAAACAAGGTTGCAACCTCTCTTTACAAGACCTTCAGCAAGAGCCTTACAGTTCTTTACAATCTGCTGACCATATTCCTTGAATTCAGGCTTTAGAGCCTCCCCAAAGCACACTGCCTTAGCTGCAATTGTGTGCATAAGTGGGCCACCCTGTGTACCAGGGAAGATTGCCTTGTCAATAGCCTTTGCGTATTCCTCCTTGCAAAGGATAAGTCCACCTCTTGGGCCACGGAGAGTTTTGTGTGTTGTTGTAGTTACAAAGTCACAGTATGGAACAGGGTTTGGATGTACTCCTGCTGCCACAAGACCTGCAATATGAGCCATATCAACCATAAGGAGAGCCCCAACCTCATCGGCAATCTCTCTAAACTTAGCAAAGTCAATTATTCTTGGATATGCAGAAGCACCTGCAACAATCAGCTTTGGCTTACATTCCTTGGCAATTTCAAGAACCTTATCATAGTCGATTCTATGAGTTTCAGGGTCAACACCATATGGTACAAAGTTAAAGTACTTACCACTCATATTAACAGGTGAACCGTGGGTAAGGTGACCACCCTCGTTAAGGTTCATACCCATAACTGTATCACCAGGAGTTAGCATTGCAAAATAAACAGCCATATTAGCCTGAGCACCTGAGTGTGGCTGAACATTTGCGTGGTCTGCACCAAAAAGCTCACAGGCTCTTTTTCTTGCAATTTCCTCAACCTTATCTACGCAGTAACAACCACCGTAGTAACGCTTGCCAGGATAACCCTCTGCGTATTTGTTGGTAAGCAAGCTACCCATTGCAGCCATAACAGCAGGGGAAACAATGTTTTCAGAAGCAATAAGCTCCAGATTTCTCCTCTGGCGACCAAGCTCCTCCTCCATTGCTAAACCAAGCTCGTTATCATAATCCTTAATATATTCAATAGCTTTGATATTAGACATTTGTATCTCTCCTTTAAAATTCTACTTCCATTATATTACAAAATTCCTATTATTTCAACCATAAAGGCTATTATCCAAAACTTTTTGTTTGAAAGAAACAAGTTCTTCCAAAGAACTTATGTGTCCTGCCTCATTTCTAAGGGAAGCAGCACCTCTAAAGCCTTTTATATACCATACAATATGCTTTCTGCTTTGCCTTATGCCAAGGTACTCACCCTTAAGCTCACACATTCTCTCAATCTGACGGAGCATAATGTTCAGCTTTTCCTCACTGTCAGGCTCTACAGGAACATTCCCTGTTTTCATATACTCATTTATTTCGCTGAAAATCCAAGGCTTGCCAAGAGCACCTCTGCCCACCATAATCATATCGCAACCTGTGTGTTCATAAAGCTCTTTAGCCTTTTTACCAGAGGTAACATCACCGTTGCCAATAACAGGAATTGACAGAGCAGACTTTACATCTCTTATAATATCCCAATCAACAGGTGGCTTGTAGTACTGCTGACGGGTTCTTCCGTGAACTGCCACAGCCGATGCGCCGTTTTCCTCAACAATTTTTGCCACCTCTACACAGTTTACGGACTCATCATCCCAGCCTTTACGCATTTTTACTGTTACGGGAATATCCACAGCAGAGGTTACTGACTTTACAATTTCTCCACAAAGTTCAGGGTTTTTCATCAGACTTGCACCTGCACCGTTGCCACTGATTTTAGGTGCAGGACAACCCATATTTATGTCAATAAAATCCGGTCTAAACTGCAAAGCAAAAACTGCTGCGTCTGCCATAGTCTTTGGGTCATCGCCAAAAATCTGAATTCCAGAGGGTCTTTCTCTGTCTGTCAGCTCCATAAGCTCAGCTGAACGCTTACTATTATAATGTATGCCCTTGGAGCTTACCATTTCTGTCACAGTATATGAGGCTCCAAAGTCTGCACATAGTTCTCTAAAAGCACAATCTGCCACTCCTGCCATTGGAGCAAGAGCAGCAGAATTTTTAATATCAATATTTCCGATTTTCATAGTCTTTACCTTATCTGTATTTTCCACCGTAGGAAGATTTATTTAGCTTGTTGCCACTTTCAAATCTACCTGCACTTGATTTTGCCTTACCTCTTGTAGAGAATAGACAGGCAAGAATTACTGCAACGGCAATCAGAACACCAACCCAACATACAATGCCACCAATCATACTTACGCCACCTGTGTTTGTGTCTGCGCCAATGGCTGTTGGCAAGTCCTCTGCCACCTGTGTACTGTCAACAAGAGTTGGTAATTCATTAACATCATATGTATATTGCTGATTTTCCTCATAGGGTTCAGTTTCAGCAACATAATTATTCTCTTGTTCATTATCCACAGGCTCAGTTTCTACAAGCTCAGTTTCCACAGATTCATTACCCACAGGCTCTGTTTCTACAGGTTCAGTTTCTATAGGCTCGGTTTCAACTGCCTCTGTTTCTATTGGTTCTGTTTCAACAGGCTCTGTTTCCACAGGTTCAGTTTCTACTAACTCTGTTTCAACCGCCTCTGTTTCAACATACTCCGTTTCCACAGGTGCTGTTTCCACAATACCCTGGTCAGGCTCATCTGGTACAAATTCCTCTGCATAGACTGTTGACAGGGACATAAAAATCATAGTTATTACTGCAAAAGCCATTATGGCTAAGTTCTTAATTTTAATCCTCATATAAATTACCCTCAAGTTCTTTATATATTACTACTCAAGGTAATTATATCACAAACTAATTATTTTGCAATACCTTTGCAAGGGCCTTTCCCATCATTTTGCCAGAACGCTTTGCTTCATCCAGAGTATTTGCGTCTGTTCCAAACTCAATTAGCAAACCACCATTACACACATTCAAATTATAGGTATATTCGCCAAACTCCAAAGGTCGTGTTATTCCAGGGTACATATCCTCTGCTGTTTTTTGTAACTTCAAAGCAAATCTAAGGTTATCTCTCCAAAAGGGGAAATCTCCCCCACCCTCATATTCATAGCCTGTCATAATCATAACCTGCGCTGACTTTTCCCCTTTATATGTAAATACAGGCTTGATTTTTCCTGCCTCTCCACCTTCCCCAAGGGCATCTCTATGAATATCCAACACGACCTTTATGGACTTATACCTATTCATATACTTCATTATGGTTTCGTAGCTTCTGTCATAGCTACCGTTATAGGAAGGATAGTCGTGCTGTGTTTTGTCGTGGATAACACCAATACCGGCATTTTTCAGTTGTTTTTCAATTTCATCTCCCACGCTGACAATGTTCTCCTTATTGTTTGTGGAACGAGGATAGTAGTTGCTGTCATAGTAGCCTGTATCATCCTTGAGGTAACTTTCACAGGCGTGAGTGTGGAAAATCAGCACCTGCACCTGATGATTATTTTCTATATTAAAGCCAAGATTTTCTTTTAACTCACTTCCAACATCAAGGGTGAAGTCTGTTCCGTTTTTTACAGAAATGTTGTCATAGACAATGCCATCTGGAAGAAACTGCTTTTCAATTACAGGGTAGTTTATTCCTGATGAGGTTGTAGGCTGTGGCTTTTCTGTGGTGGTCTTTTCAGTAGCTTTTTCAGTTGTTGCAACAGGCTTTGGCTCTGTGGAGCTTTGGTTTTTGGAGGTAACTTTAGGCACTGTTGTTTCTGCAAGAACATTTGTAATGCCACTATCAATATATCCACCAACTCTATTTACAAGGGAGAATATCCCCACCACAAAAACAAGGGCAGAAATCACCATACAAAGACCTCTAAAATATCTGCTATCCGTACTCTGCACCTCCCTTACCTTGCCTTATAGCATATGCAAAGTTTGTACAATTTAGTACATCAAAGAAAGTAAATCGTTTATGCTAAGGTCAGGATGAAGTGCGTAGTTTATAGAAAGAGCAATAAGCTCTGACGCCCTATTTATCAGTAGGTCAATTTCCTTTGGAGTAACCACCATTTGTCTGCCACTGGGATTAACAAGAGAACGGAGCTTCATAGAAAACTTCACATCCTCTGTATCAAAAAGGTCAATAGCAAGGGTGGAGGCCTCAACTACAGTTGGCACTCCTATTCCGATAACAGGAACACCCATTGTTTCCTCTGTAAGCTTTGTTCTGTGATTTCCCACACCTGCCCCAGGAGAAATCCCTGTGTTGCTGATTTGCAGAGTACAGCCAAGTCGGCTGAGCCTTCTTGAAGCCAAGGCATCAATGGCTATAACGGCGTTTGGCTTTATTTTCTTTATTATACTGAAAAGATACTCACCTGTTTCAATTCCTGTTTTTCCTGTAACACCTGTGGAAACAACAGCCACAGGTCGCAATTTATCAAGTCCTGTTGCCCTTGCAACCTCCTCATTTATATGACGAGTAGCAAGAATTTTCATAGCAGACTTTGGACCAAGAGCATCTGGGGTTATTTCCATATTTCCAAGACCAGCTATTAGTACAAGACCGTTGACAGGGAGAAGTCGGCGAATTTCCCCTGCTATTATTTCAATTCTTTCATCAGGCTCACGAAAGGAGTCTGTAAATGGGGGCAACTCAAGGGTGATGTATATTCCTTTTTCTTTGCCAAGCTGACGGCAGGCAGAGTCACTGCGTATTTTCAGTCTTGAAATGTGTATATCCTCTTTGTCCTCTTCTTCAAGGGTGACACCCTTAATATCCTCACCTAAAAGCTCCTTTGCCTCAAGAGCAAGGTCAGTTCTTCTTTCCATTTTATTACCTCACTACTGCTTCACAATCTCTACAAATATATTATAAGATTTTTAGTTCTTTTTATTCTTTACAGCAATATTATTATTTGTTATAATTATAATATATATAACGAAGAAAGGAGAATTGAGATGAAGAAATTTATCAAAACAGCAGCTGTTGCCTCTGCGCTGATAATGGGTTCTTCCATTGGTTTTTCAGCAAATGCTGCAAATGTGAAAATTACACCTATTTCTGCCAAAAGCGACATTATAGCTGTTGCCAATGATGAACCAAAAACAACCCTTGAGGTTACAGGGGAGCTACCTGAGAAATACAGTTCTCGTGACTTAGGATTTCAGACACCTATCAGAAACCAAGGCACAACCAACATTTGTTGGAGCTTTGCTGCTATGGCATCATTGGAAACAAGACTTGTTAAGGACAATAAAATTTCTCCTGTTCAGTCAAGCTGGTTTTCCGTTTCTCATCCTGACGCTTGGGCAACTCCAAGGAATGACGGTTCAGGTTGGGTAAGAAACTATCAAAAAAGCAACGGTTTCCCTTTTATCTCAACAGGCTATCTTACAAGCTGGTCAGGTGCTATTAAAGAAGAAAAGTTCCCATTCCTCAGCCCTTTGTCAATGTTTGAACCAGCAAAGAAGGAGGATGTTCAGTACGGTGTAACCGGAATTATGTATCTGAATGGTGATGACAAGGATACAATTAAAAAATGTATTATGGATTACGGTGCTGTTACATCAAGCTACAACAGTAATAGCAAGTTCACAAAGAATTCCACAAACACCTATTGCCCCGAAAAACAGCCTGTAGAAAATATTGTTGGCCACAACATCAGCGTTGTTGGTTGGGATGACAATTACAGTAAGGACAACTTCCTAACGCCACCACCTGAAGATGGTGCTTGGCTTATTAAAAACAGTTGGGGACCTAACTCCGAATTTGGTGGTTACGCCTGGATTTCCTACTATGACTACTACCTTTTCTCAAATGTTTTTGGTATTACATACTGTTATACTGACTATATGACAATAGAGGAGCATAACAATATTTATCAGAACGAAATTGACGGCGCAGTTTATGAGTTCAATTATCTTGATGACATCCTCTATCATTATTCAAAGGATAATCCTAACGATTTAGTTCCTTATACCCTCGGCTTAAAGGATAATGTGTATATCAATGTTCTTGATTTCAACAAGGACAATGAATTTCTTGATAAGATTGTATTTGAAACCACAAGTATTGGTGCAGACTACACACTGTATTACATTCCTACCGACAGTGAAGGTGTGCCAACAGTACAGGAAAACCTTTGGAAGGAATTAGGCTCAGGCAAGGTTGACTACAGTGGTTACATTTGTGCTGATATAGAAAACTTCCCTATTCCAAGTGAAAAAGCAGCCATTGGTGTTAGAATTGACACTACAAATGTTGCTGATAAGGAGATTAAAAACGGAATAGGCGTTTCAGAATGGCTGACAAATGGTGATACTTTGCTTTACAATACCGATGCAAAAAAAGGTGAGTCCTTCCTCTATTTTGACGAAGAAATGATGGATGTAATGGACTTCTACAAACAATATTGTGGAGATGACCAGGGAGGAACATTGGTAATTAAGGCAATCACCACCAAGGAAAGCTCCATTCTTGGGGACGCAAATTTGGATGGAATATTGGATATTTCCGATGCCTCTTTAATTCAAAAATACACAATTCATAGTCAAGATTTATCAGAGCAAAGCCTTATAAATTCTGACTTCAACAAAGACGGCAAGGTGAATATTTTGGACTGCACACAAATTCAGAAAAAGATTGCAGGACTAATAGAGTAAATGTGAATCTCTAAAAATAAAAAGGACAGAGAAAACTCTGTCCTTAATCTTTGTAAATTTATGTAGGTTAATTAGATATGATTATAGGATAATCTCGCCGTAAACCTCGCCAAAAGCCATTGCTGCATTACTTTCGTCAGTATCAATGTGCATTGCAGGTGCGTAGTTTTCGGAAACACGAACTACAACCTCATCAAAGATAAGAGAACGGTCTGTACCCTCAATCTTTACAGAAACAACCTGATTATCCTTAACTCCAGCCTCTTTAGCATTTTCAGGAGTAAAGTGGATGTGACGCTTTGCAGCGATAACTCCTTCCTTGATTTCATACTCACCTGCAGGGCCAACAAGCTTACAACCTGGTGTACCCTCAATACAACCAGACTCCCTAACAGGAGCAGAAATACCAAGCTTTCTTGCATCAGTAAGGGAAACCTCAACCTGAGTGTTCTTTCTTGTAGGGCCAAGAATTGACATTGTCATTTCTCCACGAGGGCCAACTACTGTTACCTTTTCGTTACAGGCAAACTGTCCTGGCTGAGATAAATCTTTTTTGTTTGTAAGTGTTGCGCCCTTACCAAAGAGTGCCTCAAGAGCCTCATCAGAAACATGAACGTGATGAGCTGATGTTTCAACTAAAACCTTCATATAAACCACCAATCAAAAATTTTTTAGAGTAAATCTCTACCCTTTATATTACACCTAAAAAATAAATTTTTCAATATATATTGTAAAAACAGGAGAGAAAAAATGATAGATAATTGGAATGATTTAGAAAAACAATGTCTTGACTGTAAAAAATGCAGTCTGTGTGAAACAAGAAATAATGTGGTATTCGGTGTAGGCAACAAGGATGCCGAAGTGCTTTTCATTGGAGAAGGCCCTGGAGAAAATGAAGATTTACAGGGTGAACCTTTTGTTGGCAGAGGAGGAAAGCTCCTTGATAAAATGCTTTACTCCATAGATTTGTCAAGAGAGAAGAACATATATATTGCCAACATCGTGAAGTGCAGACCTCCAAAAAATCGTGACCCAAAGCCAGAGGAACAGCTGGCCTGTATTCCTTGGCTAAGAAATCAGTTCAGCCTTATGAAGCCAAAAATCATAGTTTGTCTTGGCAGAATTGCATCGGCAAAAATCATCAAGCCAGACATCAAAATCACAAAAGAACACGGAATGTTCTTTAAAAAAGGTGACGTACTAATGATGCCAATGCTACATCCTGCTGCAGTTCTTCGTGACCCAAGAAGGCGACCTGAGGCTTTTCAGGATTTTCAGATTTTAAGGGATAAAATCAAGGAAGTATGCACACACACCTACGAATAAATCAAAAGGGAGCAGAAAACTGCTCCCTTAATTTTACCTCTTTTTCAAAATTACCTTTACAATCATAAAAATAACAAGGAGAATTATAACAATGGAGAGTATCAAAATTATAACCATACTCATATCTTGGTTAAGGCTATTGCTACTTTCTCCCAATGAGTTACTCTCGCCTATTGTGGTTTCCGTTTCTTTTGTGTATTCAACGGAATCATATTTATCTCCGTTAATCTTCCATTTGGCAACAACGCACTTTTTTGAAACATCAACAGGATTTCCCCTGTAAGCACTGGTACACTCTACAGTATCACCAATACAGTCCTTAGTAAAATAAAGGTCATAGGTTTGGTTGCCAATGTTATCACTAAAAACAACACCATAGGTTGTTTTTTTATCAAATCCATTTGGAGTACGGCGACTACCCTTTAGTTTTGTAAGGTCATATTTCCATAAATTACCCTTTACATTTTCACATTTTTCCGGATTGGTTTGCCAGGTGAAAAATTCGTCACCACCGTCAATCCAAATATGGCAATATACGGTGTCAAAGTTACCCCATCCATTATCTCCACTTGGGGCCATAAAATAGATACAGTTTTTATTTTCTTCTTCAACATTTTCACATTGATAGCTAACTACTGAAGCAAAAACTGTAGTTATGATTATTACCAATGTAAAAAAAAAACCCAGCAATTTTTTCATAAATAACCTCACACAAAATCTTATACAATTATTATACTATATCACATATAAATATGTATGAACAATTTATGAATAACCAAAAAATGGCTCTATCCAAAAGGATAGAGCCTTAGTTTTGTTGAGTTTTAAGTAAGAATTTAAGCCTTCTTCTTACGAGTTAAGAAGTAAACACCTGCTGCTGCAAGCATAACACCGATTGTAACAAATACATATGTTGTTTCTTCGCCTGTTGAAACTGTACCTGTTGAAGCCTCTGTAGTTGTTGTTGAAACAACATCAGATGCGTCAACTACATTACCGTCTTCATCAACGAAGTTACCGTTTTCGTCCTTAGTAACTGTCTTACCGTCAGATGTCTTACCTGTTGTTACAGTTGAAGAAGAACCATTGCTTGAGCTACCGTTTGAAGAAGAACCGTTGCTTGAGCTACCGTTTGAAGATGAGCCGTTGCTTGAGCTACCGTTTGAAGATGAGCTACCATTTGATGATGAGTTGCCACCGTTGCTCTCGTTCTGAGCTTCTGTGAATACGCCACCACCAACATAAAGAACCTTACCTTCAGCAACTAACTTATCAAGCTGTGTCTGAAGTTCAGCCTTTCTTGTAGCATGATCTCTTGCGTCACTCTGTGGGCTGAAAGAAGAAACGTTTGGATAATCAGGATAATCCTTATCCCACTTTTCAACGAGGTCCTTTGTTGAAGTACCCTTAGCCATAAACTTACCCTGTACTGTACCAACTGATGTAATCATAAGTGGAACACCGTACTTGTCAGCATTTGCTGTCCAGCTAAGTTCATATGAATGCTTTGTTGAGTCAACAGCATTTTCAAATGTTGCTGTGTCAGAAACAAGCTTTGCTGTATCGCCGATACAGTTTGTGTTAAACATAATTGAGCAAGATTCGTTAGAGAGGTTATCACTAAACATAATGCTGTAGTCAACACCTGGCTTAAGACCACCCTCAAGCTGTGCCATAGAATCATCTAAAACTGAAAGGTCATATACAAGTTTGCCGTCTTCTTCAACAAGCTTTTCCTTCTTAGCCTGCCAACCGAAGAATGATGTCATATCTCCTGTTGCTTCAAAAATATGGCAATAGAAAATTGTACCAGCCCACTGCTTTGGCTTTTCAAAATAAACCTTGCCGGATGTACCTGTGCTTTCAACATCTGTGCCAGCACCAACTTCAACATTGCCCTCAGCTGCTACTGCAACCTCTTCGCTCTGTGCTGCTACTGCAGCGTCGTCATTTTCTGCTGCTGATACTGTCATTGCAACAGTTGCAAAACTCATAACAACTGCAATAACGAGTACGAAGCTTAATAACTTTCTCATTGTTTTTTCC
The DNA here is from genome assembly GCA_045133515.1 of Ruminococcus sp. Lineage (GTDB taxonomy): Bacteria > Bacillota > Clostridia > Oscillospirales > Acutalibacteraceae > Ruminococcoides. The sequence continues at coordinate 21,860 of JBGUUL010000077.1, forward strand.
TCCTGAAAAAATTTGTTTTGTTATAGGGGCATTCCCCATTGGAATTATTATACACCTTTTAAAACCAATAAGCAACAACTTTGTAATTTTTTACCTTCTTTAATTTGCACAAACTTTAGGTGTTCAAAATAGTAATACTGCACAAATAAGGGAACATTATTCTTTTTCGGAATTATTTTCTTCTGGATTAGCTGACTTTTTCTTCCTAATCATAACTGTAATTACAATACAGGCAACAATAGCAAGTGACAGAGCAACAATACCGATATTTCTCCAAGTGTTGTTGGACTCTGACCAGGTTTTCTCTTGACCGTCTGGGGTTGTAATTGCTACACCTGATGAATTTGTAAGAACAACTGTTGTGGCTGTGGTTGTTGGCTGTGGAGCAGTTACTGTTGCCTCTTGACCTACTACATTGTTTCCTGCCTCACCATTATCAACAGCTCCGTTGTTAACTACATCACCATTGTTAGCTACATCGCCGTTATCTACATTTCCGTCTTGATTATTATTTTCAACAGCACCGTAGGCTCCACCGATAGCTTTATCGCCACCGTTTTTCACGCCCTTACCATTCTCAAAGTTGATAAAGTTGCCACCCTGTCCTGCTGGGTTAATAACAGGAGGGTTACCCTCCTCAACTGTCTTTTCGTTTACAAGGAACTCTGTTGTAAGAACATAATCATCAACTGACTGTGAATTTGACAGATAGTCCATACACTGAATGTACTGTGAAATTTCACTTTCACCTGCTGACTTTACCTTAAAGGAACAACCAAAGAGCAATGTTTTTTCCTTAAAATCCCAACCTTCAATTCCGTTTGCACTGTTGAAAAGCACCTGACCAGCAATCTTTGTGTTATAAACGGAGCTACCACCGTCTGGGTATGTTACTGAATCATCTATAGCCTCAAGGCAGTCAGCATTGTAGTCAACCTCAATCTGCAAATCCTCTACCTTTTCAGGAACATCAGAAATATATAGGTTGTATGTTACCTTGTCCCCAACCTTTGCCTCAATACTTCCATTTATAAGACAAGTGTCATCTGCTGATGCTGTCATTACAGAAAGCACAGCAACTGCAACTGCCATAATTGTAGCTGTAATAGTCTTTAACTTTCTCATTTTTATCACCCTTTACCTTTTATTCCTCATATCCCTTTGGATTTTGCTTTTGCCATCTCCAGGAATCACGACACATATCCTCAAGAGTTTTTTCTGCCTTCCAACCAAGCTTTTCAAAAGCCTTTGTTGGGTCAGCATAACACTCTGCAATATCCCCAGACCTGCGTGGCTTTATAGCATATGGAATTTCAACATTATTGACCTTTTCAAAGGCCTTTACAATATCAAGTACAGAGTAACCTGTGCCTGTGCCAAGGTTCACCACTTCTGTGCCCTTGTTCTTAGCTGCGTAGTCAATAGCCTTAACATGACCCTTTGCCAAGTCAACAACATGAATGTAGTCACGAACACCTGTGCCATCGTGGGTTTTATAATCGTCACCAAAAACGCCAAGCTGTGGTAGCTTGCCAATGGCAACCTGTGTTATGTATGGCATAAGATTGTTTGGAATACCGTTTGGATTTTCGCCAATTGTTCCACTTTCGTGTGCGCCGATTGGATTAAAGTACCTTAAAAGCACCACAGAAAGCTCAGGGTCAGCCTTTGCAACATCTGTTAAAATCTGCTCAATCATCAGCTTTGTCCAGCCATATGGGTTGGTACAAGAGGTTGGCATTGTTTCAACAAGAGGCACTCTTTCTGGAATACCATAAACTGTTGCAGAGGAAGAAAATACAATGTTGTGGCAGTTGTACTTCTTCATAACCTCAAGCAAAATCAGAGTACTGTCAATATTGTTACTGTAGTACTGTAGAGGAATTTCACAGCTTTCGCCAACTGCCTTTAATCCTGCAAAGTGGATAACTGCGTCAATGCTGTTTTCTTCAAAAACCTTTGAAAGAGCCTCCTTATCACGGACATCAATTTCATAAAAAGGAATTTTTGCACCTGTGATTTTCTCAACCCTATTTATAGACTCCTTTTTACTGTTACAAAGGTTATCTGCAATTACTGCTGTATGCCCTGCATTTATAAGCTCTATGCAAGTGTGAGAGCCAATATATCCTGCTCCACCTGTTAGTAAAATGTTCATAGCATTCTCCTTAAATTTATAGTTACACTATTATATACTACATAATACTATAAAACTACGGAATAAACAAGGGGGAATTTATGAATATTCGGAAAACAGACACAAAGTTCTTGACAAAATACTTCCGTATTTATATAATAGATAGTAACAAAAGAAAACCCTTAAAAACTGTGAAGGGAACAAGATACATATTCTTGTGCAAAGAGAACTGCTGTGTGGTGTAAAGCAGTGACGAGGTATGTATGTATAGCTCATCCCAGAGTTTTCTGTCTTATAAGGGCAGAACGGCAGGCTCCGTTATCGGTCAGGACTTTGTTAGAAGTCTGTAAGGAATATATGGTGACATATATTTGAACTTGGGTGGTACCACGAATTTTATTCGTCCCTATTTTTAGGGGCGATTTTTTTGTAATAGAACAAAAGGAGAATTTATTATGTTAAAGCAAGGTTACAAAAAGTACATTCCTTTTAAGCAAATTGATTTGCCTGACAGAGAATGGCCAACAAAAGTTATTGAAAAAGCACCTATATGGTGTAGCGTTGACCTTAGAGATGGTAACCAGGCACTTATTGACCCAATGAACCTTGAAGAAAAGCTAGAGTTCTTCCACGCTCTCTGCGATATGGGATTTAAGGAAATTGAAATCGGCTTTCCTTCTGCATCTGAAACAGAGTATGAAATCTGCCGTGAACTCATTGAGGGAGGACATATTCCTGATGATGTTACTATTCAGGTTCTTGTTCAAGCCAGAGAACACTTAATCAAAAAGACCTTTGAGGCAATTAAGGGTGCAAAAAATGTAATTGTACACTTCTACAACTCCACCTCCACCCTACAGAGAAAGGTTGTTTTCAAAAAAGAGATGGATGGCATTATTGACATTGCTGTTGAGGGTGCAAGGCTCATTAAGGAGCTGACTGACAGCTATGAGGGCGACACCAACATTCGCTTTGAATACAGCCCGGAAAGCTTTAGTGGCACCGAAATGGACAATGCTGTAGCTATCTGCGAAAAGGTTATGGAGGAACTACAGTCAACACCAGAAAATCCCGTTATCCTAAATCTTCCAAACACAGTTGAAATGTGCACAGCCAACACCTATGCTGACCAGATTGAATACTTTATTAAGCATCTGAAAAACAGAGAAAGTGCAATTATCAGCGTTCATCCTCACAATGACAGAGGAACAGGCGTTGCTGCTACTGAACTTGCTCTACTTGCAGGTGCAGATAGAGTTGAGGGTACACTTTTTGGCAACGGAGAAAGAACAGGTAACCTTGATATTGTTACTGTGGGACTAAATATGTTTACACAGGGTGTTGACCCTTGCCTTGATTTTTCAAATCTTCCAAAGTACAAGGAAATCTTTGAAAGATGCACAAATATGAAAATCGGCGAAAGACAGCCATATATTGGCGAGCTTGTTTTCACAGCTTTCTCAGGCAGTCATCAGGATGCCATTAACAAGGGTGTCAAGTATATGAAGGACATTGACGATGAATACTGGGAAGTGCCTTATCTTCCAATTGACCCTGCTGATGTTGGCAGAGAATACGAGCCTATTATTCGTATTAACTCCCAAAGTGGCAAGGGTGGTGCAGCCTATGTTATGGAGCATAACTTTGACTATGAATTGCCAAAGAAAATGCACCCTGAGTTTGGCGCACTTGTACAGAAAAAATGTGACCAGCTTGGCAGAGAGCTTGTTCCAAAGGAGCTGTTTGAGGTATTCACCGATAATTATGTTGACCACAAGAAGAAGTACGAAATCTCCAACAGCAGAATTTTTGAAGAAAACGAAAACGGCAAGGAATATGTACACTTCAAGGGCATTATCACCATTGACGGTGAGGATAAGAGGAATGTTACAGGCAAGGGCAACGGTCCTATTGACGCATTTTTCAATGCCTTGAAGAAAATCGGTATTGGTGACTATCACTTCCGTTCATACAGCCAGCACGCAATTAGCGAGGGTTCAGACTCACAGGCTGTTTCTTACATTGAGCTTAAAACACCACAGGGTAAGCACATCTTTGGTGTTGGCATTGACCACAATGTTAACTACAGCTCAATTTTAGGTGTGCTAAACGCAATTAACAGAAACGAAGCTTAACATTACAAAATTAACAAAAGGAAAATGACCTATGGAGTCTAACTTCATAGGTCATTTCTTTTTGAAAAAATACAGCCACAATAATTCTGACGATAGAGATTATATTCTTCTGACAGGACAATACTCCTTTTGTAGCCCTCCCTTTTCTTAAAGTCACTTGGAAGGTATTTTGAGGTGCAGGGAATATTACTGCCAATATTGTTGATAACCTCTGCATTTTTCAGAGGACTTAGGGTTAGGGTAGTAGCAAAGTAATCAAAGGAATTTTCCTCTGCAATTTTTGCCGTATAGGAAAGTCGCAGAGAAAAGCACACAGAACAGCGTTTGCCCCTTTCAGGCTCATTTTCAAGCCCCTTAACAGCTGTGTAAAAAACCTGTGGGTTGTAGTCCCCATCAAGGAATTTAACGGGATATGTGGTGGGCAACTGTGAGATAAACCGTTTCTGCTCCTCTCGACGCTTTATGTACTCCTGCTCCTCCCCTATGTTTGGGTTATAGTAGAGGACAGTTATGTTGAAATAGTTACTGAGGTACTCAATAACATAGCTACTACAGGGAGCGCAACAGGAATGTAGCAAAAGACTTGGCACTATGCCCTTTTTCTTGTTTTCCTCAATGAGCTTTTCAAGATTTTTTTGATAATTTATCTTCATATATCAATCTTCTCCAGCATTTCCAAAGGAGTGTCGATAATTATATCTGCACCGGCACTAATGAGTTCTTCCTTGCCACGGAAACCCCAGCTAACGCCACAGCATTTTACTCCTGCATTTTGGGCAGTAAAGCAATCCACATCGCTGTCACCCACATATAAGCACTGGTCTTTTGGTGTGTTTGTCATTTCTATAATTGCGTTTAGAGCCTCTGGACTTGGCTTGATTTGATACTCCGGCTTTTTACCCCAAGCAAAGGTAAAGCTGTGATTTGGGAAAATTTTCTTGAGAATTTTTCCTACAAATTCATCAGGCTTATTGGAGAGGACTGCTGTCATAATACCTCTTTCAGCAAGTGCGTTAAGTAGTTCAGGGGTACCCTCATAAGCACAGGTTTTATCTATTGAGTGTTCCTTGTAGTACTGATCAAAATCCTTTTTCACAGCCATAACTACTTCCTCGTCAGTAACGGGGGCGATTGCTCTTTTCACAAGATTGATTATTCCACTTCCCACCATTTTTCTGTAGCTTTCAACAGAATGAGTAGGGAAATTGTGGTTTTCAAGACCCTTGTTGGTGGCATTTGCCAAATCCTCCAGGGTGTTTGCCAGAGTTCCGTCAAGGTCAAATACTATAAGCTTATACATAACAAATTCCTTTCTACTGTTTGACAGAACAGTAAGGTGTATTCTTAATTACTATTATACACAAAAGGAATGAGAAGTCAAAAGGGCTGTAAAAAAGGGACTGCCAAAGACAGTCCCTAATGTGTTATTTGGTTTTAGCTCCAGGATGTGCCGTTTGTTGAAATTGTAAGTGTTGTACCATCAACAGTTAGGTTCTCCCACTTGTTCCAAGTGTTTGTTGTACCTGGCTGATTTCTGTTAACTGTGATATTTGTAACAGTTAATGGAACTTCTACTGTCCAACCATCATCACTCTTTGTCATTTCATAGGATGTATCTGTGTCATTGTCAACAAGAACAAGAACTGCGTTTGCGTTGCCAATCCACTTTTCGTTAGTTGCATCAACTACTGTGATTGTCTTTGTTCCAGTTGGATCTGTTGGGTCAGTTGGATCTGTTGGGTCTGTTGGTTGTGAAGTACTCCAAACACCAGAGTCACCTGTTATTGTGAAAGTATTACCAGCAACAGTTAGGTTCTCCCACTTATTCCAAGTAGTTGTTGTACCTGTCTTATTTCTGTTAATTGTAACATTTGTAACAGTTGTTGGAACCTCTACTGTCCAAACGCCGTCGCCCTTTGTCATTTCATAGGATGTGTTTGTGTCATTGTCAACAAGAACTAGAACAGCGTCTGCGTTGCCAATCCACTTTTCATTAGTTGCGTCAACTACTGTGATTGTCTTTGTTTCTGTTGGCTCTGATGGAGTTGTTGGGTCAGTTGGGTTTGTTGAAGTTGTTGGCTGTGGGTCAGTTGGATTTGGTTCTTCAACCCTATTGTATCCTTCAACTTTTTCCTCTGCGTTACCGTTGTTGTTCTCTGTAGGATAGTAGCCGTTAAATTCATCAGTTAATGTGATTTCAACTGTTCTTGATGCACCAGAATTTGAAACAAACTGTACTGTTGTGTATTTAGTTGATAGGTCATAGCAATATACCTTCTGACCATATTCATTTGTTTCAAGAAGTGTCATAGCGTTGCCATTTTCATTATCAGTTGGCATACTAACCTTTGTTTCGCCATCCATATAGTATGCAAGGATTCTTACATTACTCCAGTTGTTTACATTAGTGAAGTAAACTGTTCTTGTTGTTTCAACAGGAACAGATGGCTCTGTTGCTGTGGTTTCTTCTACTGTTGTAGAAGTTGTTTCCTCTACTGTTGAAGTTGTTTCTTCTACTGTAGAAGTTGTTTCTTCCTCTGTTGTAGTAGATTCTTCTACTGATGAAGATGTTTCTTCAACTGATGAAGTAGTTTCTTCTTCTGTAGATGTTGTTTCCTCTACTGTTGAAGTTGTTTCTTCCTGCTCTACTGTGTAAGAAACTGTTACTGTGTCTTCGTCAACAACTGTTAGTGTGAATGTTACCTTACCTGCAGGTACCATCATCTTTTCGCCGTAGTCCTTGCCATTGTAGAATGTTGCCTCTGTTGCATCGCCAACAAAGGTTTCTGCATTGAACCACTTTGAGTTATCTGTTGTCTTTACACATACATAGCTTGTTTCTGTAAACTCAACTGTTACCTTGCCATCAACAAAAGCATAGCCTGTGCTTTCCCAGTCACTGCTTGTTCCACAATCAGCACCGTTAATCCAGCCGATAATGCTGTATTCCTTTTCA